>CAKMOY010000067.1 GCA_927911235.1 uncultured Moraxella sp.
TTACACCTTGTCATCTACAAGCCTTGATTTAAGTGATTTATCTGATGAATTACAAAAAAAAACTGCCACGTTATCCAACTGTACCTGCTGTGTTAATGGGTAGATTGGCAATAGATACCAATTATCAAGGGAAAAAATTGGGTTCAATGTTATTGATTGATGCGTTAAAACGTTGTATCAATGCTGAAATCGCTTGCTATGCGTTAATTGTGGAAGCAAAAAATCAGCAAGCCGTTACATTTTATCAAAAGTTTGGTTTTATAGCATTTAAAAGCAAAGCTGACAAATTATATTATCCATTAGCAAATTTGCCAAAAGCATAATTTACACTTTTGGCAAACCAACCATCACAGACTCACACTAGAATTAAACGCCATAAATTTATCATAACGTTGTTGCAAACGATTTTCGGTAGATAATAGTGAAATTTGTTTTAACTGTTCTTGTAGTGTGGCTTTAAGATTTTTCATCACCACATCACTTTTGATATGAGCGCCATCGCCTTCTTTCACCACCATATCAATCAAGCCAAGCTCATGTAAGTTTTCGGCAGACAGTTTTAACGCTTCGCTGGCTTGTGGGGCTTTTTCCGCTGTTTTCCACAAAATAGACGCACAGCCCTCAGGCGAAATCACCGAATAAATACTATTTTCCAACATATTGACACGGTCAGCCACCGCAATCGCCAACGCACCACCAGAGCCACCCTCGCCAATCACTGTCGCAATCACTGGCACTTTTAACGCACTAAAAGTCGCAATACTCTCGGCAATGGCTTGGGCTTGTCCACGCTCTTCTGCACCAACCCCCGGATACGCCCCTTGCGTGTCAATAAAGGTAAACACAGGTATAGCAAAACGCTCCGCCATTTTGACAAGGCGTATCACTTTGCGGTAGCCCTCAGGGTTTGCCATGCCAAAATTATGTTCAATGCGTTCACGGGTACTACGTCCACGATGTTGCCCAATCAGCATGACAGGACTGCCGTCAAATTTGGCAAGACCGCCCAAAATCGCTTTGTCATCGGCAAAGGCTCTATCACCTTGCAAAATATCAAACTCGGTAAACAGTGTGTTGGCATAATCCATAAATAACGGACGTTTTGCATGGCGAGCCAGTTGTACTTTTTCCCAAACGGACATAATTCTTCCTTGTGTATTGCTAAAGTTTTCTTGATAAAAATTAAAAAAATGGTTGTTTAAATTATTTGACAGGATTGATTTGTAATACAAATCCCCACTTTTGCCAAAATTGGCTTTCTTCATCCAAATCCGACAAAACCAAATCAATGTTATCGCCATTGCCAATAATGCCAAGTTGCCATTTTTTATCACCGGCAATATTCAGCGTTAATGTTAAATTCTCTTGCTTACTGCGATTACGATTAATTAAAACTGCTAAACGTAAAATTAAGGTTAAATACACCAAATCATTGCCAGCAATACTTTTAATCGTATCATAGCCTTCTGTTTTGAGTTTTCGGCGATGATATTGGAGCATGTGGGCAAGGCGATTTTTGTCAATTTGTGAAAAGCCGTCAATGTCCGAATACTGCACCAAATAGGCACTGTGGCGATGATATCCGCTATGCGACACCGCCAAACCAATCTCGTGCAAATATGCACCACGTCTTAAAATATCGCCATCTTCTTCGGTTAATGACAAAGTTCTTTGGACTTGTTCAAACAGATTTTGGGCGGTTTTGACGACACGGCGAGCTTGTTTAACATCAACGGAATAACGAGTCAAAAGTGCCTGCACACTGCGGTCACGCACATCTTCACTGGCAAAACGTCCAAGCATATCATACATCACGCCCTCACGCAATGCCCCATCAGAATAGGCAATCGTATCAATGCCTAGCACGCTCATAATCGCAAGCAACACCGCCACGCCAGCAGGTAGTACTGCTTTGCGGGTGTCTTTAACATCGGCAAAATTGATTTTATCAATATGCCCCATTTTTAGCAGTTGTTTTTGGAGATGTTTCACTCCTTTAAAGGTGATTTGCTCGTGTTCATCGGTCATACCAAGCCCTTGTAAAATCTGCTTGACCGCTTTAATCGTACCGCTTGAACCTGTGGCACTGTCCCAACCTGTTTTTTGGTAGGTTCGGCTAATCACCATAATTTCTTTACGAGCCGCCGCAATTGCCTGTTCAAAGGCTTTTTCGGTAATTTCACCATTGGCAAAAAAACGTTTTCTAAACGACACACAGCCCATTTGCAAACTTTCAGTCAAAATTGGCTCAAAACCTTTGCCAATAATAAATTCGGTAGAACCGCCACCAATATCCACGACCAAACGTTTATCGGTACTGGCATTGGTATGCGACACGCCTAGATAAATCAACCGAGCCTCTTCACGTCCTGCAATCACCTCAATCGGCTTTGGCAATACCGCATTGGCTCGCTCAATAAACACATTGGCATTTTTGGCTTGGCGTAACGTATTGGTCGCAACCACTCGCAACCGCTCTGGTGATACGGTGTCAAGCCTGCCAACAAAACGTGCCAAACACGCCACACCCCGCTCAATCGCCTCTTCGGTCAAATAGTTGTTTTCGTCAAGTCCTGCGGCAAGTTGCACTTTTTCGGACATAGACGCTAATTTTCGCACTTCATGATGGTCAAGGCGAGCAATCGCAAGGTGAAAACTGTTTGAACCCAAGTCAATCGCTGCCATCAGTTCATTATTTGCAAGTAAATTTGGCATAAGTCGCTACTTTTTTAATCAGCAAAATAAAAATTATCCTATTTTACGCATTTTTCGCCCTTTTTGCCAAATTTTTTGTGATATTTTGTTAAAAAATTTTATTTACCGCCAAAATTTTAAAGAGTATGTTATGATAAAACCCATCAAAAAATCTGCCAAACGAGAAAAAAAATGCAATCAAAACCCAAAATTATCTTTTTTGACATTGACGACACCCTATATATCAAAGTCCAAAATCGTATTCCAGACAGCACCATCACCGCTTTACAACAATTAAAAGCACAGGGCATTGTCATCGCGATTGCCACTGGGCGTGGTTTGGGTGTGTTTCCACCTACCGTTTATCAGTTAATTAATACCGTTGGTATAGATTTATTGGTAACGATTAATGGACAATATGTCCGCTATCAAGGCGAAACCTTGGTGCATTATCCATTAAAAAATGAACAAATTGAACAAGTTACCGATTATTTAGTACATGAAAAAATCGCTTATGCTTATATGACTGCTGAAAAAATCTTTGCATTAAGCGAAAGTTTTGCCCTAAAAAATGCGTTAAATTCGCTACGCATTCCTTACACTTTGGTTGAGCCAAATAATTTTGACAAAAGTTTGCCAATTTATCAGATTTTGGCATTTTATGATGACAATAGCACCGTTCAGTTACATCTGCCTGATAGCCTAAAAACAGTGCTTTGGCATTTAAGTGGTGTGGATATTTTGGATAAAAATGGCTCAAAAGCTCGTGGCATTGAATACGCCTTAAAAAAACTGGGTTTGAGCTTTACCGACGCTTGGGCGTTTGGCGATGGCTTAAATGATATTGAGATGTTACAATCGGTCGGTTTTGGTGTGGCGATGGGCAATGCTCACCCTGATTTAAAAGTGGTAGCAGACTTTGTTTGTCCTGCTATTACAGATGATGGGATTTATCAAGGTTTAAAAAATTTGGGGGTGATTTAAAAATAAAAAAGGATACGAAGCGTATCCTTTTTTTATAAATCAGTCTTTTTGCAACCAAACAATTATGGCTGAGTTACCACCACATTTTGGTCGGTATTGATAAAGATTTCCGAAGGACCATCAACCACCAAACGCACTTGATTTTCGTGAGCTTGCGTTGATTTATAATACGCATCTTGTGCTGGCGTACAGCCTAGGCAACGGTCTAAGGCTTGTGCAGGCTCTTCAACCAATACACGTCTTGCCTGTGCGGTATCGCCTGTCAGCAAGGTAAATGGCAAGCTCACCACATAAGCAGCCACACCGCCGACAACTGCCAAAGTCTGCAATGGCTTACCCACAGTCGCATCCGCCACCATTGAGCCATAAGTTGGACCAAAATTCTCTTCATCAATTTCAATCGCTGCAAAACTTGGGCTAACCGCAGTTAAGCTCAAAACAGTCGCAACTGCCAATTTTTGTAAAGCCTTCATAAAGCCTCCATGTTAAAAATTTTACGAATATTTGATTTTTTATCAATTTATTTATTGAACGATAAATTGTCAACACTGTTTATTAAATTTTAAAAAATATTGCTACATTACAACAATTTTTTGCAAAATTAGCAAGTAAAATTATACATTTTTTGCGTTTTTTTGGATTAACGGTTAGTTTTTGGCAAAATTTGACATTTTGGACAAAAATTACTGGCACGTTGGGCGATTTTGACAGTTTCAATCGGCGTTTGGCACACAGGACACGGCTCGCCTTTATGTCCATAAACCAGTAAAGTTTGCTGAAAATAGCCCGTCTTACCTGCCCCAACGGTAAAGTCTTTTAAGGTCGTACCGCCTTGGGTGATGGCGTTTGCCAAAATGGTGCAAATATGCCCGACCAAAGTTGCCAACTGTTGTTTACTCAAAAGATTGGCAGGGGTCAAAGGGTGAATGTTACTCAAAAACAGACTTTCGGTCGCATAAATATTGCCCACACCCACGACAATTTGTTGTTCCATAATCACCGATTTGATGGGACGGTGAATGGGTTGTTTACGGTCGTGAATAGTTGCATAAAGATAATCGGCATGAAAATCGTCCGACAACGGCTCAACGCCTAGATGATGAAGCAGTTTGTCGGCATAATCATCAAGCCACAGCACCGCCCCAAATCGGCGTGGGTCGTGGTAATGCAGTTGCACCGCATTTTGTTCAAAGCTAAAAATCAGATGGTCGTGTTTGCGTTTGGCAAAGCCGTGTGGGTGCTGTTGCAAACTGCCTGACATACCCAAGTGTATTAGCAATTTTTTTTGAATATTATTGTTAATAAAAGTCAAAATTAAATATTTGGCTCGGCGTTCTACAGATTGTAGCTGACTGCCGATTAAGTCGGGCAAATCGTCTGGCATTTGCCAACGTAATTTGGGTTGAAAAATTTGTACTTGGGTAACGGTTTTGTTGAGTAAGGGCGTTAAGCTGGTAGCAGTGGTTTGGACTTCGGGTAATTCTGGCATTGTGATTCCAAAAAATCGTTTTGAATAAGGGTGAGTTTATGGTTCGGTTGGGTTTTTTGTTTGTAATAATTGGCGTAACAAGGTGATTTCTTTATCTTTTTGGGCAAGTAATTCGTTTTTGTGTTGGATAATCAGTTCTAATTTTTCTTTTTCAAAATCAAGGAAAAATCATGGCAACTTACACGGTTAAATATCAAAAAACAGGCTCAAATACTGTGTTTCATATGACCATCAATGCGAGCAGTGCAAGCCAAGCAAAAGAGCAAGTTAAATCAAAATATAACGGTCAAGTAAAAATTATTTCGGCTGTTGAACGTTAATTCAAATACGTCCAACTCAATTTTCCACGCAGTGCGTGGAAAATCTCAATATTTTGAAATTCTTGATAAAGTTTCAAACAATAGCCTAAATGCGTTTTATTCCAACCGTTCCCAAATTGCTCGGTTAAAACTTTTGCCAAATTAGGAATAAGTTGTTTGCCATAATCCGCACGTTCACCTTGCAAAATATAATTCGCAATTCGCTCGCCAATGTGCCAGTACAAAAGTGTTAGTTCAGCATTGACCGTAACTGTAAGGTTTTGTTTGCTTTTTTGAATTAATCCAATGATTTTTTCTGTGAAATTTTGTTCTATTGTGATGATTGTCATAATTTAAATCTCAAAAATTAACGCCTACTTTTAATCACTACACAAATATCACCTTACAATCCTAAACAGCACTATTCCCTGATACAACTCGTCTTGCCAAGATAATGCCATGCTGTTGTTCTAATTTGGCAAGCAGTTTGGATAACTGGCTTAAGCCTGTTACTTCCACGCTAAAATTTAAACGAGCAATATCATCAACATCGCTTAACGTATCAACCCTACGAATGTTGGCATTTTCTTGGTCCATGATTCGGGTCAAATCCCTTAACAAACCACGTCTATCATACGCTTCCAAATAAATTTGTACCAGTTGCGATTTGCCTTTGTTGCCATACCACACCGCACTAATCGCACGCTCTGGCTCTTTTTGGATAAGCCGTTCGTACTCGGCACAGTCCACATGGTGAATGCTCACGCCGTTAGATTGGGTGATAAAGCCTGCAATCGGCTCACCCTGCACAGGGTGGCAACAGCCCGCAAGTTTAATATCAATATTGTCCAGTCCGTCCACTTCTATCTTATAAGCGTCCAGTTTGCCTGTGGCTTTTGGGTGAACGCTTGGCACAAGCTCGGTTTCCACCACGTCAGGCTCAAGGTCAAGATGACGGCTGATATACCCTGTCAAATCGTGCAATTCTACATTGCCATTGACCAAACCGACCAAAATATCGTCCGCATTTTTGGCATTAAAAAACTTGATATAATCGTTTAAATCAATGCTATTTGGGTGAACGGCAATCCTTGACAATTCTTTGGTTAAAATGTGTTTACCTGTTTCAATATTTTTGTCACGGTCTTGTTTATTAAACCATTGACGCAACTTGCCCCTTGCCCGACTGGTATTGATATAACCCAATGATGCAACCAGCCAATCACGGTTTGGTTCACGAGATTGTTTGGTGATGATTTCAACTTGTTCACCTGTTTTGAGTTGATAAGTGAGCGGTACATAACGCTGATTGACACGAGCGGCTTGAGCCCGATTGCCGACTTGGGTATGCACATAATAAGCAAAATCCAGCACGGTCGCCCCTTTTGGCAATTCAATGATATCACCGTCTTTGCTAAAGACATAAATCCGCTCAAACTCGCTAAAGTCCAAGTCGTTTTCATCGTCATCGTCTTTTTGTTTTTGTTGGTTTAAAACGGTTTTTAACGGGTCATTTTTGACGCTGTCGGCGGCTGGATTGTCTTGGTTTAACAAAATTTGACGCAGTGAGCTGATTTTTTGGGTCAAATAATCGTCTTTTTTGCTTTTTGTGCCTTCTTTATAATTGACATGGGCACACATACCAAGCTCGGCTTCGTAGTGCATTTCAAAGGTACGAATTTGTACTTCTAGTGATTTGTTTTCGGCAATTACAGCGGTGTGGAGTGAGCGATAACCGTTGGCTTTTGGGTTGGTAATATAATCGTCAAATTGGTCTGGAATGTGTCGCCATAGTCCATGTACCAAGCCCATGACGTGATAACATTCGGCATTGGTATTCACCAATACCCGCAACGCCCGAATGTCATACAGTTGGTCAAATGACAGCGATTTGAGCTTCATTTTGCGATAAATGGAATAAATGTGTTTCACACGCCCAGAGATTTCGCCTTGAATACCATGCTCAGCTAAGGCTTGGCGTAACTGCCCTGCGACACGCTCAATATAGCTTTCACGCTCACTGCGTTTTTCGTTGAGCAATTTGGCAATTTCTTTATAACGCTCTGGTGCAAGGTAACGAAATGATAAATCTTCCAATTCCCATTTTAATTGAGCAATCCCCAAACGGTGAGCCAATGGGGCATAAATCGTCATCACTTCTCGTGCCACACGTTGCTGACGCTCTGGGGTGGCAAATGATAACTCTCGCATGGCAAAGGTACGCTCGGCAAGTTTTATCAACACCACTCGCACGTCATTTGTCATGGAAATGAGCATACTATAAATGCCCGTTAATTGCTCTTTTTGGTTGTTGTTAAAATGGTCTTCTAAGCGTTTGTTATTTTCAATCAAATCGGACAAACGCCCAAGTTTTAAGGTTTCGTTTACCAAATCCGCCACTTCATTGCCAAATTCACTACGAATTTGTTTTCGCTCAACACTTTTTTACGAGCCGAACGGTATAACATACCTGCGACCAACGTGGCTTCTTCTTGGTACAAATACGCCAAAATATCCGCCATGCCGATCCCTGTCAAAAAAGCATTAGACCGAGCTGAATGGGACTGCAAATCTTGAGCGGTTAAAACATCACAGGCTTTTTTTAGTTTTGGTAAATTGTCTTGGTGGCAACGCTTGGCAATCGCTGTCAGCCACGCATCAGTATCAATGATATGTTCATCAATAATTTGGCTTGCCGAATCGGAAATCACAGGAAGCTCAGTATGGCTAAAATGGCGTTGCCCTGTGATATTTGCCAACATAGTTGCACTATCATGGTCGGCATCTACCCCATTAATTAGCGGTAAGCTATCACGAATTTTTACCATACAATTCTCCAATTTTTTGCCAATATTTTAACAAATTTTTTAACGCCCATTTTTTAACATTGTAACGTCAAATTTTTTAAATACAACCCTTGTTTTTCATTCACTTATGTTCTTTTTATGTTAAAGTATTCCTTTTTTGCCTAATGATAAAAAACCGCAATTAAGCAAAATTCAATTAACATTTTTCATTTATAATCTTGCACAAGTTTTGATTAGTATAGGTCATTTTGATGAAATTACCACTTATTTTTGTTAAAAAACAACCCTTTTTTTTGCTAAATTTTTGTTTGGCAAGCAGTTTTTTATTGACAGGTTGCGACCAAATCAAAGCCCTTATCGGCACACCAATGACGGACAATAGTTTATCTATTGAACAAATCAGCCATGCCATGCCAAACCGTAACCAACAAAAAACCGCTTGGGCGACCGATATTCACGACATTTTTAACACACTAAAAATTGAACGCACGCCCCAAAATATCTGTACCACCATTGCCGTGATTGACCAAGAGTCCAACTTTCAAGCCGACCCACCTGTCGCCAATCTTGGCAAAACCAGTCTAAACGCTTTAAACAGCGAATTAGAAGAAAAATTAGGCAAAACACTTGCCCCTTTTTTTCGTAAAATGCTCAAAAATGAACCGACCGTTGAGAATAGTTTTGAAAAACAAATTTTGGCAGTAAAAACCGAGCAACAGTTGGACAAAGTTTATCAGCAAATGTTTGCTCATTTTAGCCAAAAATATTATGCCAGTAAAATCACCAATGTTACCAAACTTATCGGTGGCGATATTGCCGAAAAACTTGACCCCATTACCACGCTTGGCAGTATGCAGGTGCATATCAATTATGCCAAAGACAACCGCCGAAACAATGGCAATAACGAAGAGCTTCGCCGAGATTTGTACACGCAGTACGGTGGGCTGTATTATGGTATTCATAGGCTGATGCGGTATCAGACGGATTATCCAAAGCCGATTTATCGCTTTGCCGATTATAATTCTGGCATGTATTCCAGTCGCAATGCGGGCTTTCAAAAAATGCTTGCTGAATTAAGCGGGCAAAAAATTGATTTTGATGGCGATTTGTTAATTTATAAAAGTGGCAACACGGTGAGCGATAATTTAAGCCAAAGCGAAAAAGCGTTGCAAGCGATGACGGCTCAAGGGTTTTTGCAATTAACGCCACGCCAAATCCGCAGTGATTTAAGCAAAGAAAAAAGCCAAAAATTTGGCGAAACCGAGTTGTATCGCACGATTGGCAGTCTTTATAAGATGAAGACCAATAAAGCCCCCATCACAGCGATGATGCCACAGGTGGTCATCTCTGGGGCAAAGCTGAGCAAAGATTATAACACCAAATGGTATGCCGATAACGTCAATCAGCGATATTTGGCGTGTATGAAAAAAGTGCAAAGCTGATTGTCAAACCGCTTGATTGCTTTGTAAACGTTGGCGAATCAATAGCTCAACATTCTTTAATAATTGCTGACAATTGTCATCATTTTTGGCTTGGCTAAAGGTTGGGCTTGTTGCCAAAATTTTGGGAACATCAAGCCCATTTAACGGCGTATCATCGCTAAAATGGTCAAGTTTTGGCAAATCGTCCAAATAGCCAACCACATCATCAAGCGTTAAAAATCTGCCATGCAAATCAAAACCCACATTCAAAATCCGTCCATCAATATCCGCCATACGGTCGTGAATATGCCCATGCAGATGATAATAACCCTTGTGGCAACCGTCCCATTCGGCAATCGGATAATGAAATAAAATCAATGTCTTAGCCTGTTCTTTTAATTGCAACTTCAAATAACTTTGAGCCGAACTTAACACAGGATTGCCGTCTTGCTTTTGGGTGGTTAAAAATTTCTCAAGGTTATTTTGCACAATATCATCATGATTGCCAAAAATCAGATGATGACGACCGTTAAGCTGTTTTAATACATCAAAAATCTCACGCAAATTGTGCGAAAAAGTCAAATCACCCAAATTATACACCTCATCGTCCACGCCCACCGTGTCATTCCACAGCTCAATCATATAGCTATCGAGTGTATCGATGTCGCCGTTTGCGGTGGGTTGTGGGCGTGTGTGGGGACAGAATTTTGCAATATTTCGGTGCGAAAAATGCAAATCTGATGTGAAAAAAATCTTACCCATTGTTTTAATATCTCTTTAATCTTTTAAATTGTATGTTATCAAATCAAATAAATGCTCGATATCCGTGTAAATTTCATTACTCTTGCAATATTGTTGCGTAATACCGCTATCGAGATTTAAAATTTGTTCGATAAAATAATCTCGATTATCTTTATCAAACAACCAATTTGTCACAATCTCTTCATAAGTTGGTTTGTCATGAGCAAAATTACTAGTAAAACCATGACACCACCATGAATACGTTGAATCAATATAATGGATAATCGCTTGTGGCGTTTCGGTATCTCGCCAACGCTGTAAAAAAGGCTGAATATCAATATGAGCCTTATGAAATATCAATAAAGTCGTCAAAATATCAATATATTGGCTAAAAACAGCTTCAGTTTCCCAACAATAGACCTTAAGTATTTCGTCCAAATAGGCATCAGCAAATTTTTGCCAAACAGCGAGTTCCTTTGGTGAAAAACTGTCTTTTGCACAGTTTTCAACACGCACAAAATTTAACTCGGTTGAATGATAAAGCTCTTCGCCTTGTACAAATAATTCAATCATTCTTGGTAAAAAATATTTGATTTCATTTGGATTTTCTTCTGAATTTTTGGCAGATGTGTTATATTCATACAATTGTTTTTGGGTTAATTCTTTTAACGACAAAGTAACCAAATCGTTGGCGATTTTTGGACTAACGCAACATTCATAACAAATGTTAAGCGGTGGCTTGGGAGTAGGATATTTCTCAAACGCTCGATAACATTCGTCAATAATTGATTTTAAACTTTGATAAACTTTATTCATCAGTCCAATTTTTCCAAAAACTGTTGCACAAAGGTGATTTTGCCAAGCTCATCCAACGCATTAAACGCCTCTTTATTCACCTTGATATAATCCACCAGCGGATAATATTCTTCGTCTACGTTTTGCTTGTTGAGTTTACTTGCCAAATTTTTATCTTGACTGCGACCAAAAAATTTTGACACCAAATAAAACGGTGATTTGAGTTTAAATAATAGTTCACCGCTTTGACTGTCAAACACCATAAAACCTTCGTGTTTGACTGTTTTAAGCAAATTTTTTAACTCACCAAAAGCGATTTTTTTAATCGTTTCAGGACGTTTTAAGCCAAATTTTTCGCCAATTTCGTCAAGCCGTGTTTCGCTAAATTGCTCGCCTGTTGCCACATCAATCACGCCAATTAAGGTTTCGCCAAAATTTTCATTGATGATATGCACATCTTCTGGGTCGGTGATTTCAAACAAAAAGGTATGGTTAGGGAATTGTTTAAACACGTTTTCGTATTGTTCGCAATGATTTTTGGTCATTTCGACAAAACTGCTATCCAGTGAACCTGTGGTGGAATACAGCACTTTTTTATCAAAATCGGCGTTAAAACTTGGGTGATTTTTAGCCAAATCAACATAAGTACACACGCCCAAAAAGCCGTTCACTTTCACCACCGCATTGACCAAACGTTCATTGGCAATAGCAATCGGATAGGGGCTATTTTTGGCAATTCGTTCAGAATAATTAAACACTTTTTTTAAACGGACGCACGATAATGCGGTTGTGATTGTCTAAAATCAGCCCACGCATTTCAAGCAGGGCATTGTCAAAACGATTTTCATAAAACACCTTGCGAGCGTATTTTAAAACGTACAACTCTGGATAAGTACGGCTTTGTTTTTTCACAAAATTTTTGCGAGCAAAGGTCAAATAATCTGCGGTTACAAAGGTCTTTTGCACATCATCAAAGGGCAGTTTGCCTTGGCTAAAAGTGTGAATTTTATCCACGAATGCTTGCGTTTCATCGTCAATCGGCTTGATGGCGGGGACGTGGATTTCATCATGCAATTTGTTGTTGTTCAAATTAACATACGCAGTCAGCACGTCCGCCCGTTTGACGTTGTGAGTGTTGTCAAAAAAGTTGTGCAAACGGTAAATTTCCACGTCAAAACCGAACTTTTTCGCCATTTTAATCAGATGGATACAAGCGGACGATTTTTGATTGGTGTTGGAATTGACAATCAAAATATCTTGGCTTGGGTTTTGTTGCCCTTGTTTTAAAGCGTTTTTAAAGGTGGCGAGATTTTGGCGTTGAGCCTTGTCCACCAAATCGCCCGACCAGCGATATACGCCATTTTCATCGGTCAAAAGTAGGTCATTTTCTAAGTGAATGATGGTGGCGTGGGGGAATTTTTCGGCAAATTCGGTCAATTTTTGCTTGGCAAAGGTGGTTTTGCCAGAGCCTTGATGCCCACGAATTAAGATAAATTTTTGCATAACGAACCCTTAATTTATTGATTTTTAACAATAAAAATGAAAATGCAAAATTTTGAAAATTTAAATCAACCATTTTAGATACGAATTACATTCGCCCAAAATTTGGGAAAATTTAAATCATCACAAAAATTTTACACAGAAAAAAACGACAATTTTTGTGAGAAAAATTGTGGTTGCACGCAGGGTCGTAGTTCAGGAATTATATAATTTTCACTCTTTTAAAATTATATAAATGTGGAATCACCATTGACAAAAGTAGATAAATTTTTGTCAATGGTGGAATTTTAAGGGAAAAGATTTGGTTTTGTCAAGTCATTTTTAAAAACTATTTTGAAAAACAGGCTTAAAAAATAAATCTTCTTATCTTTACTCAAATTTGAATTTTTAACAATTTATTACACAATACAAACTGGAGAAACACTGTAAAATCATCAATTTGTGGTAAAATGCCTTCAAATTTTATACTAACTATTTACTTTAGGAATGATTATGACAGCACCACAAACCAATGGTTATACTTTTAACCACACCATGCTTCGTGTCAAAGACCCAAAACAATCTTTGGCGTTTTATCAAGACGTGTTAGGCATGACTTTTTTACACAAAAAGAGCTACCCTGATGCCGAGTTTGATTTGTATTTTTTGGCAAAATTAAGCGATGATGAACTAAAAAATCTGCCAAGCGATGAACAAAAACGTGCCGAATACACTTTTAGTCAGCGTGGCGTGCTAGAATTGACCCACAATTATGGCACAGAAAACCAAGCAGACTTTGCTTATCACAATGGCAACAGCGAGCCACGTGGTTTTGGACATATTTGTTTTGCTGTGCCAGATTTGGCAAAGGCAGTGGCATGGTTTGACCAAAATAACGTAGTATTTCAAAAACGCCCAGAAGATGGCTCAATGAAAAATATTGCCTTTATCAAAGACCCAGACGGCTATTGGATTGAAATCGTACAAGCCAATACCATGAATTAATTTTAAAAAAACTTGTTAAAATAATTAAATGATGGGGAAAATATTCGCCCATCATTTTTTATTTGTTAATCATTATCTCGTCTAAATACCCAGTTTAGTTCATCTGATAAATCCGCCACAAAATAATAGCCTTCTAAATCAAAGTTTTTTAAATCTTGCACATTGGTGATATTGTTTTGGCAAGCATATCGCACCATCAAGCCACGGGCTTTTTTGGCATAAAAACTCACCACTTTATACACACCATTTTTACCATCTTCAAAACGTGGGGTGATGATATCGGCGTTGATTTTTTTGGGATTGACCGCTTTAAAATATTCGTTGGACGCAAGGTTAATCAAGGTATGATGATTGGCATTTTGCATACGCTGATTGATTAAATCGGTAATGCTGTCGCCCCAAAATTGGTACAAATTATTACCTTTGGGATTTTTTAATTTTGTTCCCATTTCCAAACGATAGGCAAGCATTAAATCTAATGGTTTTAATAAACCGTACAAGCCTGACAAAATGCCAAGATGTTCATTTAAGTAATTGATTTGACTGGTATTTAAATGATAAGCGTCCAGCCCTATATAAACATCACCGTCAAACAAATAAACGGCAGGTTTTGCCGAATGTTTTGTGTCAAAAGGTTTATCATCATGCCACGCCCACGCTTGATTACGTTGAACGTTAAGTTCTGCCAAATCATGCGAAATTTTCATCAGTGCCATCAAATCGGTCGGTTCTAATGGTTTTAAAGTAGCCATCAGTTCGCAAGATTGATTGATTAAGGTTGGCTGACTAAAATGCTTTGCCAAATCGGTTGGAAAATCAGATTTTTCATTTAAATTTTTGGCAGGGGATAATAAAAAATACATAAAACACCTGTTAAGTTTTTTAAAAATGTTTTAACAATTAATCAAGATAATGCCAGTCAGGACGCTTGGTAACAAGGCATAACAATTCATAACTAATCGTGCCATTCCATTCGGCAACTTTGTCAATCGGTAGTTGATTGCCCCACAGTTCAACCGTTGTGCCAACGCCAATATCCATACCTGTGATATCCACCATCAACATATCCATCGCCACACGTCCAATAATAGGCAAATGTCTGCTATTGGCAATTACATAAGCGTCATCGCTTACCACACGTGGATAGCCGTCCGCATAACCAACGCTAACAATGCCGATTTGACAAGCTTTGCTTGCTTGCCAACGGCTACCATAGCCGACACAGTCGCCCACCGCCAAATCGTGAATGGCGATGATACTTGCGGTAAATTGCATGACGTTTTTTTAGGTTTAATGCGTCTGCCGTTTGCTCGGCAATGGGGGTCGCACCGTACAGCATAATGCCTGCTCGCACCCAGTCATAATGCTGATTGGTAAAATTGACAATCCCTGCCGAATTGCACAATGAGCCTTGAATATTCGAGCTAACTTGTTGGCGTAAAGTTGTCAAAACCTTGTCAAAAATGGCAATTTGATTTAGGTTGCTTGGGTGATTTTTGACATCGGCATTGGCAAAATGACTGATTAAAATCAGCTCGTAACCTTTATCGGTTAATTGTTTGGCAATATCAACAATCTCATCGGCTTTAAAGCCCAAACGGTTCATGCCTGTGTTTAGTTTTAGCCAAATGGTTGGTTTCTTATATTGATGATTATAATTTAACACCCAGTTAAGCTGTTCTTTATGATGAACAACACATTGCAAATCATGTGAACAGGTGTATTGCCATTCTTCAAGGCTAAAAGCCCCTTCAATTAACACAATCGGTTTTTGCCAGCCAGCTTGTTGCAAAGGAATGGCTTCTTTTAAGCAAGCGACCGCCAACGCATCGGCAGACGTGAGTGCAGGCAAACACTCCACCGCCCCATGACCGTATGCATTGGCTTTTACCATTGCTAAAACTTTGGCGTTGGGGGCGTGATGTTTGGCGATTTGTAAGTTATGCTTAAGAGCAGATAAGTCAATATAAACGTGAGTATTTCGCATAATGTCATCTAATATGGTTGGGGTTATTCGTTCGCCTCGCTAAAGGCATTGCCTTGGTACATCTCTGGGGTCAGATTGACAAAACGGGTAAAATGCCCCTGAAAGCCTAGACGTATCGTGCCAATCGGTCCATTACGCTGCTTGCCAATGATGACCTCAGCAATGCCTTTTTGGTCGGATTTTTCATTATACACCTCATCACGGTAAATAAACATGATTAAATCAGCATCTTGTTCAATCGCACCCGATTCACGCAAATCGGACATGATAGGTCGTTTGTTTGGGCGATTTTCAAGACTTCGGTTTAATTGGGATAAGGCGACCACAGGGCATTTCATTTCACGAGCCAATGCCTTTAAACTGCGAGAAATCTCAGAAATTTCGGCAACGCGATTGCCATCAAGCCCCGGCACTTTCATCAATTGCAATAATCCACCATCACCATGCCAAGTTTGCCATCGTGGTCTTTGGCAATTCTACGACAGCGAGAGCGCACCTCAGACGGCGGCAAGGCGGTACTGTCATCAATGTACAATTTTTTTTCTTCTAAACGCAGCACTGTACTAATTAAATTTTGCCATTCTTGTTCGTCCATTTGCCCAGATCGCAAATGCCCTTGATGAATACCCCCACAAGACGATAACAAACGCATGGTGATGGATTCTGACGGCATTTCCATAGAAAACACCACCACAGGCAAATCGGTATGGTCTAAAATCCCTTCCACCAAATTCATCGCAAACGTGGTCTTACCCATAGAAGGACGTGCTGCCACGATAATTAAATCGCCTTCTTGCAAACCTTGTGTTTTGTTATTTAGCTCTTCAAAAGGTGTTTGTAGTCCAATTAACCCATCAGGACGGCTTTTTAATTCTTGCACAGTCTCCACCACATTGGCAAGCACACCATCTAACCGTGTCGGTCCTTTATGAGTTGAGCCACGATTGTGCTGCTCATTAATCGCAAAAATCTCACTTTCAGCCCTATCTAAAAGCTCTCTCACCGAGCGTCCCTTTGGGTCGTATGCAGTTTCCAGCATATCATTGCCCGCCTTGATAATCTGACGCAAGGTAGAAAACTCACGCACACGTTGCGCATAGGCTGTCAAATTAAACAAAGTCGCAGGACTTTGCGACAAAATCTCGCTCACATATGCCATGCCGCCCACTTTGTCTAAAAATTTTTGCGATTCAAGCCAATCCACCACCATCACCACATCATAAGGCTCATTGGCATTGGACAAATGCCGAATCGCGTCAAAAATTAACTGATGACGCTTGGCATAAAAATCTTGTGAACTGATAATATCCGAAATACGGTCAAAACTTTCTTCTAAAGTCATGAGCGATGCCAACACCGACTTTTCAAGGTCAATGCTATGCGGTTTGTGTTGGGTTAAATCATTGATGTGAACATTATTATTCTTTTGTTGATTGGTATCTTTTGATGGATTTTCGGTAGTAGTTACTGTGTTATTGCTATCATTTGCACTATTATTGGTGGGATTATTCTCGGACATGGGTTTTCTCAAATACATTTCTTCTGCAATTTTGGAAGATAACTATACCCAATTTTTAGGCAAAAACCAATGAAAATTTTTAAAAAATCTCTGTTTTATTCATCAAAAAATCAATGATAAAATCCCTTGATTTTTGCAAAATAAAAAAAGAGATAACCGAAATTATCTCTTTTTTGTAGTTTGGCTTTTTTAAAGTTTAACAAACTTAAATCAATTAAGCGTTGCTTTCTTCTGCCAAAATCGTTACCAAAATGTTGGTCATGATATCGTGGTGTAATTGGATATCCACATTGTATTCGCCAACATTACGCAATGCACCTTCAGGTAATTTAACTTCTGAACGGTCAACTGGCAAGCCAGATTTTGTCAAAGCGTCAGCAATATCACGAGTACCGATAGAGCCGAATAGTTTGCCTTCATCACCAGATTTTGCACGAATGATAACATTCACATCTTGCAATGCTTCGGCACGTGCGTTGGCTTCTGCCAATTCTTGTGCTTCTTGCTTTTCTAGTTCTGCACGGCGTGCTTCAAATTTTTGAATGTTTGCTTCGGTTGCTGGTAGTGCTTTGCCTTGTGGAACAAGGTAGTTACGACCGTAACCTGCTTTTACGTTTACTGTATCACCTAGTTTACCTAAGTTAGCGATACGTTGTAATAAAATAACTTGCATATCTCACCCCTTAGATTATTTTTGGCTGTCAGTGTAGTGAATCAACGCAAGATAGCGAGCTTGTTTAATCGCAACTGCCAATTGACGTTGATATTTTTGTTGATGTACCAGTAATACGGCTTGGTACGATTTTGCCACTTTCACTGATGTATTGTTTTAGCAAATCTACATCTTTATAATCAATGTGAGTGATACCTTCAGCGGTAAAACGGCAAAATTTACGACGGCGGTAAAAACGTGCCATGAGTAGTCTCCTTAATTATTCGTCGTTGTTGTCAGCATCTTCATCTGACTCTTCGTCAGCTGATTGATAATCATCTTGGCTGGCTTCTGCACGGCGTGATGCTTTACGAGCACGCTTTTCTTCAGCACTTTTTGCCAATGGTGATTCTTCGGTAATCGCTTCATCACGGCGGATAACAAGACTACGAATAATCGCATCGTTATAGCGGAATAGCTCTTCTAGTTCGTCAAGCGTTTGTTGAGCCACTTCAATGTTTAACAATACATAGTGTGCTTTGTGTACTTTGTTAATTGGGTATGCCAATTGACGACGACCCCAATCTTCAAAACGATGTACCACACCATTTTGTTCATTGATAAGTTTGATGTAACGCTCAACCATGTCAGCGGCTTGGTCGCTTTGGTCTGGGTGAACCAATAATACCAGTTCATAATGTCTCATAAAGACTCCTTACGGATTAAACAGCCATTGACCCCATGTCAACAGCAAGGAGATTGAATTTAAAAAAATTAGCACTTTTAATAAAAAAACAAAAAGCACTTTTAAATACAATAAGGTCGCATATTATACGCTGATTTGTATTTTTTGGCAATGTTTTTTGTGACTTTTTTAATAAACAAATTTTGCTAAAACAAAAATTATTTTACAAATTCGCTCACGCAAGCTTGCAAGGTATTACTCACCGCTTTGGTAACAACCTGTGTGCGTGCGGTGCTATCAATGGCGGCAGTTGCCATGTCCGTCAAGCTAACAGATTGTGGCGCTTTTTTGCTGACACAGCCACAGACGCTTTCGGTGATTTTGGTTTGTTGTTCGCTAGTCATGGCAAAGCTTGCCAATTTGTAGTATTGGTTTGATTTGATTTCGCTTTGGCATTTTTGGTTCACTGCCGTCTGAAATACAGCCGTGCCGATATTGGTCGCTGTACCGATGGTATTCACGGCGGTGTTGGTCGCAGTGGTTGCGTCAACGCCACCTGTTGAGGCACAGCCTGTCAAAGCAGATAAAATGGCAACAGTGGTGGCGAATTTGCTCAATGTTTTCATATTTTTTCCAAAAAAAGTGGCTAAAAAAGACCATTATAAACAATTCATTTGCCAAAAGCTATGATTTGTTCATTGTGTGGTTTTGTTAAAAAATTAGGGCAATCATGCGAATAAATTTACACAACCGTTATAAAAATGCTTTAATTTTGTTGAATGTGAAATAATTATTTACAAAATTCTACAGCTTAAAAAAAATTTAAGCATGACTTTCTTGTTACAATAAGTCATCTTTAAAGATGACTTGATTTTGATATTTTTATGTTGAATATTTTTAACATATTTTTGATGTCACTTTTTAAACATACTTTTTAATCAACGATTTGGAGTTAGCTATGCTAAATAAAACACATTTTTTCACAGGTGTATTATTGTCTTTGGGTCTTGTAGTAACAGGTTGTGCCAGTACCAACGCCCAAACCCAAGGCAAAGACAGTCAAGCCATGCCAAAACATGAACAAAAACACCATTTCAAAAAAGATTTTGACAAAAAATTTGATAAAAAAGGTGACAAAGACGGTCATCATTTTGACAAACTAAATTTAACAGACGCTCAAAAACAGCAACTTGAAACGTTAAGAAAGCAAAATGACGACAAAATGAAACAGCTACACGACAGCCTAAAACAACAAGATGCAAACATCACCAAACAAAAACAAGCAGGTGCAAGCACAGCGACTTTGTTGGCATTACATCAACAAAAACAAGCCACGATGGACAGTTTAAAAGCCTTGCACGAAACGGCTGAAAAGCAGTTTATGAGCATTTTGACCCCGGAACAACAGTTACAAATGTACGAAGCTCATGGCAAAGGCATGAAAGGTGAACGTGGTAAGAGCATGGAAAAACGTGAATCACAACGCCATGTACCACCTGCTGATGTGCCAAAACCAAAAATGCAAAAACCTGCAATGTAATCACAACGTTTTTGTGATTTTTATGGCAGGTTTGTAAAGAATCTGCCATTGGTTTTGTATATTTTTTAAACAAGTTGTATAATGTCAATTCTAACAACAATTTTTTGTAAAACAATTTTTATAGGTAAATCAAATGGAAGACAATCAAAGCCCAAAACATATTCTGATTATAGAAGATGACCCAAGTTTAGCCGAGCTAATTAGCGAATATTTAAGCATGAATTATTATGACATTTCGCACGCACCAACGGCAACGCAAGGCTTAGAAATTTTGAACACGCCTGCCAAGCCTGTGGATTTGATGATCTTGGATTTGATGTTGCCTGATATGGACGGTATGCAAGTTTGCCAAAAAGTGCGTCAGCACAAAGACAGCCGTCTATCGCACACGCCGATTGTCATGCTTACGGCAAAAGGCGATACCACCGACCGAGTGTTAGGGCTTGAGATGGGTGCTGATGATTATATCGCCAAACCATTTGAACCACGAGAGTTGCTCGCTCGTATCCGTGCGGTTTTACGCCGTCATGACCTGCCTGCTCACCAACAAAAAGAAGACAATTTGACCTTTGGTCGCCTAAAAGTGTATCCAGACAGCCACGAAGTTACCATTGATGATGAGCCTGTGCGTTTGACGACCCATCAATTCCAATTGCTCCACTATTTTGCCACCCATTCTGGCAAGGTGTTAAGCCGTGAACAGCTTTGGCATGCCATGCCAAATGATGATAGCAGTGATAATATTGACCGTGCCATTGACGTGCATATTTCTCGTTTGCGTGCATTGATTGAAGACAATCCACGCCAACCAAAACGCATTATTACCGTGCGTGGTGTCGGTTATCAATTTGCCACTGACCAAGTGTAATTTTTTAGATTTTTTACGTTGTTTATGAAAAATCGCTTGTTAAAATTTGATAGCGTCTTTATAAAACTCTTTGCCAGCGTCATGTTAGCATTGATTATTTTTGCGTTGGCGATGGTAGTTTTGACCCATTTGGTACACGACACATCAACCAACACTCGCCATCAAGTGATTGCCAGTCAAGTCACCCAGCAATTATCCCCTGTGTTAGAACAGTTGCGTGACGCACAAAACAATGGTCAAAGCCTAGAGGCTCGCTATCTGTTAGCACTCATTCGCCGAAGTTTTAATGTGTATAGCGAGTCGCTAGACGCTCAGTTTGGCTTGTATGACGGTGCAACAGGCGAAGCGATTATGACCCCACGCAAATTGCCTGATATGCTACCGCCCAAGCCGACTTTGTATCAGCAAATTTTTCCGCATGACGACCCCAAACGCCCCACCGAAATCCAAATCGCAAGCCACGGCTATGTGGTGCTATACCATTCCAAAATCAGTAGCAAACCTGCGGTTTCCCCTGCGTTTAACTTGATTAGCGGTACATTGTTATTGCTCATTATCATGTCGGCAATGCTGTGGTTTATCACTCGCACGATGACATGGCGGATTAATCAGCTAAGCCAACAAATCAGCCTATTGGGGGCGGGCGATTTTAGCGTGCGAGTTACACCTGTTGGCAATGATGAAATCGCAACTTTGGCAAATGGTTTTAACCAAACTGCCGAACGCATTGAAACCTTGATGAACGCAAACAAACTTTTGTTGGCTCATGCGTCCCACGAAATCCGCACGCCGATTACTCGCATTCGCCTACAGATTGAAATGATGGGTATGCTTGCCAATCAATTGGACGAAAAAGCCCAAGAAAAATTTCACAGCCGAGCGACAGCGGTCAATCGTGATTTGACAGGGTTAAATGATTTGGTTGAAAGTATTTTACTCGTGAGCCGTATGGACGCAGGACACGCCATTGAAAAAATGGCGGATATTGACCTGTATGAGCTTGTCAATAGCGAAGTGCAACACTACCCACAGGCGACTTTTATTGGTTCTCATGTACATATACAAGGGCAAGAAAAACTTTTGACCCATCTTATCAGAAATCTTTTGGACAATGCCCATTTACACGGCATACCACCTGTGACCGTGCAGTTATACGCCATTGATGAGTTGGGGAACGAAATTCATTTGCCTGAAACGGATAAGGATAATTTGTTGGAAAATCATCATCATGATGATGTTGAAAATGTTGATGATGAAATATATCAACATGGCGAAAATTTGACCGATAACCATTTGGCAAATGAAGATTTAACAAACGAAAATTTGGTAGACACAGCCGACAAACGCAGTCTAACCCAAAAAACCAAATCAACGATTTTTGCTCGCAAAAAAACGGACAAAACCACGACCGACACGCCCACTTATCACCGCATACGCCTAGCCGTGATAGACCAAGGCACAGGCATACCAGAAGACAAACGCACCGAGATTTTTTCGCCTTTTGTGCGGTTGCAACAAGAGAAAAAAGGCTCAGGGCTTGGCTTGTCGCTGGTTGCACAAATCGTAACCGCCCATCATGGCACGATTATCACCGATACACTTGACGGCAAAACACGGTTTTTGGTGACTTTGCCTGTCAGCCCAAATCTTTAACATGGTTAAATTTTAACCATTTTTAAAAAAATTGATAACTTTGCATAAATATTTTCCAAAGTTTTTATAACCTTTTTCTTTAGGTATGATAAAATTATGTTCTTTTAAACTTTTTAAAACGACCATGATTATTCTTGACAACGTTACCAAAACATTCCAAACCCAAGACGGCAACTGGTTTACCGCCGTTGAGCCGACTTCGCTAAACATCAAACAAGGCGAGATTTTTGGCTTAATGGGCTATTCAGGTGCGGGCAAATCCACCCTACTTCGCCTAATCAATCTGCTAGAACGCCCAGATTCTGGCAAAGTTACCATTGACGGTAAAGAATTGACCGCTTTGTCAAACCACGATTTACGCCACGCTCGCCAAAATATCGGCATGATTTTTCAACAATTTAATCTTATGGCAAACCGTACCGTTGCCGAAAATGTAGCTTTTGCGTTAGAAATCGCAGGTTGGGAAAAAGCCAAAATCATGCCAAGAGTGATGGAATGCCTTGAGATTGTGGACTTGGCAAATCGTGCCAACCACTACCCTGCTCAGCTATCAGGCGGACAAAAACAGCGAGCAGGCATCGCACGAGCCTTAGCCCCTAGCCCACACGTCATGCTAGCGGACGAACCGACTTCCGCCCTTGACCCTGCAACGACAAAAAGCGTATTAAACTGCCTAAAAGACATCAACGAAAAATTCAACGTAACTATCGTCATCGTAACGCACGAAATGTCCGTTATTCGCCGTTTGTGTAACCGTGTGGCGTTGCTTGATGGTGGGCGATTGCTTGAAATTGCTGATGTTAAAAATGGCGAAATTCACGCACAAACCGAAATCGGACAGCGATTGATTGAAGAAGAATAACCAAAAAAATCTATAAAAAAAAGCATAAAAATTGGATAAAAATATGGCAAATGAATTAACTTGGCAATCTGCAACCGACAATCTTTGGGCAATGCGAGAAGAAATTTGGCAAGCGTTTTTGGACACGCTGATTATGGTTGGCATTTCAACGGTTGTATCGGTGGTGTTTGGCACGTTACTTGGTGTGGCATTATTTATGACGAGCAAAAACCAACTTGCCGAAAACAAACTTTTTTACAGCATTTTGGGCAATGTTACCAATCTCATGCGGGCATTTCCCTTTGTGATTTTGATGATTGTAATTATCCCTGCGACACGTTTGTTGGCTGGCACGACCATCGGGCCTGTCGCCGCTTCGGTCGCTTTGAGCCTTGCAGGGCTGTTTTATTTTGCACGCCTTGTTGAGCAAAATTTGCGTGATGTGCCTCGTGGTATCATTGAAGCGGGGCAATCTATGGGGGCAAGCAATTGGACAATTATTAGCAAAATTTTGTTAGTAGAATCTCGTGCCAGTTTGATTTTAAGTATCACCACGCTAACCATCAGTTTGCTGTCGTACAGTGCCGCCGCAGGTATGATTGGCGGTGGCGGTTTGGGCGATTTGGCAATCCGCTATGGCTATAACCGTTATCAAAATGATGTAATGATTTTTATGGTGGTTTTGTTGGTACTTATCGTGATTATTATCCAAGGCATTGGTAACTTTTTGGCAGAAAAACTGGATAAACGTTGAGTTTTTCTAAAAAAAAATAAAAATATTAAAAAAAGTTATTGATTATATGAAAAAATTTCATATCAGCATAGCAAAAATTAATAACAAAAACATGACAATTATGTTAATGTATTGACACTTTTTTTATCTGCCAATCGCTACGTTTAAACAAATTGACGTTTAAACAAATTGGCAAATTCTTAAACTCGCTTCATTTTGGAAAAAAATTTATGAAAAACACCCAAATTCACACCAGTTTAACCCAGATTTTTGCAACCATCGGTTTGTCAAGTTTGGTTTTGGTCGGCTGTAGCCAACCTGAACAAAAACCAGCCGAACCACAAGCCCAAGCCTCAACCTCAGTCAGCACCGCTTTGACAACGGTTGAAACAGCGTCAGCGACCAGTGCAGACGCAACAGGCATTGACCCAAATAAACCTGAAATCGTGTTTGGTACGTCTGTGGGTGATTTTGGCGATATGGTAAAAAACAGCGTCAAACCACAACTTGAAAAACAAGGCTATAAAGTCAAATTGGTTGAGTTTTCGGACTATGTGCGTCCAAACCAAGCCTTAGCCAGTGGCGATATTGACATCAATATTTTCCAACACAAACCTTATCTTGATGACTTCAAAAAAACCCATAACCTTGATTTGATTGAAGTTTTCCAAGTACCTACTGCCCCACTTGGCATTTATTCAGGCAAATTAACCGCACTTGACCAAGTCAAAGAAGGCTCAAGCCTATCAGCACCAAACGACCCAAGTAACTTTGCTCGTGCGTTGGTGATGTTAAACGAATTGGGCTGGATTAAGCTAAAAGACGGTATCAACCCATTGACCGCATCAAAAGCGGATATCGCCGAGAATACCAAAAATATCAAAATCGTAGAATTAGAAGCCGCCCAACTGCCACGTTCTCGCTCTGATGTGGACTTTGCAGTCGTCAATGGCAACTATGCGACAAGCTCAGGCATTAAACTGACCGAAGCATTATTCCAAGAGCCAAGTTTTGCCTATGTAAACTGGTCTGCCGTGCGTACCAAAGATAAAGATAGCAAATGGGTGAAAGACGTAACCAATGCGTACAACTCAGCCGAGTTCAAAAAATACGCACATGAAACTTTCCCTGGTTACAAATATCCTGCGATTTGGAATGAAAATCAAGCGACAGCGACTGCTTCTGCCCCTGCGTCAGTTGCTTCAACCCCTGCAAGCGTGGCAAAATAATTGGATTTTACCCACAAAAAAAGGAAGTTTCACACTTCCTTTTTTTTATGGCTGATAGATTTTTATCAGCAGTGGATTAGTTGCTAAACAAATTTTCTTCCACACGGCGACGCATTTTTTGACCTGCTTTAAAGGTAACGACACGGCGAGCAGTGACAGCGATGGCTTCGCCTGTCTTTGGATTACGCCCTGGGCGTTGCTTTTTTGTTTGATATCAAAATTGCCAAAACCTGACAACTTGACTTGATGACCTTTTGCCAAATGGTCTGACAATACCGCAAAAAACTTTCAACAAACAACCGTCCTTCTTGGCGTGTCATAGACTGGTTATCCATCAGATATTGAATCATTTCTGATTTGGTTAAAGTGGTGTTATTCATTGCGTGATTATCCTTTAAATAAAACAACTATATGCACAAGTGTTTACTTTAGCAGTATTTTAACAAAGTTACAAGTAAATTTTGATGAAAAATTGATTATTTTTGATGAATTGTATTTTGTTTTAAAAAAAGATATCTTTTTAAAAACTCAATACCATTCATCAAATAAATTAACAATATCAACTGTTTAACGTTATCAATCTCTCAGCGTTGCTTGATAATCATTGGCAAGCATATCAATGATGGCTTGCATTTTTTGATTAATCACATCGTCCGCAAGGGTGGCTTGATTGTCTTGCCAAACCAATGCAAACGCCAAAGAACGCTTGTCGGCTGGCAGTTTTTCGCCTTGGTACACATCAAATAACCAAATATCTTTTAACAAATCGCCAGAAAGCTTAATGATGGCGTTGCTCAAGGTTTGCACGTCAATATTTTTGTCGGCAAGCACGGCGATATCTCGGCGAACTTGTGGGAATTTGCTTGGTGAAACAACATTCGTTTGGTCTTGGTGCAAATCAATTAATGGTTGCAAATCAAGCTGGGCGACCCACGTTGTCGGTAAATCCAACGCTTTGGCAACTTGTGGGTGCAACTGTCCAAGCCAGCCCAACGTTGTCCCATTTACCATCACATCAGCACTTTGCCCTGGGTGCAAAAATGGCTGTTGGCTACGCTCGTATTGCACCGCTTGGCTTGCCAATAACGCACGTGGCAGAACGCTTTCAACCGCAGATTTTAGGTCATAAAAATCGGTGGCATTTTTGTTAAACGGTTGCTCTGGATTTTGTTCGCCAACCGCAACGATGGCAAGGCTTTCCACTTGTTTTAAATTGGCAATCTCGCTACCGTCAAAGCGTAAACCTGTTTCAAACAGTCTGACACGGTTTTGCTGACGGTTAATGTTATAAACCACGCATGGCAATAGGCTTGATAACAAAGTTCTACGCATGACTGCTAGGTCTGATGAAATCGGATTTGCCAATGCCAATGGCGTTGCCAGATTTTCACTATTAAACAATTGTTCAATTTTATCATCGCTAAAACTAAAACTCACCGCTTCATAATAGCCTTGATTCACCAATGCCATTTTGACATCGTGCAAGGTGTTTTGGGCTTTGTTGTCAAATAGGTTGCTATGAAAGGCTGGCAGACGGTTTTCAATGTTATTATAGCCATAAATACGGGCAATTTCTTCTACTAAATCTTCAGGAATATTGATATCAAAACGGTGGCTCGGTGGCGTACAGATAAGATTATCACCATTATCCGCAACGCTAATATTTAGACTTTTTAAAATATCAATGATTTTTTGCTTATCAATTTCAATACCTAACAAAGCGGTAACTTGCGATAATGGCAAGGTTACGCTGTTACGTTTTGGTAATTCGTCCACGTTTTCAACCAACGTGATTTGACCGACTTTGCCATTGCCAAACTGTGCCAATAGGCTGACCGCACGGTCTAGGGCAAGTTTTGGCAATTCAAAATCCACGCCACGCTCAAAACGCTGGCTTGCGTCTGTGTGTAGCCCAAAACGGCGTGCTTTGCCCGCAATTGCCAATTGTTTAAAAAAGGCACTTTCAATCACCACGTTTTTGGTGTCATCGGTCACCGCCGTGCGAAGTCCGCCCATAATCCCTGCCAACGCAATCACGCCTGCATCATCGGCAATCACCAATTCATCGCCTTGCAAGCTGATGTTTTGTTCGTTTAACAGTTGCAAAGTTTCGCCTTGTTTGGCGTGGCGGATTTGGATTGTGCCGACAATTTTGTCTTTGTCAAAAGCGTGCAACGGCTGTCCAAGTTCAAACAACACAAAATTGGTCACATCAACCAACAAATTGCGTGGCTTGACCCCCAGCGCTGTCAATGATTTTTTGAGCCAATCAGGTGATGGCGTTGTACCGTCTAAATCGCTGACGACTTGGACGTAATAACGTGGGCAGTCGCTTGTACTAACACTTACCGCTTGAGTTTGGTCGGTGGCTACTGGGCTTTTGATAGCGTCAAATGGCAAGGCAAAAGGCAAACCGTTTAACACCGCCACTTCACGAGCAATGCCACGCACGCTAAAGCAATCGCCACGGTTTGGCGTGATAGAAATATCTAGTACATGATTGTCAAGCTCAAGATAATCTCGCACATCTGTGCCGACTGGGGCATCGCTTGGCAAAATTAACAAACCGTCCACGCCATCATCACAATCAATCTCGCTACCACCGCACAGCATACCGTTAGACTCTACACCACGCAGTTTGCCTTTTTTGATGGCAAAAGGCTTGTCATCACCGTCAGCAGGTGGCAGTTTTGCACCGACCAAAGCCACAGGCACTTTGACACCGACAGCGACATTGGGTGCACCACAGACGATTTGCAAATTCTCACTTGTGCCGACATTCACGGTCGTTACTTTTAATTTGTCAGCATCGGGGTGCTGTTCACACGTCAAAACCTCGCCTACTACCACGCCACTAAAATCTTTGGCAACTTTGGTTAAATCGTCCAATTCTAAGCCTGCCATTGTCAATTGTTCGCCGATTTGTTCTGCGGTTAGGGCTGGATTTACCCATTCTCTGAGCCATTTTTCGCTTAATTTCATAATAATTTCTCAAAAAAGTTTTACAAGATTGATTTTTCATCAAAAATTTAACACGCCATTTTACCATAACTTGTGATATTTTGTTGTTTTTTGTCAAAGTGAATGATGGATTTTTTTTTGTCAATGCCTTTATACTGTTTTGAAATTTGAAAAAAAGATTTAAAAAAAGGTAGTGTTTAAAAAGTAAGTTTTTGTAGG
>CAKMOY010000068.1 GCA_927911235.1 uncultured Moraxella sp.
TTTTTTTATTTATGCTTTTTTTATCATTTTTTCCAAACCCATTTTGACAATTTGCCAAAAAAATCCCAAAATACAGCCCACTGTAATCACCACCATGATAGGCAAAAGCCCATTAAAAATAATGGCTGTGTCTTTTAACAAAATACCATAAGCCACTGAAATACTCGCAGGGGCGATTTCTGGCACAGGACCTAATGACGTGGTCGGCGTTAATAAAATCGCACACAAAATAATCCAGCTTAATCCGCCCAACGTTCTTGGAAAAATCCGTGCGACCAATATCCAGAGCAATAAAACAATCGCCGAAAAACTTAGATATGCAATGGTTGGCAGTTGTTCAGCAGGAATACCTTTGACCAGTTGCGTCCACCATACGATAATCTCGCCAAGTATTTCGCCAAGTTGGTCTAGTGAGATGGGTAGTGCCATGGGTCGCCTTTTAAATGATTACAAAAATAGCCTATTTTACCATAAATTTGGCTTATTGCCATTTATTTTGTTGTGCTTCTGCTAGATTCATTTGGGCTTGTCGCACCAGCACATCTTCAGGTGGCATTTGTACAAAATAGCCTTGCTCGACAAGTTTTGTCAGCACATCATCCTTATTGACACGAGCCAACTTTGGCGTGGTCGCTAAGTCTAGGTGCATAACAAAAGTTTCACGCCCGATAGCTTTGCGAAAATCTTTTGGCAAAACAGCAAGCCAATCTTTGATTTCATCAGTATCATTAGGATAGTTTGGGCGGGCGATATAAACATACAAATCATCTTTTTTGCTAAATTTATAAACATCACAATGCATAACTTTCTCTTGTTTTATCAAAATTTTAAAGCGTGTATTTTAGCAAAAAATTCATAAGGAAACATCAAAAAAAATACCACGCAATGGGTGGTATTTTTTTTTAGATTTTCGGTTTTATGCCATATTGTCTTTATGTAAACGGGCATTTAAGTCATCAATCACTTCTACCCAACCTGCATCTTTACGATATTCATCTTTTAAAAATTTGCGTTGGTTGTCAGTCCAAAACGGTGCATCTACCAATTTGGTGCTTTCGTTGAGTTGATTATCAACCACAAACTGTTGAATTGCTTCATCTGTACTGTCTAGTCCTAATTGTGCGAATAGGTCGTTTAGGGTATATTGAATTTCGCCTAACATCGTTGTTCTCCATTGCATGGATTGAGATTTTATTTTAACAAAATCTTGGCATTACAATAGATAAACTGTGTAACCGTTCATATCAGTTATGTAAAAAACCCTTTTGCCGAAACAAAAGGGTTTTGATAATGTTCGACATTTACAAACATTAGTTTGGCAATAGGTGGCTTACCGCATCACGCTCTTCTGCCAATTCAGTTTCGGTCGCTTTCATTTTCTCTTGTGAGAAAGCTGATGAAACATCTAAGCCTTCAACGATTTTCCAATCGCCATTTGCACAAGTACATGGGAATGAGTAAATTAAGCCTTTTTGGATACCATATTCGCCATTTGAGTAAACGCCCATTGATACCCAATCATTTTCGTCTGTGCCTAACGCCCATGAACGAATGTGAGCAATCGCAGCGTTAGCGGCTGAAGCGGCTGATGATGCACCACGTGCTTTGATGATGGCTGCACCACGTTGTTGTACATTAGGGATATAAGTGCCTTCGTACCAATCACGTTGTACTTGCTCTAGGGCTGGTTTGCCTTTTACGGTTGTGAAAGTCAAATCTGGGTATTGGGTAGATGAGTGGTTACCCCAGATAATCATTTTTTTGATGTCGTTTACGGTGGTTTCGGTTTCTTCTGCCAATTGAGCCATACCACGGTTATGGTCTAGGCGAGTCATCGCTGTGAAGTTGCGTGGGTCTAGGTCTGGGGCATTGCGTTGTGCAATCAAAGCATTGGTGTTCGCTGGATTACCAACTACCAATACTTTCACGTTTTTGCTGGCGTTGTCATTTAATGCTTTGCCTTGAGCAGAGAAAATCGCAGCATTGGCTTCTAGCAGGTCTTTACGCTCCATGCCAGGGCCACGTGGACGAGCACCGACTAACAACGCATAATCAGCGTCTTTGAATGCAACATTTGCGTCATCAGTTTGTACCACGCCTGCCAATAATGGGAATGCACAGTCTTCAAGCTCCATTACCACGCCTTTTAGGGCTTCTAGTGCTGGGGTGATTTCAAGAAGTTGCAAAATAACAGGTTGGTCTTTGCCAAGCATGTCGCCTGATGCGATACGAAATAGTAGTGAGTAGCTGATTTGACCTGCGGCACCTGTAACGGCAACACGGACTGGTTGTTTTAATGCTGACATAAAAAACTCCTAGTTTGAAGTAATAAACTTTTGTCTAAAGTTGAAAGATTTGTCAAAATAATAATTTGGTTAAAAAAATGATTTTGACAAGGTGGGGATAAAATTTTGCGTAAAAGTTTAGCACTTATTGACATGAAAATAAAGTGATTTTGTAATGAAAATAAGTGCCAAGTGTTTTGCTAACTTTTTATGGGTTATTTTGAATAAATCGTTCCCATTCGTTGGCTAATGGATTGTTGTTCGCCAAGCAATACGCCATAGTTGGCGGTGTTTTCCATGACTGCTTTGACATAGCCACGAGTTTCTGGATAAGGAATGGATTCAACATATTGGTCGGCAGGCAGTGAGCCAAAGTCAGGTTGCCAACGGCGAGCCTTACTTGCCCTGCATTATAGCCTGCGGTGGCAAGAGCTGGGTTACTACTTAGTTGTCCAAAAATATCGCTAAGATAAAACGTACCATAACGAATGTTGGTATCGCCATGCGTGATGTTGCTTGCGTTGTAGGGTTCACCCAGTTTGCGAGCGACTTCTTTGGCGGTATTGGGCATAACTTGCATTAATCCCCCTGCCCCAACGCCTGATTTGGCACTGGCTTGAAAACGGCTTTCTTGGCGGATAATGCCGTACACCCACGCAGGGTCAATGCCAAAACGCTGACTATAGCTGACGATGGCAGATTGATAAGGCATGGGATACGCCAAAGCGACATTTGGCAAACTGCGAGTGGTTTCAATCGCAAAAATCGCTCTGTCATGCCAGCCCATGTCGTTGGCACGTTGTGCGGCTGCCAAAATCATGGCGTTGTCACCACGTTCGCTGGCTTTTCTGACCGCCCAGTTCCATTCACGGTTGGCATACGCTCGGTCGGCTGACATATTATACAAGCTAAAGGCACGGCTAAAATGTGGGTCTTGTGCAAGGCGGTTGTAGTCGCTGTTGGTCGGTTGTTTGGCAGTTGGCATTTGGTTAAAACGTTGTCCCAACTGGTCTTTTGACAACAGCCCATAATAATCATTTTTTTGTGATAAATTGGTAAACATTTGACGAGCCTGTTGTTTTTGTTGGGCGTTGCCTGCGTGGTTATAGGCTTTTGCTAACCAATATTGCCAAATGGGTTCTTGTTGGGTTTTGTAGTCCATCGCCCCAATCGCATTTGCCAAATCTGCCCAACGGCTAAAGCGAATACTGGCTTGGGCGTAATCTTCGGCTTCTTCAAAATTAAACGGTTCGCCAAGGCTATTTTTGAACCAATCCACCGCTTCCACATTAAAACCGATATCGGTATTGACATTCATACGAGCCACGCCAAGCGTACGATAGGCATAGCGTTTTGTGCGTTCGTCAAAAAACTGCGGACTACGCTGTAAATCGTACTGCAACTGCATACCTGCTTCATTGACCGATTTGTCCGTCATTCTGGCTAAAGCGACCAGATACAGCAGACGATTGGCAGGCGTTGGCGACAAACTGCCGATATTTGCCAAAAATGCGTTGGGATTATTGCCCACATTTGCCAATTGCATATAATCCAACGCCACACCCAAACGGCTTGCCAACGGCACAATCTCGCTGTTATTGCCTATGCGAATCATGCGATACAGTCGCTGACTGCGGTCATCGTTGCTAATCATCACATTATTATTCATTTCGCTTGCCAATCTTAGGCACAATTCTGGCTGTTTTTTGGTAGTATCTAGCCAAACTTTGTTTTTTTCCACAAAGGCACGCATACTGTCGCCACCTTGACTAAAGCCCAACGCAATGGCACACGCTTCGCTGGCATCGGCATTGGTAATATAATTTGCCACCGCACGCACAGATGCATAATCGCCTTGACGGGCTTTTTCTTCGGCATAATCGGCGACCAGTTTTTCCGCCATCACCGAGCCTTGATAACGATTGACAAAATTAATAATGGTATTGGGCTGTTGGCTGGATAAATATTGATTGAGTTGCCAATATTCTGGATACATCTCAAGGTTTGAGCCTGCCATTTGTTGTTGATATTGATACATATCGCCACCGCTACGGCTCGCACGCTCAGCATCGTTAAAATACATATCGCCTTGGGCATTCCAGTTGTTAGCAGGGTTTGGATTGGCACACGCCGATTGGGTAAAAGTTGCCAACACGGACAACGACAAAATAGATAGACTGACTTTTTTTGACATATTCATATATTTTCCAACGTGGTTTTAAAAAATGTTATCAAATGTTTTGACAAAACGGCTAAAAATGGGTAACAGATTATACAACGCCTTTGTCAAAAAAACTTGCTAAATTCTTAAAAAATTGTTTAAAATTGTTGCGAATTATCAATTAAAATTTTATCAAAATATAGTGAATTAAAATAGAATTAAGACAAAGTTTCCGTTCGTGGTGAGCTTGTCGAACCTGAGAAGCACTGCTTCGCAGGACGTAGCAAAGCGAAGTGGAAACCGACCCTTCGACAAGCTCAGGGCGAACGGTTTCCTATTTCTAATTTTTTTGATTTGTTTCAAAAATCGTTTTGCGTGATAGCGATGATGTCGCTCTGCATCGTCCATTGCATCTTGGACGTGTT
>CAKMOY010000069.1 GCA_927911235.1 uncultured Moraxella sp.
AATCCAGTATAACAAAACAATATCACACCATTACCAATCAAGCCGATTTTGAACAATTATTAGCAAAATTGCAGTCCGTGCCGTACTTTTGCGGTGGATACTGAAACCACCGATTTAAACTGGCAAACGGCAAATATTGTCGGTTTGTCCTTTGCCACAACCGCCCACGAAGCCTTTTATGTGCCTGTCAATCATGTGGACGAATTGGGGCAACGCATCAGCCCACAGCTTGACAAAACCGACGTATTACGCCAATTAAAACCGCTGTTGGAAAATCCAAATATTGGCAAAATCGGACAACATCTCAAATACGACAGCCATATTTTGGCAAACGAAAATATCGCACTCGCCCAGCCACACAACTGGCACATGGACACCATGCTCGCAAGTTATGTGTTAAACACAGTCGCCACACGGCACAACATGGACGATTTGGCACGCCATTATTTGCACGTTTTGACGACTTCGTTTGAAGACGTGGCGGGCAAAGGGGCAAAGCAAATCACTTTTGATAAAGTCAATTTAGCCACTGCAAGCCATTATGCGTGTGAAGATGCTGATATTACTTTACAATTATTTGAATTTTTTGCCAAAAAATTAAGCGAAAACGAACACAATTTGTTAAAACATATTGAAATTCCTGTCGCCCAAATTTTGTATCAAATGGAAAAAGATGGGATTTTAATTGACAAACAATTTTTGACAAAATTATCACAAGAATTTGACAGCAAAATTCAACAATTAGAAAAAACCGCCCACGCCCAAGCAGGCGAAGTGTTTAACCTTGCCAGTCCAAAACAGTTGGGCGAGATTTTATTTGACAAATTAAAACTATCAGGCGGTAAAAAAACCAAAACAGGACAATATTCCACAAGCGAACAAGTGTTGGCAAAAATTGAGCATGAATTGGTGGATACCGTGCTTGAGTACCGCAGTTTGGCAAAATTAAAAAGCACCTATACGGACGCACTTGCCAATGTCGCAGACGACAACAACCGTGTGCATACCAGCTACCATCAGGCTTTGACATCAACAGGGCGACTGTCGTCCACCGACCCAAATTTGCAAAATATTCCAATTCGTACCGATACAGGACGGCTGATTCGTGAAGCCTTTATTGCACCAAAAGGGCGAAAAATCATTTCAGCGGATTATTCACAGATTGAATTGCGATTGATGGCACATTTTGCCAAAGACCCTGCGTTAATTCGTGCGTTTAACGAAGGGCATGACATTCACAAAGCCACCGCAAGCGAAATTTTGGGTAAAGACTTGGCGGACGTGAGCAATGAAGAACGCCGTCAAGCCAAAGCCATTAACTTTGGGCTATTGTACGGTATGAGCCAGTTTGGGCTTGCCAAACAGTTAGGTTTTAGCAGGGAGCAAGCACAGGACTACATCAATCTGTACTTTAGCCGTTATCCGACTGTCAAAGCCTATATGCAGACCACTCGCAATCTGGCACATGAGCAAGGCTATGTGGATACCATTTTGGGGCGAAAAATTTATACGCCTGATGTGCAAAATAGCAATGCGATGGTACGCCAGTCAGCTGAACGTGCGGCGATTAATGCACCGTTACAAGGCTCGGCTGCTGATATTATCAAACTTGCCATGATTGCGGTCAATGACGTATTGCCAACAACCCCAAATGGTCAAGAAAGTGCCAAAATGCTACTGCAGGTGCATGATGAATTGGTGTTTGAAGTGGACGAAGACCAAGTTGAAAGCATAAGCCAACTTATCAAAACCGCCATGCAAAACGTATTTAGCGATACCGCCAAAAAAATTGGGCTGGCAGATTGATTTTGCTGTGCCGTTATTGGTAGAAGTAGGTGTCGGCGATAATTGGGATAAAGCTCATTAATCGCTTTAACGTTACAAAAACCACCAAAATAAAAAATCCCAACTCGTCTGAATTGGGATTTTTTTTGATTGGTTAAATTTTAACTACCGAAATTAACCACCAAAGTTATCTAACATGATGTTTTCATCTTCCACGCCAAGCGATTTTAGCATTTTGATGACCGCATCATTCATCACAGGTGGTCCACACATATAAAACTCACAATCTTCTGGTGCAGGGTGGTCTTTTAGGTATTCTTCATAAAGCACGTTATGAATAAAGCCTGTGTAGCCGTCCCAATTGTCTTCTGGCATTGGGTCAGATAACGCAACGTGCCATTCAAAGTTGTCAAACTCTTCTTGCAAGCTGTCGTAATCTTCCACATAGAACATTTCACGCTTACTTCTCGCCCCATACCAAAAGCTGATTTTGCGGTCAGAATTTAGGCGTTTTAATTGGTCAAAAATGTGCGAACGCATCGGTGCCATACCCGCACCACCACCGATAAAAATCATCTCGTTTTTGGTGTCTTTGGCAAAAAACTCACCATAAGGACCTGACACGGTTACTTTATCACCCGGTTTTAGGCTAAATACCCAAGACGACATTTTGCCCGGTGGAATGCCTTCACCACCACGTGGGGGTGGGCTTGCGATACGAATGTTAAATTTAATAATGCCTTTTTCTTCTGGGTAGTTTGCCATTGAGTAGGCACGAATGACAGGTTCATCAACTTTTGACACATATTGCCATAGGTTAAATTTATCCCAATCTTCGTGATATTGTTTATCCACGGCAAAGTCTTTATAATGCACTTCATGCGGTGGGGCTTCTAGCTGAACGTAGCCACCTGCACGGAAATTGACTTCTTCGCCTTCTGGAATTTTTAGCACCAATTCTTTGATAAAAGTTGCCACGTTGTCATTAGAAACGACTTCACATTCCCATTTTTTGACACCAAAAAATTCCGGGTCAATTTCAACTTTCATGTCTTGTTTGACAGCAACTTGACACGCCAAACGCCAGTTATCACGAATCTCGCCTTGGGTAAAATGACCTTCTTCGGTTGGCAAAATTGAGCCACCGCCTTCAATCACTTGACAACGACATTGACCACAAGTACCACCACCACCACAGGCAGATGACAAAAACACGCCTTTGCTTGCTAGGGTTTGTAATAGTTTGCCACCAGCAGGGGTAACAACATCGTTAGCAGGGTCATCGTTGATGTGAATGGTAACATCGCCTGTGCTGACGAGTTTGCCACGAGCCATCAAAATTACCACGACAAAACTCATGATAATCAGCGTAAACATCACGATGCCCGCAAAAATTAAGCTCATAAATTTCTCCTAATCGCTACACCAATGAGATACCGCCGAATGACATAAAGCCAAGCGACATCAAGCCAACTGTGATAAAGGTAATGCCTAGACCACGAAGCGGTGCAGGTACGTCTGAGTATTTGAGTTTTTCACGAATGGCAGCCAGTAACACAATCGCCACGCCCCAACCCAAACCTGAACCAAAACCATACACGGCAGATTCAGCAATGGTGTAATCACGCTCAATCATGAACAATACGCCACCCATAATCGCACAGTTTACAGTAATCAGTGGCAAATATACGCCCAACGCATTGTACAAACTTGGCATAAATTTGTCCAAAAACATCTCCATGATTTGCACCACAGCGGCAATTAAAGCAATGTAGCACAGCAAACCCAAAAAGCTCAAATCAGTATTTGGAAAACCTGCCCACGCCAATGCACCATCTTTTAACAAAAACTGGTACAACACGTTTGACAAAGGTACGGTAATCGCCATGACTACCACAACCGCCACGCCAAGACCAATCGCTGTTGAAACTTTTTTGGAAATGGCAATAAAGGTACACATACCCAAAAAGTAGGACAATGCCATATTTTGGATAAATGCCGACATTAAAAATATATTCAAATGGTCGCCCATAACTTACTCCTTATTTGCCATGACTGCGATGTGGGTCGTGAGCGACATGAAGCATTGCTTTTGATTGTGGTTTCATCACAAATTCAGCAGGTTCTTGTTGTTCTTTTTTCCACATACGGATAATCACAATGAATAATGCAATCACAAAGAATGCTGATGGTGGCAATAATAACAAGCCATTTGGCACGTACCAACCGCCATCGGTTACTTTTTCAAGGATTTGCATACCCAAAATAGAGCCATTACCAAAAAACTCACGAATGGTCGCTACAAAAATCAATACCGCAGAATAGCCCAAACCATTGCCAATCCCATCAATAAAACTTGGAATCGGTGGGTTGCTCATGGCATATGCTTCAGCACGCCCCATCACGATACAGTTGGTAATGATAAGACCGATAAACGCGCCCAGTGATTTGGCGGTATCATAAGTTACCGCTTTTAGGATTTGTTCAACCACGATTACCAAAGACGCAATCACCACCATTTGTACAATAATACGAATGGACGATGGAATATGATTACGGATAATTGAGATAAAAAAGCTAGAAAATGCGGTAACTAAGGTTAAACACACGCACATAATCAAGGCATTTTTAATACTGGTTGTTACCGCCAATGCTGAACAAATACCCAAAATTTGTAAGGCGATTGGGTTATTATTAAAGATTGGTTTGGTTAATAATTCATTAGTCGTTGCTTTTTCTGCCATGATTACGCTCCTGTATTTGCAGGTGTGCCAGCTTTACCATTTTTTAGATTGTCTAAAAATGGTTTGTAGCCTTTATCACTTAGCCAAAATTGCATAAATTTACCCACACCATTACTGGTAATGGTCGCACCGCTGACACCATCAATATAGTTTGGGTTTGGTTTGGCTGTGCCATTTTTTACCACGCCTACGGTAATGTTGCCTTGTTCGTCATAGGCTTTTTTACCTTCCCATTGTGCTCGCCATTGTGGTTCGGTAATGCGAGAGCCTAGACCTGCGGTTTCTTTATGCTGATAAAAACTCACGCCTTTGACGGTGTTCATATCGCCTTCAAGGGCAAGATAACCATAGATAATCCCCCAAAGACCATAACCACGCACAGGTAGGGCGATGATTTCAGGTTTGCCAGATGCGTCCATTTTGATAAACACTTTGGCAAGAATTGGTACAGCTTTGACACGAGCCACGTCATTTTCTACAGGCGTTCCCATACCAGGACGTTTGGCTGCCACGTCCGCATCATAAGTATTGATATCGGTAATATTGGCTTTTTGAATTTCTTCTGCTGTGGCAAACTGCCCTGTCGTTGTGTTGATAATATACGGCTTAAAATCTGCCGATAATTTTTCAATTTCGCTTTTGCTGGTGGTTTCAGTTGCCAAGCCTGATGCAATCAAGACGTTTTTGTTTTGGTCTAAAGTAACATTGCCTGCTTGTTGTGATTTTAAGCCGACTGCCACCGCAGACACCATGACCGAACAGATTAAACACAACACTAAGGCAACGGTCAAAGTACGAACATTACTATCTTTACTGTTGGACATAACGTTTTCTCCGTTTGATATTGGCTTGGGTTACAAAATAGTCAAACAATGGGGCAAATAGGTTGGCAAATAAAATCGCAAGCATAATGCCTTCTGGGAACGCAGGGTTAATCACACGGATAATCACCGTCATAAACCCAATCAAAATCCCATACCACCAACGACCAACATTGGTCATCGCTGCTGACACAGGGTCAGTTGCCATAAATACCATACCAAAAGCAAAACCGCCCAACACAAAATGCCACCAAAACGGCATCATTTGTAACGCATGATTTTGATTACCAAAAATATTAAATAACAAACTGGTCGCAATCATACCAATCATCACGCCTGCCATGATTCGCCAAGACGCAATTTTTGTCCAAAGCAAACCCACCGCACCGATTAAAATCGCAAGTGTAGACACTTCACCGATAGAGCCTTGCATATTACCCAAAAACGCATTTGCCCATGTTAAAGTCTGGTCAAAACCATTGTTAAACGCATTGCTCATCGTGCCAACGGCAGCCTGTCCAAGCGGAGTCGCACCAGAATAGCCATCTACCCCAGTCCATACCGCATCGCCAGAGATTGCCGCAGGATACGCAAAATACAAAAACGCACGACCAGCCAACGCTGGGTTTAAGAAGTTTTTACCTGTACCACCAAACACTTCTTTTGCCACTACGACACCAAAGCTAATTCCCAATGCCACTTGCCAAAGCGGAATACTTGGTGGCAAAGTCAAAGCAAACAAAATGGACGTAACAAAAAAGCCTTCATTGACTTCATGCTTACGATAAATGGCAAACACTGTTTCCCAAAAAATCCCCACCACAAAGGTAACAATATAAATAGGTAAAAACTGCATTGCACCAAAAGCAAAACACGCCAAAATACTGTCGGCATTATACCCAAACAAATCGGTAATAATGGTACGCCAGCCAGACGCAGTCGCCCCTGTCTTTGCCATCGCCATCAAAGCTTGATGACCTGTGTTGTACATTCCCCAAAACATCGCAGGAAACGCACACAACCACACCGTAATCATAATACGTTTTAAATCAATACCATCACGCACATGGGACGCACTATAGGTACGGTTATTCGGTTGGCGAAAAAAGGTATCAAACATTTCATACACAGCAAAATATTTTTCATATTTGCCACCATGTGTAAAATGCGGTTCAGCCTTATCAAAAATATTGTGAATAAATTTCAACGTCTAGCCCTCCATCTCAATACGGGTCAAATTATCCCGTAAAATATCGCCAAACTCATATTTGCCAGGGCTAACAAAAGTACACAATGCCAAATCCTCTTCATCAAGCTCAAGCACGCCAAGCTCTTCTGCTGTCAAAATATCTTCCACAATCAACGCACGCAATAATTGCGTTGGCAAAATATCCAAAGGCATCACTTTTTCATAGCTACCAATAGGCACCATCGCACGAGCCGAGCCATTATTACTGGTCGTCATGGCAAACTTTTTACCTTTAAAAAATTGTGATAAATAAATCGGCATGACCGAAAAACGATTTTTCCCCAAGGTAAAAAAGTGCATCGCAGGACGTTCATAACCTTCAGCCAATGCCGACACTTGATAATGAAAACGCCCCAAAAAGCCAAGCGAACCTGTTGCGGTGCGACCTGACAATACCGAGCCCGAAATCACCCGATTATCGCCATGAGCCAACTCATTTTGGGTCAATTCCGCCAAATCCGCCCCACGGTCAGTCACAACCAAACGTGGATTATTAACAACAGGACCCGCTAGGCTTAACATACGCACGGTGTACAACTCACCTAAGGTAAATAATTTACCAAAAGCAATCACGTCTTGATAACCAATCGTCCAGACCGTAACGCCACGCCCCACAGGACGTAAAAAATGAATGTGCGTGCCTGCCAAACCTGCTGGGTGTACCCCTTTAAAGCCGTGATAGCTCACATTTGCCAAGCTGACCTTATCCACCGACTGTGAACCTTCGTGACAAACCATCACTTTATCAGTCAAACGAGAAAGCAACGCCAAACCGTCATTAAACGCCTGTTGCTCTTCTTTAATCATAAGCATAGGGTCAAACGCAAGCGGATTGGTATCCATCATATTGACAAAAATCGCAGATGGCACATCGCTAATATTTGGTGTACGGCTAAACGGACGCGTGCGAAACGCCGTCCACTCACCTGACTCAACTAGCTGGCTGACAACCGTTTCACGAGACAAGTTAACAAGCTCGCTTGATTGATATTTGTTAAAGGTTTTGGCAGGGATACTGTTATCCACCTCAATGACAAGGCTTTCAAACACACGGCGTTCGCCACGGTTAATCGCCACCACACGCCCAGACGCAGGTGCAGCAAACACCACGCCTTCACGCTTTTTATCCGTAAAAACGGCTTGCCCTTTGGCAACCGTATCGCCTTCTTGCACGAGCATAGATGGCTTCATGCCAATATAATCAAAACCAATCAGAGCGACCTGTTTTGGGCTAAATTGGCTAATGTCGCTACTATTGCTACTTGGCGAGCCACTAATGGGAACATCAAGCCCCTTTTTGATGGTAATCATAAGCAATCTTCTGTATTGAAAAGTACGAACAAAAACTTATACAATAAACTATCGTATAAAATCATAAAATTCACAAAATAAATTTTTTTACTGATAAAAACAAATCGTTATACCAAAAGTAAAAACTTTTCTATTTTGTATCAGTTTATAAAAAAATATTACTTAACCTGCCATTATACGGTAAAATTACTCAAAATTTCTAGCAGATATGACATTTCTTTGACAAGAAATACCAATTTTTTGTATAAATACCGACAATTGTTTGATAAAATAATTGTCTTTAACCAAAAGGATATCTTTATGAGCAATAAAACCCTAATTATTCCAGCGATTGACCTAAAAGATGGCAAATGCGTCCGCCTAAAACAAGGACGTATGGAAGACGACACTGTATTTAGCGATGACCCTGTGGCGATGGCGAGCCGATGGGTGCATGAAGGGGCAAGACGCTTGCATTTGGTGGATTTAAACGGTGCGTTTGACGGTGTGCCTGTACATAAAAATGTGGTAACAGCAATTGCCAAAGCCCACCCAAATTTGCCAATTCAGTTGGGTGGCGGTGTGCGTAGCCTTGAAACCATTCGTCATTATTTGGAAGCAGGTTTGACCTATATCATCATCGGCACAAAAGCGGTGGAACAGCCAGAATTTGTGGAAGAAGCGTGCAAAGAATTTGCAGGACATATCATTGTTGGTATTGATGCCAAAGACGGCATGGTGGCGACACATGGTTGGGCGAATGTAACGGACGTAAAAGCGGTGGATTTGGCAAAGCGTTTTGCCGATGCAGGTGTGTCGTCAATCGTTTATACCGATATCGCCCGTGATGGCATGATGCAAGGCGTGAACGTGGAACAAACGGTGAATTTGGCAAAATATAGCGGTATTCCTGTGATTGCGTCGGGTGGGGTTACGGATTTGCAAGATATTGAGAATTTAAAGCCGTATAGTGAGTATCTTGAAGGCATTATCACAGGGCGAGCAATTTATGAAGGGACGCTTGATATCGCATCAGCTCAAGTTTTGTTGGATAGCTAACAGTAATTCAATACATGATTAAGTTGGGTTGTTATTACAATCCAACTTTTACTTGGTTTCTTTTTGTTGCAATAAAAAAGGCTTAATTGATTATTAAGCCTTTTTATTTATTTACCATTTATTGTCCCATCACTTTTGCCAAAATGATTGCCAAAATCACCACGACAAGGACAACTCCTGCAATGATGTAAAGTTTGCGTTCCTTATCGTGGTCGGTGGTAGACAGTTCTGATTGCAAACGAGCTTGCTCCGCCAATAATTGCTGTTGCAAATCTGCGATTAAAGCGGTCGGTTTTTCGGTTGGTGGGTTTTGGCTTGGTGGAGTAACAACTTGATTTTGCACAGAATTTTTGACAAAATTAGCTTCATTTTTTTAACACATTTTTATTAACGTTATCAATATTTTGTGCAGTCGGTTGTGCCGTTGTCTTGATGGATTGTGGGTTTTGTGTTGCTATATGGGTCGTTTTGGCAGATATTTTAAATTTTGGATAAATTTGGGCTTGCACTTTGGCAAATTGGGCTTGGGCAAAAAAATCACCTTGTTGTTCTTGTGCCAAAATGTTTGGCATTAAATCATAATTTTCCCCAAATGCCTTTAAGGATTTGGCAAGCCAATGTTGATAAAAACTTTGGTTATCTGTTTGTTTTAATTGCCAAAAACGGCTTGGCAACACCATCACTCGCCCTGTGTGCGGACTGTCGGTTTTTGCGTCAATGACAATCGGCACAAGGCTATCCGACAGCATGGCGTTTGGCAAATGCCTACGCCAAACCCATGTACTGCTGATAACGCAAGGCGTTGTCGCCAAACTTGGCGGATAAGGGTGAGCAAACAGTCGAGAGCGACCGTCTTGCAAATGCAGAGAGACAAAGGCTTGGTCGGCAGGTAGTTGGCTGGTATCAAGGTTTTGAAGTTTTTGTAAGTTGTTGGCAAGATGATGTAATGTTTTAACATCGGTTTGCCCTGTGGGGTCATACACGATTTCGGCAATCAAAAAGTTATCAAAATCAATCACTTCTGTGGTAGGTTGATACAGTTTTTCATCAGCCGACACCACTGCACCCCACACCACTTTGCCAAAACGATACAAATGCATCATGGCGTGGGCTTGGCTAAATAGCTCATCATTTAACAATCGGTTGGGGGCAAGTGCCTGTAAATAACTGCGTTGTTGCTCGCTCATGTCTAACACATATTTTGGCAAATCAAAGCCTTGCCAGTTAAGTTTGGCATAATCAAAACTTGGTGTTACCACATTCACGCCAATGCCGATATGTTCGTCTATTTTGACAATGTCGTCTCCCATTGGCAACACGTTTAGGGTGATATCGTCAATATTTTGGCGTTTTTTTTTATCGTTGTGCGGTGTGCTTGCGTGATTGTCAAATTTATTTAACCAAAAATCGGACAAATGCTCTTCGCCAATTTTTTGCTTTGCCAAATTTTGGCACAAGGCATTGACCCAGTTTTTGACATCATCGGTTAGGTTCGCTTGATTGCTCACCATCGGCAACACCGCAAAGTCAGGCATACGATACGCCCAAATCAACTGCAACGCCAAATCAGACAGTCGCACTTCTATGGTGATGGCAGGTTGTCGCCCTGTCGGCAAGTTGGCAAACATCGGATAACAGCCCAGCACAATCGGCGATGATTTTTGATAAAAATCCATGTCTTCGTACAGATTATCAATCGCTTGGTCAATATTCATGTTATTGATGGCTTGAAAAATGGGCTGAAATTTGCCTGTCTGTGCGTCTTTATTCAGATAAAAAACGGTGGGCAACCATAAATCTTTATGCACAATTTGCTCAAGTTTGTCGTGTAACATTTTTGTCAAAGGGGCGATACTTTGTTGCCATGTTTTTGGCAAATGTTCAACATGATTTGGCTCAAAAGGCTCGGCAAAAATGGTTAAATCGCTGGCATTTTGTTCGTGCAAAATATTGGCAAATACCACAGCCGATCTGATAAAATTTGGGGCAATATCAAACAAATGATTGGTAATCACCAACATTGGCGTGCGATAATGATTTTCCATCAACAAAATAAAACGGTGTTCCAAACAATTGTCAAATTCACCGTCCAACATATCATACATCGCTTTAAAATCCGTCCATTTCACCGCAATGTTGGACAATCGGCTCGCCGTCATGCCAATATAAAAGCCCAACAAATAACAAAAATGTTGATAGGCTGGATTTTGGATAAAATCGGCATACATATTGGACGAAAATTGATATTTTTGTTTAATATTTTGCAAAGCAGTATCAATTTGTTCCAAACTATTTTGGCTAAAATCAAAATCCACCGTTTGCAATTCGGCAAAAAATCCAATCGTGCTGTCCAACAATTTGCCCGTTTTGACTTTATGTAAATAGGCTTGGGCGACTTGGTTTGGTTCATCATTGATATTGACTTGGGCTTTGTTAAAAATGGTGTATTGCATTTCGGCTAAAAATGGCAACAACACATTATTTCCCAATAAAGATTGATGAATAATCATCAAGGGCTGACAATAAACTTCACCGATTTTGGCAAGTAATGAATTTTCAAACTGTTTTGGCAGTTCAAAATGGGTGCTATGTAATTGATTTTGTTTGTCAATTTCGGCGGTGGCTTGGGCGTAATCGTACCAAATAATCTGTTCGCCTGTGCGTTTGGCTAAACATTCGCCCAAATAAACCGCCATCGCCAACAACAAAGAATCGCCACCTTGTTGACTTAAAATTTTTTCGGTGGTGAGTGATTTTTTGTGAAGCTGTTGTAAAAAATGATTGAGATGATTAATGCTTTTTTGGCTAAAATCAAAGTCAATTTTTTGCAAAAAATCAAACAAAAAAATCGGATAACTCGGCATTTGTTTGCTTTGTAAGGCGTTTAGTAGGCTATTGGTTTGGTGCGTAATACTCACAGTCGGCTCTTTTTGGGTTAAATGGTTGGGACGAAAATGGTGTTGACACTAACATAAAACCCATTATAACAAAAAAAATCCCCAAAACTAGCGTTTGGGGATTTTTTTCTTTAATTTTCTTTAATTTTTTTTAAATTAAGTTGATAAATCTTAAATTTTACCAACCAAATCAAGGCTTGGTTTTAAGGTTTCTTGACCTGCTTCCCAAGCTGCTGGGCAAACTTCGCCGTCATTTTCACGCACGTATTGAGCTGCTTTTACTTTACGAATCATGTCTTTCGCAGAGCGACCAATACCCAAGTCGTGGATTTCAGCCACTTTGATAAGTCCGTCTGGGTCTACCAAGAAAGTACCACGAAGTGCTGCGTGCTGATCTTCAATCATCACGTTAAAGCCACGAGTGATGTCGCCTGTGCCATCGCCTAGCATTGGGTATTTTACTTTACCGATGGCAGGTGATGCGTCATGCCAAGCTTTGTGAACAAAGTGCGTGTCAGTAGAAACTGCGTACACTTCAACACCTAAGCCTTGTAGCTCTTCGTAATGCTCTGCCATATCTTCTAATTCAGTTGGGCAAACAAAGGTAAAGTCATGTGGGTAAAACATGAAAATCGCCCATTTGCCTTTAACATCGTCAGATGAGATGGTTTTAAACTCACCGTTACGAACGCTTCGGTTTTAAATTCTGAATGG
>CAKMOY010000070.1 GCA_927911235.1 uncultured Moraxella sp.
AAAAAATTTGCTCATCATTTACAAATTTATGGCAATGTTTAAATGGTTAAACATCATTAAAAAAACGTGGCAAATTTACCACGTTTTTTATGATGTTTTATTAAATGTTAAACACCTGCCTGTGCCAACGCCGACAAGGTCGCTTTTAACATCGCCGACACCGTACTTGAGCAAGTACCAATACCAGAATAAATTTCACCATCAACATTTAACTGCAAATAACTCACCGCATTGGCATCGGTACTCGTCACATCGTTTTGGGTCAAGGCGTGTTCCGCATAATTAATCACATGGATATTTTTGCCCAACTGCTCGCTCACGCCAGCCACGAACGCTGACAACACGCCATTGCCTTTGCCATTAATCGCAAGCGTTTCGCCGTTTTTCACGATTTTACCATTAAACGTTACTTCGTTTTCATCATTGTTAATCTGATAATTTTGTAATGCCAACGTGTTTTGTTGCAAATACGTTTTTTCAAAAATCGTGATAATATCGTCCGAAGTCAATTCAGTTTGACGGCTTTCCGCTTCATTTTGCACCACTCGGCTAAAGTCAATCTGCGTCCAACGTGGCAAGTTAAAACCAAAATCACGCTGTAAAATATACGCCACACCGCCTTTACCAGACTGGCTGTTAATCCGCACCACGTCTTGATAGCCACGTCCGATATGTGCAGGGTCAATCGGCAAATACGCCACGTCCCACACGCCTTGCGTTTCTTCGCTGTGTTTTTCGTTAAAATCAAGCGATTTTTTAATCGCATCTTGGTGTGAACCGCTAAACGCAGTAAACACAAGCTCGCCAACATATGGGTGGCGTGGGTGGATTGGCAATTGATTGCACTCGCTCACCACTTGGGCGATTTCGCTCATATTGCTAAAATCAAGCTCTGGATTGACCCCTTGACTGTACATATTCATCGCCATGACCATAATGTCCATGTTGCCTGTGCGTTCGCCATTGCCAAACAACGTCCCTTCAATACGGTCAGCCCCTGCCATTAGACCTAACTCACTCGCCGCCACCGCACAGCCACGGTCGTTGTGCGTGTGTAGGCTGACGATAACGTGCTTACGCATTGGCAAGTTTTGGCAAAAATATTCCACTTGGTCAGCATACACATTCGGCGTTGAGCTTTCAACAGTTGAAGGCAAGTTAAAAATCACCTGTTGCCCCAAATCTGGTCGCCACACTTGACATACCGCATCACACACGCTAACGGCAAAGTCGGTTTCCGTCTGTGAAAACTCTCTGGCGAATACTCAAACACCCACTCGGTTTCTGGATATTCTTTTGCAAAATCACGCAACAAAGTCGCCCCTTGCACCGCAATTTCGGTAATTTCGTCATAATTTTTTGATAAACTTTATCACGTTGTACTTTTGACGTAGAATTATAAACGTGGACAATCGCACGTCTTGCCCCTTTTAAACTCTCAAACGTACGGCGAATCAAATGCTCACGAGCCTGCACCAACACCTGCAAAGTAACGTCATCAGGCACATGACCGCCTTCAATCAACTGACGAGTAAAATCATACTCAACTTGTGCCGCAGACGGAAAACCGATTTCAATTTCTTAAAACCGACATCGACCAACGTTTTTGAAAAAACGCATTTTTTGCTCAATGCTCATCGGCTCAATCAAGGCTTGATTGCCGTCTCGCAAATCCACCGAAGTCCAAATTGGGGCTTTAGTAATGGTTTTGTCGCACCAAGTACGGTTGGTAATTTTTGGAGCGAATGCAAATGGACGGTATTTTGTATAGTCAAATGCAGGGTTTTTTGGCTGGGCTATGTTTTTAGCTGACATAATTTTTTCCTAAATAAAATGATAAAAAAATAATAAAACTATTATAATCAATTTCTTTAACAAAAACTCGCTAATTTTTGCTAAATTTTTTTATAAAAATAGCTTTTTTCACCAATTTTTTGTAAAATATTGGTGAATTTAAACAAATCTAGGAAAATTATGCAAAATTTAGCAATCTTGACAAAAAAAATTCTTGCCGAATTACAAAAAAATGCTAAAATCAGTAACCTTGAGCTTGCCGAATTGGTAAACTTAAGTCCGACACCCTGTGCCAGACGTGTTAAACAGCTAGAAGACAACGGTTTTATTACAGGTTATTTTGCCAAAACCAATCCACAAAAGTTTGGTTATCAGCTATCCGTTTTTATCGCCATTAGCATGGATAGGCACACAGCCGAGCGTTTTGAAAACTTTGAAAATGCGGTAAAAGAATTTCCCGAAGTCGTCAGTTGTAGCATTGTAACAGGGCGGAGCGAAGATTATCTGATAAAGGCAATGGTGCGAGATATGGTACATTATGAAGAATTTTTGTTGCATCGTTTGAACCGCATTGAAGGCATTGCACAGGTGCATACTAGTTTTGAATTAAGAGAAGTTTTTTCTCGCAGTTTGATTTAAATCGGCTTGGCAATTTGGTCTAATAACTTTAACCGTTTTTGTTGTTCGTCATAGGCTTTTTTTTGGGTGCGGTAGATTTCATAGACGCACATTTCTTCACAGCCATTGTCACAACATTCCCAGTCTTCGGGGTATGTGGGTTCTTCGATTAATTTTTCGCCATTTGGTAGTTGTTGGGTCATTTTATTTCTCCAAGCCAAACATTATCTTTTGGCACAACATAGCAACAATCATTGATATAATTTCTTTCTTTTGGAAATTCAATTTTTTTAGCGGTTTTTTTGACATTTTCAAACCATTTTTTCAAAATAAATGCCATTAGGTTTCATGTAGCGACTATTGGTTAAATTTAATCGTGAGAATGGATTGACCCAAAATTTGACATAATCACGATGATATTCAGTTAGATAATCCAAATCAAGGTTTTTGTTGTTTTCTACCCAAGTTTGAATATCTCGTAACCGTTTTTTTTTGACCACAAATTTTTTTGTACTTAACTTTTTCCATTATTTAAGCCTTTTCAGACAATTTTTCAAGCAAGCTTTTTACCGCATCAATCCGCCCTTCTGTGGTGGCAAGTGCCTTTTCATCAGTCATTTTTATCCCTGTTGCCCCATTCATTTTAAACTTACTCGGATTGGACTGAATCAACTGAATAATCGTAATCGCTTCCACAGGCGTATTTGGCGAAAACTCAAACGTAACTTGCCGTTCATTACCGTCAATCTTGCTAATTGCAAGCGGTTCAGCCATTAAGCGAATTTGATGAATAGTAAACAAATTTTTGGTAGAATCAGGCAAACTGCCAAAACGGTCAAGCATTTCGCTACGAATACTGATTAAACTGTCGTAATCTTCGGCATTGGCAATTTTTTTATAAAACAACAACCGTTGATGCACATCGCCCAAATAATCATCAGGAATTAACGCTGATAAATGCAAATTAATATCGCTTGTCAAAGACAAAGGCGTGTTTAAATCTGGCTGTTTGCCTGCTTTAATCGCTTTAGTCGCACGGTTTAACATATCCATATACAGGTTAAAGCCAATCGCCTGCATATTACCACTTTGATTTTTACCAAGCAACTCGCCCGCCCCACGAATTTCCAAATCTTCACTTGCAAGCATGAAACCCGCCCCAAGCGTATTGGCTCGGCTAATCGCATCTAGGCGTTTTTGGGCATCGGTGGTCAAGCCTTTTAATGACGGCACAAGCAGATAACAATAGGCTTGGTGATGACTGCGACCGACACGACCACGCAATTGGTGAAGTTGAGCTAAACCAAATTTATCAGCACGGTTAATAATAATCGTGTTGGCGTTGGGAATGTCAATCCCTGTTTCAATAATGGTGCTACACACTAGGACGTTGTGTTTTTTGTGGTAAAAGGCTTGCATGACTTGTTCAAGTTCACGCTCTTTCATCTGTCCGTGAGCGACCGCCACACGAGATTCTGGCACAAGTTCACGAATGGTTTCCGCCATGCGTTCAATGCTTGCCACATCGTTATGCAGTAAAAACACTTGTCCACCACGCAACAATTCACGCAAAATCGCTTCTTTTAACAAATTATCGGTTTTTTGCATGACAAATGTTTTTACTGCAAGCCGTCTAGCGGGGGGCGTGGCGATAATGGACATATTTCGCATACCTGATAACGCCATGTTCAGCGTGCGTGGAATTGGCGTTGCCGTCATGGAAAGCACGTCCACGTCCGACTGCATGGCTTTAATCCGCTCTTTATCACGCACGCCAAAACGGTGTTCTTCATCAACTATCATCAAGCCAAGTTTGGCAAATTTAACATCATCTTGCAAAATACGGTGCGTACCGATGATAATATCCACCTTGCCATCGGCTAAATCTTGTAAAATTTTGTCGTGTTGTTTTTTTGTGCCAAAACGAGAAAGGCTCTCAATATTAATCGCCCAATCAGCAAACCTATCCATAAAATTATCTTCATGTTGCCCTGCCAACAGCGTTGTCGGCACGAGTACCGCCACTTGATAACCTGCCTGCACCGCAATAAAGGCGGCACGCATGGCGACTTCGGTTTTACCAAAACCACATCGCCACACACCAATCTATCCATCGGTTTATTTTGTTTCATATCATGAATGACGGCTTCAATGGCATTCGTTTGGTCGGGCGTTTCTTCATAGGCAAATTGACTTGCGAACAAATCGTATTGAATTTGGTCAATGGCAAAATTAATGCCGACTTTGGCATCTCGCCTTGCTTGCACGTTCAAAAGTTCTGCCGCCACGTCATGAATTTGACTTAACGCTTTGGCTTTTGCCTTGTCCCATTTGCCACTGCCGATACTGTGGAGCGGTGCGGTTGCCGTATCGCCCCCTGCGTATCGGCTGATGAGTTGCAAATTCGCCACAGGCACATAAATACTCGCATCATCAGCATACAACAGATGAATAAATTCTTGCAATTGCTTATCAATCTCAAGCGTAATCAAGCCTTGATACCGCCCCACACCAAAATCAATATGCACAACAGGGTCGCCAATATTCATCTCGCTGACCGATTTTACCAAAAACTCATCCGACACATCGCTCTGTCTGCGTCTGCGAGTTTGCAACACCTGCCGACCGAACAACTGCATTTCTGACACAATCGCAAATTGCTCTAATAACACGCCACGTTCAATCGGTGCGGTGGTTAAAGCCAACTGATTAGCGGACAAATTTTCATCTAAATTCGCCAAAAATCCTTGTAAATTCGCCACACTTTGCAAGGCAAATTTCTTTTGCAACAGTTCAGTTAAAATCTCTCTTCGCCCTGAGGTTTCGGCAACGATTAAAATCGGCTTGGCAAAATTTTGTTGAAAATCAATCAGTTTTTGCAACGGTTCGGCAAGTTTATGGTCAATGTTTAACGTGGGTGGCGTTTGTGTATTGGCATTAATCACGCCTTTTTTGCTATCGTCAAACGCCTGTTCATTGGTAAAAATACGTTGAAAATTTGCCAATTTTTCATAAAAAATATGCTCGGCAAGGTACAAATCCGTTGGCGGTAAAATCGGCTTATTAGCATCATGCCGTCTGTCTTCATAGCGATTTTGCACTTGTTGCCAAAAATTTTGATAAGCTGTTTCCGCTTGATTGTCAATAATTAACAAACTATTATTTGGTAAATAACCAAAAAAATCAGAATTTTGTTGCCAAATTTCTTTATCAAAAAAACAACGGCTGATAATACTCAATCCCAGACGGTGCAATGCCGTTTAACACATCGTTAAACAGTTCAATTTTTCTTGCACCAAGTTTGTCAAACGTGCTGGCAAAATTGGCACGAAACGTTTCTTTTGCGGTTTCTAATGGAAATTCTTTGGCAGGTAAAATCTGAAAACTGTCAATTTTACCAACGCCATTTTGTTTAGTATTTTTTAAATATATTTTAAATTGTTCGTA
>CAKMOY010000071.1 GCA_927911235.1 uncultured Moraxella sp.
AAAATTTTGTTATATTTTGGCGTAATTGATAAAAATTTTCTCAAAATTTGTGTTAAACTTAGTTTTACATTAATTTCAACACATTTTTAACACAAACTATTTTTCACACAAATAAGGATAAAATAATGAGCCAACAAATCCCACGCAAAGTCGCCATTTTGGGCGGAAATCGTATTCCATTCGCACGTTCAAACGGTGTATACGCCAATGCAAGCAACTCTGATATGCTGACTGCAAGTTTAAACGGCTTGGTAGAACGCTACGATTTGCAAGGCGAACGTATCGGTGAAGTAGTCGCAGGTGCAGTGATTAAATTAAGCCGTGATATCAATCTAACTCGTGAATGTGTGCTAGGCACTGCCCTACACCCAACCACGCCAGCGTATGACATCTCGCAAGCGTGCGGTACAGGCTTACAAGCCACCTTTGCGGTGAGTAACAAAATCGCCTTAGGCTTAATTGATTCTGCGATTGCTGGCGGTGTGGACACCACATCTGACGCACCGCTTGGCATTGGTGATGGCTTGCGTAAGGCTTTGTTAAAATTAAACAACGCCAAAACCAATAAACAACGCCTACAAGCCTTGTTAAGCATTAATCTAAAAGACTTGATTGACGCACCGCAAAATGGCGAGCCACGCACACATTTGTCTATGGGTGAACACCAAGCGATTACCGCACTTGAGTGGGGAGTTACTCGTGAAGAACAGGACGAATTGGCATTTAACAGCCATAAAAATTTGGCTCGTGCCTATAATGAAGGATTTTTTGACGATTTAATCACGCCGTTTAAAGGCTTAACTCGTGATAATAACTTGCGTGCTGACATTTCTATGGAAAAATTGGCAAGCCTAAAACCTGTCTTTGGCAAAAAAAAATGCCAACCCAACCATGACCGCGGGTAACTCAACGCCATTGACAGACGGTGCGTCATGCGTGCTATTGTCAAGCGAAGGCTGGGCAAAAGCTCATAATTTGACACCACTTGCCTACATCACCCACCAAGAAACTGCCGCCGTTGATTTTGTTGGCAAAAACGGTGTGAAAGAAGGTTTATTGATGGCGCCTGCCTATGCTGTGCCAAGAATGTTGGCTCGTGCAGGCTTGACATTGCAAGACTTTGATTTTTATGAAATTCATGAAGCTTTTGCCAGCCAAGTATTATCCACCTTAAAAGCGTGGGAAGACGAAACATTCTGCAAAGAGCGTTTAGGATTAGATAAAGCCTTAGGGTCAATTGACCGTAGCAAACTAAACGTAAACGGTTCGTCATTGGCGGCAGGACACCCATTTGCGGCGACTGGCGGACGCATTTTGGCAACTACCGCAAAATTGCTAGACAAAAAAGGCGGTGGTCGTGCGTTGGTATCCATCTGTGCCGCAGGTGGACAAGGCGTTGTGGCGATTTTGGAAAGATAATCGTTTAAAATGATAATAAAAAAGCCTTAGATTGTTGTAAGGCTTTTTTATTTTGATGTTTCTTTGCTTATAAAATTTGATTATACTAAAATGTCAAAATAAACCTTTAAAATAGATGATTTCTCATGCTCAGCTTTAACAACCTAAGCCTTATTTTACCCAATCAAAAAACCGCCATTTATCCGACCACAGGGCAGATTTTACCCAATCAGTTTATCGTTTTGACAGGCTCATCTGGCAGTGGTAAGTCATTGTTGCTTAGGCTATTTTCATCATTATTAGCATCGACCACTGGCACAATCACTTGGCAAAATCAAACTTTGGATAACTTAACACCAAGCATTTGGCGGTCGCACATTGGTTTTGTACAACAGCACAGCGAACTGATTGATGATACTGTACAAAACAATTTAGCCCTGCCCTATCATTTTAATTTTTATAAAATCAAACATTTAACCCAAAATTTCACCTTGATTATTTAACACAACTGAACAAACCTGCCGATTTTTTACAAAAAAATAGCCAAGAATTATCAGGTGGCGAACGTCAAATCGTCAATCTGTTGCGGTGTTTGCAACTTAATCCACAACTTTTGTTGTTAGATGAACCGACTTCGGCACTTGACCCTGTCAGTGCGGTGTTGGTAGAAAATTTGTTGTTAAAATGGCAACACAGTAATCCAACGACCATGCCAAGAAGTGTGTTGTGGATTAGCCACGACCCCATGCAGTTACAGCGATTGCGTGAGCAAGGGGCGAGCCATTGGACGATGGATAATGGGGTGTTGTTATGTTAATATTGGGCGTGGTTTTTTTTAAGTATTTGGCAAGTATTGCTTGCGTGCAGTTTGATTATACTATTAATTATTGTTTCATATTTTTTTAAATTAAATTTAATCAAAGTGATTGTTATCGCCAGTTTTCGCACGGTGTTGCAGTTAAGTTTGATTGGCTTGGTGTTGGCATGGATTTTTGCACGAGAGCAATGGTACGAAGTATTGGCGATTTTAACTGTGATGACCTTGGTAGCGTGTTTTTCTGCCAAAGACCGTGTCAAAAAAACCGTACAAAGGTTTGTTATTTGACACATTGATTGCCATCGGTGTGAGTGGTTGGGCAGTGGCGTTGTTTGGTGTGGTGGTGGTGTTACAAGATAGCACTTGGTATCGTCCGCAACTGATTATTCCGATTTTGGGGCTGATTTTGGGCAATGCTTTGACAGGCGTGTCGCTATCTATGAGCCAGTTGGTAGAGAGTTTGCACAAAGAGCGTGGACAGATTGAGGCCATGTTGTCACTTTCGGCGACGCCGTTTGAAGCGTGTCGTGAGCTGATTATTCGTGCCATTCATCAAGGTTTAATGCCGACCATTAACAGCATGATGGTGGTGGGATTGGTGAGCCTGCCTGGTATGATGACAGGGCAGATTTTGGCGGGGGCAGACCCACAGCAAGCCGTTCGCTATCAGATTGTTACCATGTTTTTGATTGCCACAGGCAGTACGATGGGCTGTATGATGGCGTGTTTGCTGGTTTATCGGCGGTTTTTGACAAAAGTTGGCGTTTTGTCATTCCAAAATAAGCCAACAATGTGTAAAACTGTCATTTTTTGGCGATGAAATGTGATGACTTTTGACAGTTTTTTTATTTTTTTTAATCAGCACTTTGTTAATTTCGGCTGCGCCCGGTCCAAATATGCTGTTGGCATTTCAATTTGGACTAAATTATGGTTTAAAAAAACTTTATGGACATTTGGCAGGGTTAAGCGTTGGTTTGTTTTTGTTGCTTGCGGTATCGTTGTTGGGTTTGGGATTTATTAGTGAAAAAGCACCTTTTTATTGACAATTATCAAAGTATTGGGGGCGTTATATTTGACATATTTGGGGGTAAAATCGTGGATTCATGCCAATCAAGATTTCACAACCAATGATGTTAAAGTTGTGCCAACGCCCAGCGAATTGTTCAAAACAGAACATCGCCTAATGTGGCTAAATCGCTTGTGCGGTGTGGTGTTTGTGTTAATTGCACTGATGTTATTAAGCGATGTGATTTTGCAAAAATAATTTGTTAAAATTTTTAAACAATTATAACCAACCTGCCTTTCTAAAACGGTAATACAAGGTCGCACAAATCATAAAAATCACCGCCAACAGCACGTAATAGCCATATTGCCATGACAATTCTGGCATGTTTTGAAAATTCATGCCATAAATCCCTGCCATCGCTGTCGGTACTGCCAAAATACCCGCCCAAGCTGCCAGTTTTCGCACGACTTCATTCTGTCCCATCGTTACCACCGCCATATAGGTATCCATCGCAACGCTTAACATCTCATTTAGACCGTTGACCGCATCCAATGCTCTTAACAAATGGTCATTAACATCTCGGAAATACGGTTTTGCTTGGCTTGGAAAACTGGGCATTAAGTCATTTTTTTTTGTGATTGATAAAAAAGTTACAAATATCTTGCACGGGCAAAATCACCGCACGCATATGCACCAGTTGCGATTTTAATTCGTACAGATTACGCAAAGTTTGTTTGTCAAAATTTTCTGAAAAAATTTCACGTTCTTGTTCACGCAAATAACGCCCCAATTTTTCGGTAATCGGCAAATAGTTGTCCACCACAAAGTCCAAAATGGCGTGCAACACAAAAATCGGCCCTAAACGTAAGCGTTCTGGTCTGCGATGGCAATAATCTCGCACGCTTTCATAACTGTGCGAAGCCCCTTGGCGAATGGTGATAATATATTGTTTGCCCATAAAAATGGCGGTCGTACCGTAACGAATGTTGTTATCGGTCAATTTTGCGGTACGCACCACCACGAACACGCTGTCATTGCCGTAGCTTTCTACTTTGGCTCGTTGATGTTCGGCAAATGCGTCTTCTAGGGCAAGTTCGTGCAAATCAAAGGCTTCTTTCACTTCGTGAATGGTTTCGGCACTGGGGTCATGCAGTCCAACCCAAACAAACACATTGTTATTGGTCAGCTCTCTACGCACATCGTCAAGCTCAATTTCATCAATTTTTTCGCCTGTTTTGCGTGAATACACAAAGCAATTTGCCACTTCATTTTGACCGATAAAACGGCTGTCATCAAGCTCGGCTTCTGGATTGTATTCAGGTGGCAAGCTGGTGTCCATTTCTATCGGCTCACCGTCCTCGTCCTCTTCGTAATCCTCGCCATAAATATAGCTATCTTCACCATGCAGGTCTAATTCGTCATCTTCATCATCTTTGACAACGGTTTCTATTTCGTCAATTTTGTAAGTATCAATTTGCAAATTTTCATCATGATTGGCATGATGATTTGTGTGGTTTGATGGCGTGTCGTTGGGTGGGTTTTGGCGGTTTGTGAAATCTGAATTTTGGGTTGTCATAGCCAAAACCTCGCAATAAAAAAAAGAACTATTTTAACAAAATTTTGCACATTTGTCATAGTTACAAAAAAATAAAAAATCGCATAATCTTTTGCCAATGTGATTTTGCTATGTTACAATAAAAAGGAAAAGTTTCAAATTTTATTCTTTACTTTTGGAATCCATTGTGAATAACCCAACCCCTAACAGCCCGACAAATGCCCTAAATTTACAAAATTTTAGCCATTTTTTTAGCCTTTCTGACCACAATCTTAGTCCACAAACTTCCGACACTTGGCTACTGCCTGACGGTGTGATGGATTTATTACCCACCGAGGCTTTTAAACAAGAAAATTTACGCCATGAGTTATTAAACGTTTTGATGACGCATGGCTATGAGCCAATCAGTCCGCCACTCATTGAATATACCGAGAGTCTGCTCGGACACGCCACCGAAGATTTAAAACGCCAAACCTTTAAAATCATTGACCAATTGACAGGGCGTATGATGGGCGTGCGTGCCGATATGACCCCACAAATTGCCCGTATCGATGCCAATATGACACAAAAATTTGGCATAAATGTTGGGCGTTATTGTTATACAGGTCATGTGGTTTATACCTTACCAAAGGGTTTGTTTGGCTCTCGCATTCCCTTGCAGTTAGGGGCGGAGATTTTTGGCGAAAGTGGCTTAAATGCGGATTTAGAGCTGTTAAACGTGCTGTTAAATCTGTTAAAAACTGGCAAAATTATTGACAATTGTCATATTGATATCGGTCATGTGGCAATTTTTGAAACCTTGTGTCAGCTTGCCAATTTACCACTTGCGTTAAAAGAAAAATTCGTTACCTTATATGCCAACAAAGCCTTGCCAGAATTACAAGCCTTGTGTCAAGATTTGGCAAATGTTGACAATGAAGCTATCAAAACTTATGCCCACGATTTTTATATTTTGGGGCAATATGCCAATAATTTACAACAATTGTTCGATAATTTTTCACCAAATGCCAAGCAAAATTTGACAATTAAACAAGCGATTGATGATTTGACCCAATTGGTTGATTTTTTAGCCACGTCAAAGATGGGTATTAGCATTGATGTATCGGCGGTGCAAGGTTATCATTATCATACAGGCGTGGTGTTTAATGTGTATGTGGCAAATGAGTCGTTGCCGATTGTGCGTGGCGGTCGCTTTGTCAATCAATATGTGAGCGAAACTCGCCATGCGACAGGCTTTAGCTGTGATTTGACCCGTTGGCAAAATCATATTGAATCGGTCAAAAAATCGTTGGTGGTTGTGCCGTTTGAGTTTAGCAGTATGTTAGCGGATAAAAATCATCAATCTTATCAATCGCTTAACCAAACCATTCAAAACTTGCGAGAGCAAGGCGTTGCGGTTGTTGTGGCATTGTCTGAACAAGACCAACCCAAAGCCACGCACCAGTTACAATGGCTTAATCATTCATGGCAACAAGTGGCGATTGATTGTTAATTTTTAAATATTTATTAAAAACCTGTAAAATTTTACTGCGTAATGTTGTGTAATACAGGCTCTTGTTTTTTCTTTACTTTTTTAAAGGCAAATGAGGTGTCCAATGGGAAAGAATGTTGTGGTTTTAGGTAGCCAATGGGGTGATGAGGGCAAAGGCAAAATCGTTGATTTGCTGACCGAAAAAGCCAGTGCGGTAGCTCGTTATCAAGGCGGTCATAATGCAGGTCATACGCTGGTGGTTGGCGGTAAAAAAACCGTGCTGCACTTGATTCCGTCAGGGATTTTGCGTGAAGGCGTAACTTGCTATATCGGCAATGGCGTGGTGCTTGCCCCTGATGCTCTGCTAAAAGAAATGCAAGAATTGATTGATGCTGGCGTGCCTGTGCGTGAGCGTTTGCGGATTTCGCCAAACTGTCCGCTTATCATGCCACAGCACGTTGCCCTAGACCAAGCTCGTGAAATCAAACGTGGCAATGCCAAAATCGGTACAACTGGGCGTGGCATTGGCCCTGCCTATGAAGACAAGGTCGCTCGCCGTGCGTTGCGTTTTGCCGACCTATTGCGTGCAGATTTTGCCGATAAATTAAAAGCCAATTTGGAATATCACAATTTTGCATTGACCCAATATTATGGCATGGAAGCGGTGGATTTTGACAAAACTCTAGCCTTGGCCAATGAATGGCGTGATGCGTTAAAAGACTTGGTCGCTGATGTAACAGGCGAATTAAACACCCTTCGCAAACAAGGCAAAAACTTGATGTTTGAAGGGGCTCAAGGCACACTACTTGACGTTGACCACGGTACTTATCCGTTTGTTACTAGCTCAAACACGACCGCAGGTGGCGTGGCGACTGGTACAGGTCTTGGCCCGCTATATTTTGATTATGTGTTAGGCATTACCAAAGCCTATACCACACGTGTCGGTTCAGGCCCTTTTCCAACGGAATTGTTTGATGAAACTGGGGCACATTTGGCAAAAGTCGGGCAAGAAATCGGGGCTTCTACAGGTCGTGCTAGACGTTGCGGTTGGTTTGATGCGGCGATTTTGCACCGTGCGGTGGTGTTAAATTCATTGTCGGGCATTTGTTTAACCAAACTGGACGTACTTGATGATTTGGAAGAAATCAACATTTGTACAGGTTATGAATTGCCAGAAAGCGAGTTTGATGGCGCAAGCGATGCCGAGTTTTATGAAAATGTCAAACCGATTTATGAAACTGTCAAAGGCTGGAAAACCAGCACTGTTGGCATTACCAATTTTGATGATTTACCAGAAAATGCCAAAATCTATATCAAACGCATTGAAGAAATCATTGAATGTCCGATTGATATCATCTCTACAGGCCCAGACCGTGCCGAAACTATCGTATTGCGAGACCCATACGATGCGTAATTTTTAAAAAAGTATTGATAAAGGACGGTTACTATCGTCCTTTATTTTTTTTAAATAGTATGTTAATTTTTTATAAAAGGTGGTTTATGCTAACAAATCCTGTTTTGTGGGCGGTCGTTGTCATGCTTGGGCTGTCGCTTGCCCGTGTCCATGTAGTGTTAAGTTTGTTAATTGGGGCAATCGCGGGCGGAATGTTAAGCGGTATGCCCTTATCGGATATCACGGACGCAGGTGGCGAAGTGGTCAAATCTGGCATTTTAAACAGTTTTCAAAAAGGCTTGTCAGGTGGGGCAGAAATTGCATTGTCGTATGCGTTATTGGGTGCGTTTGCGGTGGCGATTTCGCATTCAGGTATGCCAAAGGCCTTGATTAACAAGGTTGTCAAAAGTATTAACAGCAGTGATGGCGATAAAAATGCCAAAAAAATCAAATGGACGCTGTTTTTGGCATTACTAGTGATGAGTTGTTTTAGCCAAAATTTGATTCCGATTCACATTGCTTTTATTCCGCTGTTGATTCCGCCGTTGCTACTGGTGTTTAACCGTTTGCAAGTGGATAGACGGCTGTTGGCGTGTATTATGACGTTTGGTTTGGTCAATACTTATATGTTTTTGCCGTATGGTTTTGGCGATATTTATTTGAACCAAATTATCATCAAAAATATTACCGATGCGGGCATGAATGTCAAAAATGTGTCCATCGTGCAAACCATGATGATTCCTGCGTTGGGTATGCTTACAGGCTTACTGGTGGCGATGTTTATCAGTTATCGTAAGCCCAGACACTATCAAAACCTTGCCATTGACAACGAAAAAAATGGGCAAGCTATGCACACGACTGTGCCAAGCTATCATATTTGGGTGGCGATTGGGGCGATTTTGATTGCCTTTGGGGTGCGATTGTTTACAGGTTCGTTGATTTTGGGGGCATTGTTTGGTTTTTTAACCTTTATGGCGACAGGCGTTGTCAAATGGAAAGACGCTGATGGCGTGTTTGACCAAGGCGTTAAAATGATGGCAATGATTGGTTTTGTGATGATTACTGCACAAGGTTTTGCCGAAGTAATGAAGACCACAGGACAGATTGAACCACTTGTTACCGCAAGTGCCGATTTGTTCGCAGGCTCAAAACCTATGGCAGCGTTTGCCATGTTGTTTATTGGGCTTGTGGTAACAATGGGCATTGGTTCATCATTTTCTACCGTGCCGATTATTGCTTCTATTTATGTGCCACTTTGTATCACGATGGGCTTTTCACCGATGGCAACGGTGGCTTTGATTGCGACTTCTGGGGCGTTGGGCGATGCAGGCTCTCCAGCGTCTGATTCTACGCTTGGTCCTACGATGGGCCTAAATACGGACGGACAGCACAATCATATTTGGGATAGTGTTGTGCCGACTTTTATTCATTATAATATTCCGTTGTTAATTTTTGGTTGGATTGCGGCGATGGTGCTATAATTTTATGATAAATGATATCTTACTTGCTTTAGCCAATTTACTCACTTCCGCCTTAACCGCCATTACAGGCGTGGGCGGTGGTATGATTTTGATTGGGCTTATGCCCTTATTCGTTCCTGCGGCGGCGGTTGTCCCTGTGCATGGCGTTACCCAATTTGTCAGTAATGCCAGTCGTGCATGGTTTGGGCGAAAAGATGTTGCCCTTGAACATTTTTGGTCGTTTTTGTTTGGCTCTATCAGTGGCTTGGTGGTGTTTGGCATACTCATTCGCTTTGTTCAATTAGAGCTTGTGCCTTTGTTTATCGGCATTTATATTTTGCTGATTACTTGGTCGGATAAATTTAACCAACTGATTCGCAAATTTGAAAAATTTTGGCTCGTTGGTTTTATTCAGACAGGTTTGGGCGTATTTGTCGGAACGCCCGGTCCTTTAAACATTGCGGTTTTAAACAAACATTATGATGACAATCATGTGGTGGTTAGCACTGGGGCGTTGATGATGGCGGTGGTGCATTTTGCCAAACTGATTGTCTATGTCAGCGTAGGGTTTGCGTTTGCCGATTATTGGCAACTGCTTGTGATGATGATTGTCATGGCGACGCTTGGCTCGTGGGTCGGTACAAAACTTCGTCATAAAATCAAAATGAGTTGGTTAAAAACCATATTGCCCTATATTTTAACATTGTTGGCAATCAAATTGATTATAGGGATTTTGTTAAAATTCGGTATTTTTGAAAAATTATTCACATTGTTTTAAAAAATACTGCCAATCCCAATGTGATTCATTTTAGCCAATGACTGACAAAGAAAAATTTGCCCCCTTGCCCAAAAAAAATTATCATTTTATAATAAATCAATCCAAACCTTTGAAGATTAGCCTTGCTTTTAAATGTTTTTTGCCTTTTGATTGCTTTGACAAGGAGATGTCATGACCACCGATTTTTTTGCTTTAAGCCAACCACCTTTTGATACGCTGGATAAAGAGCAACGTGAACGCTTGCAACGCCATAGCCAGATTGTATATTTGGACAGTTTGCAACCGATTGACAAACAATGGTACGGTGATTTTTTTATCATCATCAAAGGGCAAATTCATCAATTACAAGGTGAAGAATTTGTTGCCAATCTCAATGTTGGCGACTGGTTTGCCACCCAAATTGCCCTAGACAATCCACTTGATGACACAACCACCGATGTTCAGTTTATTACCCAACAACAGTCGTTACTTTATCGTTTTGACAAAAATGTTTTTAACCAAATTATTGAAGAAAATACCACGTTAAAAAATTTGTTATTTGCTGATTTGTCCGCTCGGCTTGCCACTCGCCAATCTCGCCTTGCTCAAAGCGAAAGCCAACAATTGTTACATCAACCGATTAGCCTATTGGGGCAACACATTAAACCTCCCCAATTTATTGACGGTAATGCCAGCTTACGTCAAGCGGTTGTCGCAATGAACCAAGTTCACGCCAAACATATTTTAGTAAAATTAACATTAGAATTAAGTCAAAATGATATTGATAAATTATTAAAAGCAGGCGTAAATCCGTCTGATATTCCCAAAACGTCTAGCAAAATCGGCATTTTTACCCAAACTGATGTTTGTCATGCCATTGAACAACAAGCGGATTTTGATACGACTGCGGTTAAAGATTTTTGTCATTTGCAATTGTCCACCATTTTAGCCAGTCAAGATGTGAGCGAAGCCTTATTATTAATGCTACATGAACGGGTTCATCGTTTACCGATTATCAATGCGTTTGGCGAAATCACAGGCGTATTGGGACAGACTGAACTGTTAAGCTATTTGACCAACCATTCTCATTTGATTGTCGCTCGGATTGAACAAGCCCAAAGTCTTGACGATATCGCCCAAGTCGTTGAAACCATTGGTAAATTTATCCGTGGACAACAACAAAACGGCACAAAAACCCATGTGATTAGCCGTATGGTACAAAGCCTAAATGCGCAAGTATTTGCAAAAGTTTGGCAATTGCTTGTGCCAAGTGTTATTTTTCAAAACACTTGTTTGTTTGTGATGGGGTCGGAAGGGCGTGGTGAACAAATCATGCGTACCGACCAAGACAATGCGTTAATTTTGCGTGATGATTTTTTTGATGAACAAATATTAATAAAATTGAGCGAATTTGCCGAACAGTTTAATCAAACCTTAGCCAACATGGGCTATCCGTTGTGCAATGGCAAGATTATGATAAATAATCCACAATGGCGAAAGCCACTGGGCGATTTTCAAAGCCAAATCAATCACTGGTTTTCAAGCGGTCAAAGCGAAAATATGATGTGGCTTGCGACTTTTCAAGACGCACATTTTGTCTGTGGCGACAAGGCATTGTTTGAGCCACTCATTGAGCATTATCACCAAGCATTTCATCATCATGCCAGTAGCAATTTTATTAACCGTTTTGCCAAGTCTGTGTTACAGCTTGACACCGATGGCAACTGGTGGCAACGCCAACAGGTGGCACAGGCGACAATATTGACCTAAAAAAAGCAGGGATTTTTCCGATTGTGCATGGGGTGCGAGCCTTGTGCCTTGAACATCATATCACAGCGACCAACACCAAATTACGCTTACAAATATTGGCAGAACGTCAGATTTTACCCGAAAAAACCAGTCAAAATCTCGCAGAAGCGTTGGACTTCTTTTTGGCAAAACGCCTTGAAGTTGCTTTAACGACCGCAGATAAATCCACTCGCAAAGTCAATCCAAACAATCTATCGGCATTGGACAAAGATTTATTAAAAGAGTGTTTAGCCATTGTAAAATCGTTTAAAAATTTATTTAACCCATCATTTAGATTGGACATTTTTTAAACCATCAGCGTTAAAAAACCGATAA
>CAKMOY010000072.1 GCA_927911235.1 uncultured Moraxella sp.
CTAGTTGCATGATGGCAAGTTGTGGGCTACATTTGGTTACTTCGAGCATAAAGGGGAATTGTTGTCTTTTTATGCTATTTAGTTGTTTTCTAAGTTTGCCTTGTTCGTATTGTTTTGCCAATTATCTAATGCCCAGTTATAGGCAAGACGGGCTACACCGCAAGCCTTTGCAAAGTAAGTTGCTTGTTTATTCGTTGGGTCTAGGGCGATGATGTGTCCACGTATTAGGGTCATTTCTAGCACCTTGGCGTTCTTTGGGCAATAAGTACACCACTTTCGTCCCATCTGCGTAATGTTGAGATAGATACGCCAAGTTGTTTGATGCTTCGTTGATACTAATTAATCTATTCTTTGGATATTCTAAGATGGATTTGGTTAGATTTCAAGAAGCAGTTTCAAACCCCAAGAATAAGCACCATCATATAAATAATATTTATTTTTTTCTAAGCCTTGTTTGGGTGAGACGCCACGTTCTTTCAATTCTGCAATATTGCGCCCTTCTAATTTGATTAAGTAGCGATTTTTGTAATGCCATTTGAATACTTCTGGCAATGAGCGTTTTCCACCAGTAACAGTACTCAATGCGGCAGCAAATGGATTGCTAGTAAAATTATCCACAGCATCATTTACTTTTTCATATGCGCTGCAACCATTTAAACCAATCACAGCAACTAAACACAAAGAAGATAATTTTAGTAATTTAGTTTTCATCATAATATTCCAAATAATTTAGACTAAGAGAGATACTACACCCAAGCTATTGTAGTGTATTTTTAATACAGCCAAATAATTTGTAAATTTTCAGGCAGCCTGAATGGCGGTAATTAAGCGTTTTGCGTGTTCTTTTGCCAAATCTTTTTGCCCTGCGATTTGTTCTGCTGTTTGACGAGCCGAATAACTCACGCCATTGGTATAAACAATTGGTTGCAAATCCAAACCGCATAAAATCGCTGTGGTTTCAAACTGATAGCAAAACTCATCAACCGTATGTTTCATCACCGCATCATGCTGATAAGCCACCGCAGGAGCACCTGTGGTAAAGGATACAATCAACTTTTTACCGCCCAATTTTGCCGTACTGCCGTGCGAAAAACCGTGCAAAAAAACATCATCAAGCCATTTTTTCATCAAGGCTGGCATGGAATACCACGACAACGGAAATTGCCACACAATCACATCAGCATTTAACAATTCCGCTTGTTCGTTTGCCACGTCAATGTTAAAATTGGGATAAAGTTCGTCCAATTTGCGGATTTTTGCATTTGGCAAGGCGGTTGCCACTTCGTCCAAAATGGTTTTATTGGCGATAGAGTTTTGTAAATCTGGGTGTCCAGAGATGATTAAAACGTTTTTCATAAAATTTTTATATTTAAAAAAGATAAGCATATTTTAACAGAAAACATTATAATAACAAGATGATGAATACCTAATTCACTATTAGGTATAACCTAATAATAAAAGAGCGATTTTTGAATTAAAAAAGAGAAAATATGCAACCGATTAACAGTTCCATTTACGGCTATCTCACTATTTTTCACGCCATTGTCAATGAAGGCTCAATCACCAATGCCAGCCGATTTGGCAAAACATTGGCAAAAATTTCCGACTTTATATGCCTATTTTATGCAAACTCGGCAAAAATCGTTAAAAGTCAAAGTGTTTATAGAATTTTTAAAAGAAAAGTTTGGATAGGCAGCGGACGTTTTGGCGTGGTCTGAATGCTCTTAAACTTACGCAAACTGACACCGCCAAATTTTATCAAGTTATTCAAAAGTCCAATCTCAAATCACAGGATTAATCGTTGGAATTTTGTTTAATTTTGCCACTTTTTTGACGTGTTCAGGATTATTTGGGTCAAAAGTTTGCACTTGCGGAGCGGTTGGCACACCTTTTTGTTGCAGGCTTTCCGAGATTTGCCCTGCTTGAATATTTTCCCCTTCAAACACGCTTTGTTTATCATCACGATTAAGTGACAAATTTTCAAAATCAAACAATTTACGGTCGGCAAGCTGGCTTGGTGCGACGTTTTGCAATGCCCCAAAGATAGAATTTAAGCGGTTCGGATACTGTTTATCCCAATCTCTTAACATTTCGTTAATCATCGCACGTTGCAGATTTTCTTGGCTACCGCACAGATTACAAGGGATAATTGGGAATTTTTTGTAATTGGCATATTTGATGATGTCCTTTTCTTCTACATAGGCAAGCGGACGAATTAGCACGTTTTGTTCATCGTCCGACAGTAATTTTGGTGGCATGGATTTTAGGCTACCGCCATGAAACAAATTCAAAAAGAAAGTCGCCATCATGTCATCTCTGTGATGACCTAACGCAATTTTGGTCGCACCGATTTGTTTGGCAAAACCGTACAATGAGCCACGACGCAGGCGAGAACACGCTGAACAGTAAGTTTTTCCCTCTGGCACGATACTTTTGACGACACTATAGGTGTCTTTTTCCAAAATATAGTAGGGAATTTGGTGTTCGGTCAGATAATTTGGCAAAATATCTTCTGGAAACCCGGTTGTTTTTGGTCAAGATTGACCGCCACCACGTCAAAGTTAATCGGTGCAATTCGCTTTAAAAACAACAACATATCAAGCAAAGTAAAACTATCTTTCCCACCAGAAATACACGCCATCACCACGTCGCCATCTTCAATCATATTATAGTCGTGAATGGCGTGCGACACTTGACGGCGGATTTTCTTTTGTAATTTGCGAAAGCGAGCGGAGCGAATATCATCATCAAGTGGGTGTTTTTCGCCTGTTTCGGTTGCAGTTTCGGTTTCAACTTCTTCGTTTTCATCGGTTACAGGGTCGTTCATCAATGATTGGTAAGTGTCGTCTTGTTCAAGGGGGGAATTTTGTTGGGTATTTGTCATGGGAAAACCTTAAAAATTTTGTTATGTCATGGTTGCGTATTATAGCTGAAAATTGGCATTTGGTAAAAAGCTAATTCATGGCGTGGTTGAATTTCAGCATTTGATAAAAAGTTTGTCAAAAAAAACGACTTTTAATATTTTACTTAAAAGTCATTTTTTTTGTTTTGAATAAAATTTGGTTAAGGGTTATCCACCAAATTATGTTCAGTTTTTTCTTTGTAATAATCACTTCGGATATAGGCTTGATAGGCATGGCGAGCCAATACATTTAACACCGCCGCCACAGGCAAGGCAATCAGCATACCGACAATCCCCATCAAGCTTGCCCCTGCCAACACCGCAAACATTACCCATAGTGGCGACAAGCCGATTTTATCACCCAATAATAACGGCTGTAAAATATAGCCTTCCACCGCTTGACCGACCATAAACGCCCCCATAATCATGAACATTTTTGTCCAATCAAGTCCAAACTGAAAAAATCCTGCGATAATCGCCGCAATAAAACCAATCGTAAAGCCCAAATACGGCACAAAACTGGCTATCCCTGCGGTCATACCGATAATCAAACCGACCTTTAAGCCAATAAATTGTAACTGCACCGCATATACCGTCCCTAATAAAATCATCACCAAAAATTGTCCCTTAACAAAGGACATCAAGGCTTCATCGCTTTCTTTGGCAATTTCGCTCACCTTGTTGACATAGGGGCGTGGAATACTGTTTTGCCAACTTTTGATACGTTCCGACCAATTATATAAAAAATAAAAACTTAAAATCGGAATTAACACCAGCATACCTGCAACATTGACAACGTTCATGCCTTGTAAAAAAATATTGTCAAACAATGTTTTGGCATCGGTGGCGTTATAATGCTCTTGCACATAGCCGAGTAGTCCTGACGACCAATTTTTGAGCTGAATAATCGGCAAATGCACCCTTAAATGCTGTTGCACCCAGCCACGAGCAGTCTGATTATACCAATCAATCATGGACGGAATGGACGACCAAAAATCCTGTGCTTGTGTCCAAATCAAAGGCAATAGCCACCAAAGTAACATTGCAAGCCCAAAAGTAATGCCAAAATACACCACCAAAATCACCAACCAACGGCGAACTTTTAAGGTTTGTTCAATTTTGGTTACAATTGGGTTTAGTAAATAAGCAAGAACAAACGCAGAAATAAACGGCACAAGCACCATATTCAAGCGATAAATCAGATACAATAAAATGCCAATGCCTGTCAAAATAAACAGACGTGTAAAAAAAGGGTCAAAGCGATGTGATTGCATAGGATTCTCAAATTTTTTGTTGTTTTAAATGGTTGTAATTTAGGCATTAGTTTAGGCATTTTTCAAAAAAATAACTAGTGGCAAATGCAAAATACTACAAAATTGTGCGAAATTTTAACAAAATCACACCAAAACAAACTGATTAATGCCTTTTTCTAAAAATTTCGGTATAATGGGCGTATCTTTTTTAACTAATATTTTGGAAATATTATGATTTCTCAAACCTCCCAATCATTAAGCTACAAAGACGCAGGCGTGGACATTGACGCAGGCGAAGCCCTTGTTTCCCGTATCAAATCGGTTGCCAAAGCCACTTCACGCAAAGAAGTGGTGGGCGGACTTGGCGGATTTGGGGCGTTATGCCGTATTCCACAAGGCTACAAATCACCGCTACTGGTATCTGGCACGGACGGCGTTGGCACAAAATTAAAATTGGCATTGGACTTTAACAAGCATGATACCATCGGTCAAGATTTGGTCGCCATGTGCGTGAACGACTTGCTTGTATGCGGTGCAGAGCCGTTGTTTTTCTTAGATTATTACGCCACAGGCAAACTAGACGTGGACACGGCAGAGTCGGTGATTAAAGGCATTGGCGATGGCTGTCTGCTTGCCAATTGTGCGTTAATTGGTGGTGAAACTGCCGAAATGCCGGGAATGTATCAAGATGAAGATTATGATTTGGCGGGCTTTTGCGTAGGCGTGGTGGAAGAAGATGAAGTCATCACAGGCGAAAATGTCAAAGAAGGCGATGTGTTAATTGGCATTGCGTCTAGTGGCGTGCATTCAAATGGCTATTCGCTCGTGCGTAAAGTCATGGAAGTGGCAAAAACCGACACAAATACGGAAACCATTGACGGCAAATCTATCAAAGATGTGCTACTTGCCCCAACCAAAATCTATGTCAAATCAATCCAAGCCCTACAAAAAACGCTTGGTAATGCTAATTTGCACGCAATGGCACACATTACAGGCGGTGGCTTGACCGAAAACCTGCCACGAGTATTGCCAGATGACTTAACCGCTCAAATTGATGTCAATTCTTGGGCGTTTCCACCTGTGTTTGCGTGGCTACAAGAAAAAGGTAACATTGAGCAAATGGAGATGTACCGCACCTTTAACTGTGGCGTCGGTTTTGTGGTGGTGTTGCCAAAAGACAAAGCTGATGAAGCGATTAAACTGTTAAATGACAACGGTGAAAATGCATGGAAATTAGGTGAGATTGTTAAACGTGATGGCGAGGCGGTTACTTATCGTTAATCATTAAAATAAAAAAGGTGTATTTATGCAAGTTTTAACTTCAGATTTTAATTATCAAGAATTTGAACCAAATGTGCAACAATTTGTGCCAATGATTGAAAAATTATCGGCAAATGAAAGGTTTGCTTTGGTAAAACTTATCATGAATATGCCTTTTTTAACGATTGAAAAACAATCGGAACAAGAAACACCAAAGAAATTAGCACCGCTTGACGTTAAATTATTTGATACGGTGTATGTGAGCGATGATTTTAATAATTAGAAAAAAATGAACTCAAAACCCCTAAAAATTGCCGTCCTAGTTTCTGGTAGCGGCAGCAATTTACAAGTATTAATTGACAAACAATTAAACAAAAGCCTAAACATTGACATCGTTGGCATCATCAGCAATCGTGCAGAAGCATTCGCCCTAGAGCGTGCCAAAAAAGCAAACATCACCACCGCCATCATTGACAAAGACGACAACGGCAAAAAATACACCCGAGTTGGCTTTGAACAAAAAGCCCTAGAAGTGCTAAACGACTGGCAACCCGATTTGGTGGTGTTGGCAGGCTTTATGCGAATTTTAACGCCACTTTTTATAGATGGCGTAACCGCACAAAACGGCTTAAACGTGCCAATGATAAACCTACACCCATCACTTTTGCCCAATTATAAAGGCTTGGACACTCACGAGCGTGTGCTAAAAAGTGGTGAAAAATATCACGGCTGTAGCGTGCATTTGGTGACAAGCGAACTAGACGCTGGTGAAGTGATTGCCCAAGCGGTTACCGAAGTGAAACATAGTGAAACCGCTGACGAGTTACAAAACCGTGTGCATACCTTAGAGCATCAGCTTTTGCCGATGGTGGTGAATTTGTTTGCCGAGCAAGTTTTACAGCAAAAAAATGGTGAAATTATTAATAAAGTCGGCGTAGATTTGCCATTAAAATTATTTTTCGCTTAAAAGATTTGACAAAATAAGCCAAAAATAAGATGAAAAGTCAAAAAAACTCACTTTGACATCTTGCAACTATTTGTCAGAACGCTTATAATACACGTTCTAATTTTGAGAGCCCTCGTTTCCCAGACACTCACTCTCAACTATTAACTTAATTTAAGGTTTTTAAACATGAAAACTATCAGTGCTAGACCACATGAAGTGACTCACGATTGGTATATCGTAGACGCTGAAGGTAAAACGCTTGGTCGCCTAGCGAGTGAAATCGCATCTCGCTTACGTGGTAAGCATAAGCCATCATACACACCACACGTTGATACAGGCGATTATATCGTTGTTATCAATGCGGATAAAGTTGCTGTAACAGGCAAAAAAGCCCAAGACAAAAAATACTACCGTCACACAGGCTATCCAGGTGGTATTAAAGAAACTAATTTCACAAAATTAATCGCACACAAACCAGAAGACGTACTACACAAAGCCGTTAAAGGTATGTTGCCAAAAGGCCCATTGGGCTATGCGATGATTAAAAAGCTAAAACTGTATGCAGGTACTGAGCATCCACATACTGCTCAACAACCTCAAGTATTAGACATCTAAGGAGAAACACATGGAACGCAACTACGGTACAGGTCGTCGTAAAACCTCAACAGCTCGTGTGTTTTTGTCTGCAGGTTCTGGTAACATCATCGTAAATGGTAAACCACTTGACGAATATTTTGGTCGTGAAACTTCTGTGATGGTTGTACGTCAGCCATTAGAATTGTTAGATTCAGCAGACAAATATGATATCTATGTGACTGTAAAAGGTGGTGGTATCAATGGTCAAGCAGGTGCAATCCGTCATGGTATTACTCGTGCGTTGATTGATTCTGACGAAACATTAAAACCAGCACTAAAAGAAGCAGGTTTTGTAACTCGTGATGCTCGTGAAGTTGAACGTAAAAAATTGGGTTTACGCAAAGCTCGTAAACGTCCACAATACTCAAAGCGTTAATTTTATATTGCGTTTTTGTTGTGCAATTTTACAAAAAAAGCCCTTGTTTTTCGCAAGGGTTTTTTTATTTTTTCATTTTGTAATTTATTTTATTACAAAAATAGCTTAAAAT
>CAKMOY010000073.1 GCA_927911235.1 uncultured Moraxella sp.
TTATTAACGGTGCGTCTTTGCGTTTTGTAGACGCTTGCCGATATGCTAAAAGAAGGCTATTGGTGATTTGGTAGATTTGGTAAAATAAATTGTAAAATAGCTGTTTTATTGTCAAAAATTATGCTAGAATAGCAGTTTGTCTTTTTATCTTTTCGTTTATAAAGAAAAAGATAAATTGCTTTTTTTATCAAAGCGATTTTTAAACTTAACAAACCCTTTTTAACCAACCATGACACACACATGACAATTTTTTTGTTTTAAAATAAAAAATTAAGCTGGGTGTTTGTGAATTTGATTAATTGGTATGATTTTTAATTACCAATGTGTGTTCACAAATCGGTTTAATTTGGTCATGTGGAGGCATAACCCAAACTTTTAAGGAACTCTTATGTCAAACGCTACTCAAGTTTCAATGCGTGATTTATTAGAAGCTGGTGCTCACTTTGGTCACCAAACTCGTTTTGGAATCCAAAAATGGGCAAATACATCTTTGGTGCTCGCAACAAAATTCATATCATCAATCTTGAACACACTGTAAAAGCATTGAACGAAGCATTGAACTATGTAAACCGTGAAGCCGCTCGTGGCAACAAAATCTTGTTTGTTGGTACAAAACGTGCTGCAAGCCAAGTTATCGCTGAACAAGCGACTCGTGCTGGTATGCCATACGTAGACCATCGCTGGTTAGGTGGTATGCTGACTAACTGGAAAACCATTCGTCAATCAATCACCCGTTTAAAAGAATACGAAAAACAATCTGAAGACGGTACTTTTGCAAAACTAACCAAACGTGAAGCCCTTGAGCGTACTCGTGAAATGGAAAAATTGGAACGTGCGTTAGGCGGTATCAAAAACATGAACGGTTTGCCTGATGCGATTTTTGTTGTTGGCGTAGACCACGAAGCAATCGCCATTCAAGAAGCCAAAAACTTGGGTATTCCTGTTATCGGTATCGTTGATACCAACGCAAGCCCAGACAACGTTGATTACGTAATTCCTGCAAACGATGACGCAATCCGTGCAATCACACTATACGTTTCTGCAATGGCAGACTCAGTAATTGCTGGTAAAGAATACGCAAAAACTCAAGGTGGCAAACCAGCTCAAGCAGAACAAGCCACAACAACTGAAGAAACTGCTGAATAATTTTCGCATTTTCTTTAAAAAATGATTGATAAAAAAAACGACTAAATGGCAATTTTTGTTATTTAGTTGTTACTTTTTTAGCTTATCCTATATTTAAAATAATTTTGATTGTAAAATCAAAAATTTTAAAATCCCATAACCTATCACTAGAGGTAATATCATGGCAGAAATTAGTGCAAAACTTGTAAAAGAACTTCGTGACCGTACTGGTCTTGGTATGATGGAATGTAAAAAAGCATTACAAGAAGCCAATGGCGATATTGAAACTGCGATTGACAACCTACGCAAATCAGGTCAAGCAAAAGCCGCTAAAAAAGCAGGTAACATCGCTGCTGACGGTGCGATTATTATCGCCCAAAATGGCAACAAAGCCTTGTTGTTAGAAGTAAACTGTCAAACTGACTTTGTGGCAAAAGACGCAGGTTTTACCGAGTTTGCTAACAAAGTTGCAGAATTGGCATTGGTAAACAACACCACTGACGTTGCGGCTATCGCAGGTTTGGCTTATACAGATGGTCAAACTGTTGAAGAAGCACGTGTTGAATTGGTACAAAAAATCGGCGAAAATATCCAAGTTCGCCGTGCCGAAATCATTGAAGGTAACAACTTGGCAACTTATCGCCACGGTATCCGTATCGGTGTTGTGGTATCTTATGAAAACGGTGCTGAAGCAACTGGTAAATCTGTTGCCATGCAAGTGGCGGCATTCAACCCTATCGCAGTTGATGAAACCAGCGTACCTGCGGACATCTTGGCTCGTGAAAAAGACATCATTGAAGCCAAAGCCAAAGAATCAGGCAAACCTGATGCGGTTGTTGAAAAAATGATTACTGGTGGCTTACAAAAATATCTTAACGAAGTTACTTTGGTCAATCAACCATACGTGATGGACAATGATAAAAAAGTTGGCGACGTGCTAAAATCTGAAGGCATGACCGTTGTTACGTTCAAACGCTTAGAAGTGGGCGAAGGCATCGAGAAAAAACAAGAAGACTTCGCTGCTGAAGTTGCCGCTGCTCAAGCTGCTGCTGCAAAATAATTTTTGTTGTTTTGACAAAATTTGTTTTGATAAAAAACGCTTTCATGTTGAAAGCGTTTTTTTGTTTTAAGCTTAGCTAAAAACTTGAGCAAATTTTAACCGCATATTTAATACCCACGCAGGCTGAATCCCTGTAAAACCTTGCACCATTTTACCATCTTGCAAAATCACATAAGACGGCGTAACCTGTCCTTGCCAATCCTTAAAAACTTGCCCTTGCTCATCATTCACCGTAATAAAGTCCAAATTTTTATCATTCATATATTGCTGTATCGCCTGATTTTCGCCTGATTGCACCGCAATACTAATCACAGGATATTGGCTATTGTGTGCCAATTTATTGACGCTGGGCGACGTTTGCCGACATACCCCACACCACGTTCCCCAAAAATAAATCAAAACTGGCTGTCCATGACTTAACTGATTGATATCAATGCGATGACCTTGGATACTGCTAAATTTTAAATTCGGCTCAATCGGCATATTTGGCTGTCGCCACCAGTTTACCACGCTATAAATCACGATAAACATCAGCAGATAGACCACCGCATTTTTACAAAATTGCCCTAAATTTTTTAACAATAAAATATTTTTCATCATACACCCATAAAAAAATACCTTGCATGATAGCAAGGTATTTTATTTTTACAAGATATTTTGCGTTGAATTTGGGTAAATTTTTCACAAAATTCTGGTAGCTAAATACTGATGATTAGTGACTAAACTGGTTAGAGGTGTTTTTATGACCGCCAGCTTTTAGTGCATTTTCACCAGAGAAGATTTCTTTGTGGTCGTCACCAATGTCAGAACCTGCCATTGCTTGGTGTTTCACCGCAGCCACGCCTTCACGCAATTCTTTACGTTGAACTTCTTCAACATAGGCAAGCATACCTTTGTCACCAAAGTAACCTTTTGCCAATTGGTGCGTGCTTAATGCAGCGGTGTGGAAAGTTGGCAAGGTGATTAAGTGGTGGAATACACACGCTTCACGAGATGCGTCCGCTTGGAAGGTGCGAGCCAATTTGTCCGCTTCTTCGTTCAACTCTGAGTTGTCGTATTCAGCTGACATTAGGTTTGCTTTGTCGTAAGCTGACGTGTCTTTGCCTTCTTTTTCCCATTTTGCAATCACTTGTTTACGGAAGTTTAGCGTCCAGTTGAATGATGGGCTGTTGTTGTAAACCAGTTTTGCATTTGGCACTTGTTCAACGATACGGTCAGTCATTGATTTGATATGTGCGACGTCTGGGGTTGGGGTTTCAATCCATAACAAGTCTGCCCCATTTTGCAATGAAGTGACGCAGTCAAGGACAACACGGTCAATGTTTGTGCCTTCACGGAATGAGTACAAGCCGTTTGGCATACGCACTGGGCGAACCAATTTGCCATCACGTTTTAATAGTACGTCATTTTCGTTGGCACTGTTGATATCCACTTCTTCAACTTCTAGGAAGTCTAAGTATTGAGAAGCCAAGTCGCCTTTTTCACGAGAAACTGGTAGTTTTTGGGTCAATGACGCACCTTCAGAGTCGGTACGAGCCACGATAACACCATCATCAACGCCCAATTCTAAGAACGCATAACGGATTGCGTTGATTTTGCGATAAAGTCTTCGTGTGGCACGGTTACTTTACCGTCTTGGTGTCCACATTGTTTTGCATCAGATACTTGGTTTTCTACTTGGATTGCACACGCACCCGCTTGAATCATTTGTTTGGTTAAAAGATAAGTCGCTTCTTCGTTACCAAAACCTGCGTCAATATCAGCAATGATTGGCACGATGTGGGTTTCAAAGTTGTTGATTTTGTCCAAAATTGCTTTGGTGTCTTGACCTGCTTCTTTGGCTTTTTCCAATTCACGGAAATAATCGTTTAATACTTTTTCGTCCGCTTGGCGTAAAAAAGTGTAGATTTCTTCAATCAATTTTGGCACAGCAGTTTTTTCGTGCATTGATTGGTCAGGTAGTGGACCAAACTCAGAGCGAAGTGCCGCAACCATCCAACCTGAAAGGTAGATATATTTACGTTCAGTTGTACCGAAGTATTTTTTAACCGCATACATGGTTTGCTGACCGATAAAACCGTGCCATGCACCCAATGATTGGGTGTATTTTGTTTTGTCAGCGTCATAGGCTGCCATATCACGACGCATAATGCCTGCGGTATATTTGGCGATGTCTAAGCCTGTTTTAAAGGTATTTTGGACAACCAAACGAGCGGCATCGCTTTCACTGATATTTTGCCAGTTACCGTATTTTTCTTTTAACGCTTTGATGTGGTCAATCGCTGATACATAAGTTGTCATGACATTTCTCCGTTTGTTGTGATATGACAGTTTAAAAAAAAATTTGATAAAAATGTAATATTTTTATCCGTGATACATAATATTTTGTTAAAATTAGCAAATAAGTTCAAACTTAAGAAAACTTGTTGTTTTGATAATCTTAACAACTTGAACCCACTATACCCCAGTTAGTATAATTTAGCCAATTTATGATTATTATTATTGCTATTTTTTAAATAAATATTATTTAAAATCAATATATTATAATAATAAATTTGACAAATTATTTTATCTTTGCCTTTGTTAAACTGGAATTTTTAAATATTATGAATTTACAACGTGTTGATTTAAATTTGTTGGTGCATTTGGACGTATTGTTGCGTGAAAAAAATGTCACCCGAGCTTCTGAACAACTTGGCATTACTCAGCCTGCTATGAGTAATATTTTACGGCGTTTGCGTAAACTGTTTAACGACCCTTTATTGATTCGTTCATCAGAGGGCATGACCCCAACCGAGAGAGCGTTGGAGCTACAGCCACGTGTGCGAGAGCTGTTGTCCGATATCACGCAACTACTTGAGCCACGCACCGAGTTTCGCCCTTATACGTCTAATCGCATTTTTCGGATTATGACATCAGATTATGCCGAGGCAACCCTTGTGCCACGTCTTGTCAAAGCCTTGCGTTCTGAAGCCCCTAATGTGGTACTGGACTTTTTAACGCCGTCTGATGTGTCGTATCGGGATATGGAGCAAGGGCGTGTGGATTTGGCGATTAATCGTTTTAACGAAATTCCGCAAAGTTTTCATCAAGTGTTGGTATGGCGTGATACGTTTAGCTGTCTGTTGTCGGCAAATAGTCCGTATGTCAATCGTTTTAATCTAAAAAATTATCTGGCGGCTCAGCACGTTTGGGTGTCAAAAACGGGTATGGGCGTAGGTTTTGGCGTCAATCCTGAAAAATCGGGTGGGCTAGGCTCTATTGACCAAGCCTTGCAACGACTGGGGCAAAAACGCCATATCAGCGTGTTTACTCGACATTATCAAATGCCTGCCATGCTCGTTGCCAATCGGGATTTGATTGCGACTTTGCCAACTCGTGTCGCTCGTATGCAAGCCAATAATGACAGCATTGTGATAAAAGAACCGCCGTTTTTTATTCCAGAGTTTGAGCTGACGATGGCGTGGTCGCCCCTACTCCAACATCACCCTGCTCATCGTTGGTTGCGTCAGTTGATTTTACACGTGGCTCGTGAAGTGATTGCCGAAGAAGAGGCGATTGCCCCTGTGCAGGACGCTTTGCTTGATGGGTCGTTGCATACACAATCGCTAAAGTTAGAAGAGATTGACCCTGATAGACAGTGATGTTCAATGATAAAAACCAACATTGGGAAGTTGGTTTTTTTATTTTAGCTAGGCTAATTTTTTGAGAATATAAAGATATTCATAATATTGAGCAGTATCACCAAACGCTATTTTTAGATATTCATCAAGTTGTTGGAAGTTAAGCAGTTGGTCAGAAACTGTAGTATCTTCTGTAATTTCTTCAGTTAAAGGTAATTGCGATTGAATCATAAATATGTAGTCATATTTATCTTTCCGAATATTGGACAATCTGTCATTATTCAAATTTAATATATCAATAGCTTGTTCGGCTCTATCAGCCTTTCCTTCTAATTTGCTATCAGATAATATCTTAAAATCTGTAAAATCTTCAATGGCTTGGCGAACAAATTGTAAAGGCAAAGTTTGAATTTAATTTAAGGTATCTTTTAAAAAGCTATTTCGTATTAGTAATCCATTATATTTTTGCTCTTCATCTTCAATTTGGCGGGCAATTTTTGCAGAGTATTTATACTTTTCTTCATCATTAGGAAAATAATCAATGTCATCTAAGTAAAAAGACAATTTTTAAACATAATAGTTCGTAGGGTGGGTTAGCCCGTCTTTTTGGGCGTAACCTGAGAAGCACTGCTTCGCAAGACGAAGTGCATTTGACAAAGCTTTCGGTGGGTTACGCTATCACTAACCCACCCTACAAATATACATTTTAATTTTATCCGATTACTTAAAAATTAAAAAAAAGCCCATAGTAGAATCGATGAGCTTTTTTGTCATGAATGATTAAAAAGTTAATTCGCAATCTTTTTATATTTCATGCGTTTTGGCTCAGCATCCGCCCCCAATTGTTTTTTGCGATACGCCTCAAACTCTGAGTAGTTACCATCAAACCAAATCGGGCCTTCGTCTTCAAACGCCAAGATATGGGTGGCAATACGGTCCAAGAACCAGCGGTCATGCGACACCACCATCACCGTCCCTGGGAACACTTCCACCGCATCTTCCAACGCACGCAAGGTTTCCACGTCAAGGTCGTTTGACGGTTCGTCCAGTAACAGCACGTTCGCCCCTTGTTTTAGGGTTTTGGCAAGTTGCAAACGGTTACGCTCACCACCTGATAGACTGCCGACCAATTTTTGTTGGTCTTGACCTTTAAAGTTAAAGCGACCGATATAGGCACGGCTTGGCGTGGTGTACTCGCCCACGGTAATCATGTCCAAACCGTCCGAGACTTCTTCCCACACGGTTTTTTTGTCGTCAAGCTCATCACGCACCTGTCCGACATACGCCACTTTTACGCTTTCGCCAACTTCCACCGAACCTGTGTCTGGCTTGTCTTTGCCTGTAATCATGTTAAACAGCGTGGTTTTACCTGCACCGTTTGGACCAATGATACCGACAATCGCCATCGGTGGCACGGTGAAAGATAGGTTTTCGTAAAGCAAGCGGTCGCCAAAGGATTTGCTAATGCCTTTAACTTCAATGACTTTATTGCCCAAGCGTGGTCCTGGTGGAATGTAGATTTCAGCCGTTTCGTTACGTTGTTGAAACTCTCGTGAGTTCATCTCTTCAAAACGCTCTAGGCGAGATTTTGATTTGGCTTGCTGACCTTTTTGGTTTTTTCGCACCCACTCAAGCTCTTGTTTTAACGCTTTGGCAAAGGCTTCTTCTTGTTTTTGCTCTTGCTCTAGGCGTTTATTTTTTTGCTCAAGCCATTCGGTATAATTGCCTTGATAAGGGTAGCCATAGCCACGGTCAAGTTCCAAAATCCACTCGGCAACGTTGTCAAGAAAATAACGGTCGTGGGTAATCGCCACAATCGTGCCTGTGTAATCCTTCAAAAACCGCTCAAGCCAAGCGACTGATTCAGCGTCCAAGTGGTTGGTAGGTTCGTCCAATAACAACATATCGGGTTTTGACAAAAGCAGACGGCACAAGGCAACACGGCGTTTTTCACCGCCAGAGAGTTTGGTAACGTCAGCGTCCCAAGGTGGCAGACGCAAGGCATCGGCGGCTTTTTCTAGTTGGGTGTTTAGGTTGTGAGCGTCCCACGCTTGAATGATGTCTTCCATTTTGCCTTGCTCGGCGGCAAGTTTGTCAAAATCGGCATCGGGTTCGGCATATTCGGCATAAATTTGGTCTAGGCGAGCCAGTGCGTCTAGGGCTTCACGCACACCATCTTCGACGTTGCCGCGTACGTCTTTGGCGGGGTCAAGCTGGGGTTCTTGGGGTAGATAGCCAACCTTGATACCAGTAGCGGCACGAGCTTCCCCGCTATAATCGGTATCCACACCCGCCATGATGCGTAGTAGTGTTGATTTGCCTGCACCGTTTAGACCCAGTACGCCGATTTTGGCACCAGGGAAAAACGATAAGTTGATGTTTTTGAGAATTTCACGCTTGGGGGGAACAAGTTTTGACACCTTGTTCATGGTGTAAATATATTGAGCCATGTTTTTCCTTTTTTGAAACAAATAATAGAAAAATAAAAAGTTTAACTTTACATTATCGCATTGTTAAAGCATTTGGGCAAGGTGAAATCACTAGCAGATTATCAAAAGTTTGCCAAATATTATCCACGCTATTTTCTGCCGTTTCTACGAACAATAACACCTTATCCCATTCGCTTGGCACGACATTATACACAAAATTGGTTAAACCCAAGCCATAATTATCAGCAAAAGTTAAAACTGAACGAATCGCACTTTTTTCATGAATAGCAACAGGCGAGCGAGTAAGTGCCGAAAACTTGACATTTGCTCCCTTTTTTTCCAAAATTTCTGCCAACAAAAATGGCAACCACACAAATTCATTACTGCCTAGTACCAAAATTTTTTGGTTTTTTATAGCGTTTAAATCAATTTTTTGGGTTAAATGATTGAATAAAAAATCCACGCCAGCCGTTGTGTTTAGCGTGGGAAACCGCCCCCACTTGCCTGTAGCCATTAACGGCTGACTGCCCGCTTTGGTGGTGTCCAAAGATGGCATAGTTACGCTTGGCGGATTGGGTTTGTCAGTCCATTGCCAACTGCCTGCCATCAGATGATGACGAAAAAATGCCAAATCGTTAAATGGATTGTTCGCCACTTTGCCAAGCGACCAATCCACCAAAGTCGCCAAGTGTACTTGTTCAAGCTGTTTTAACCCTGCTTGGCGTAACGCATTGACGACATTTTGACAAGTTTGCCCTGTGGACGCTTCATCATCAACCATAATCAAGGTTTTGGCATTAAAGACTTGATTTTGCAAGATTTTATCATCGCTTTGGTAAATCAAATGTTGGCTTGCGTGGCTGTGGTCTTCGCTAAAAGTCGTCAAAAGTTCGCCTGTTTGGGCGTGGCGAGTGGAGTTGAGCAGAATGGCGTTGGGATAACGTTGTTGTAACACTTGATGTACGCCTGCGGACAGCCCCACGGCGGTTTCTGCCATGCCGATGACGACTATCGGCTGTGGCAAGTCGTTTGGGATTAAATCTGCCAAATCGCTAAAGGCTTGTCGCATGATTTTTGGGGCGACTGGGATATGTCGTCCTAGCACTTTAGATACGAATAAAAAGGCTCGTTTTGGGTTAATCCGTTCGGCAAAGCCAAGTAAATCATCAAGCTGATAATCGCCTTTTGTTTGGTAATTTAACGTGAGCGTGCCACGAGATAAATTGATGGTTTTTTGGTTAGTCATCGCTTACTTCTACCCCTAGCACTTCGCACAATCTGCGTAAATCACCTTTAACAAGTTGTTGGCGTTGGTTAAATTGCCAACCGCTTGCCACTTTTACCAGTTCAAACAAATCCATCGCTTCAATCACCAACGCAATATCGGTCGCATTTTTGCCTTTGACATAACATAGCTAAACTGTTGCATGGGGTCAATCGCATATTTTAAAATCACCTCTTGCCAACTGGATAAATTGCTCTGTCCCCAGTCGCCATAGATTTTTTTGGTGCGAATTTTACCCAATTTTTCAATGGCTTGTAAAATTACGCCTATCGTTTTGGCGGACGCATTGTCTGCGTCAATCAATACTGCAATATTGTTTAACATCATCATATCTCTCAAATTATTTCAATATATTTAACTCAACTTTTATCAATTCTACAAAAAATACTTCCTAAAATTTTTACGCCTGACACCCAACGAGCCACAAGGCTTCTTTGCTTTGTTTGGTTAATTGTGGGGTAGAAAGTGGGCTTTGGCTGACATTTTTTGGTAAATCGCTGACATTTAACCCAGCACTCGCCACTAATGCCAACAATAATTGGCTTTTTGTCGCATAATTCATATTTTGGGCGTTGGAAATACTGTGCGTTACCATGCCAATCACTTCGCCAGTCGGTAACAGTAGCGGACTGCCACTTGACCCCGGTTGAATGGGGGCAGTAAACTGCAAATAGCGAATGTCATTGCCAATGCCCTGTAGCCCTGCGATATTGCCCCGCGTAACTTGTAACTGACTGCCAAGCCCTGTCAGCGGAAAACCCAAGGTAGTAACGCTTTCACCCAATAAATCATAGCCCAATTCACGAATAGGAATAAAACTCGGCAATGGTTCGCTCACCTTGAGTAAGGCGGTATCACTGCCTTCATCAGCAAGCACAACTTGAGCCTGTCTATCCGCCTGTCCTTTCTGACGAATACCGATGATAGTTACCCCATCAATAACGTGTTCACAAGTGAGCAGATGATAACGGTCAATCGCAAAGGCTGTGCCAGTCCAAGTTTCACCTGCTTGCGGACATGAGCGACTGTTGGGCTGTTGTCCTTGTTGCCCTTGTTGTAGGCTTTCATGAATGGTGGGGTGGCGAGCGTCAAGGCTAATTTGCAAGCGTTCAGCAAAACTGGATAAATGCTGACTGCTATTTCCGCCAAGGCTCGCACCTTGTATTGTCCGTTTCGTTCGTAAATTTCTAGGATAATACTGGCTTTGACGTGGCGTTCGTTGCTGTTAAATTGATAAGTAATTTCTTGGTTAATTTGAATATCAAATTGGCTGATTTCAACGGCAGGTAAATTAACATTCGGCGTATCATAAGCGTAAGCAATCAGTTGTACAGTGTGGGCGTGATGGGTTTTAAACAAGGTATCTAGGTCTAATTGCCAACAATTATTCTGGCTGTCAAATTTTCCCCAGTCTTTATTTTCGTGTAGGTAAGCAGGGCTGATGATGGCTTTTCGCTCTTTGTCCATGACAAGCCACAATAGCCCAATTTCACTACCGAGTTGTTGATGATTTTTAATGTAAATATCGCAATGGCTTTGGTTTAATGGAGCGTTTGCCCCTAGCGGTAGGTTTAGCATAGATTTTACCCAAGAGAAATTTGTTTTATCTTAGCATATTTTTTTGTAAAAACTTGACATTTTTTAGGATAATAGGTTTGACAAATAATTTGCCAAAAAAATTTGGCATAAAATTTTGTTTTAAAATTTGCCATGTGATTGGATTGGTTAAATTTTGCCAAAAAACTTTGTAAGGTGGGGCAAACATCAACAATAACACCACCGCCGAATACAAGGCAAAATAAGATTTTTTTGATTTTTGTCAAAAAATTTGATGGCTGTGCCAAAGGATTTTTTGATTTTTAAGCCAAAAATATTGACGCTGTACATTTCGTCCAAAATCAAATGCACCATCGTCCCAAAAAATAAAAACAAGCCCAAAAACCAACTAAATACCGCCCCATTTTTGACCCCATAGTAACTGGCATACACCAATATCAGCGACAACAGCAACATAAACGGAATGGAATGCACAATGCCACGGTGTACCGTCAAACTGCTAAACAACATCAGCACGCCCCACCGCATCATAGCGTACACACTCGCCCACACCACCAAAAGCTCCACCACGCTCAACTCCGCTATCCAAAACACCACCGCCCCAAAGGCGACCAATAAGGCGATGATGTTAAAACCTATGCGTGTGGGAATGGAGTTTTCAAGGTCAATGTCTGGCAACAGTCCGCCTATCGTGCCAACGATGGCACACAAAAAAAACTCAATGGAGGTTACCATGCCAGCCTTATAAACGACAAGGCTTGCGGTGGTACTCATGATAAAGGCGGTGGATAAATGGGTGTTAAAATTTGCCATTTTGTTTTTTTAGGTTAGACTTGTGAATGTTGCAACTTGGCAACCGCTAGGATAAGGCGATAAGGATTATCCGTTTTTTTAAAACCAAGCCTTTCATAATAAGCGACCAGTTCGTCTGTTTTGGCATCAATCACCACAAAACCAATGCCTGTTTGCACCGCCAAATGGCGAATTTTCACTAAAGCATGGGCGATAAGTTTTTTTGACAAGCCTTGCCCTTGATAATCCACGCTCACGCCCATACGTCCGATTAAAATCGCAGGAATTAAGTTTGGATAGCCTTTAATGCGTTGCTCACGGCTGTCAAGGTGCAAATTTGACAGCGTATAAAAGGCTTTGATAACCTTGCCATCGGCTAACACATGGGTTTGGGCAATGCCTTTTTTGGCGTGTTGGCTTGCCATATGTTGCAAATAATGGTTGATAATTGGGTTGCCACAGTCAAAACTTGCCTTGTCATGCTGTTTGTTTAACAATTCAAACAAGGCTTTCTCCCAATGTCAACAACTGTTTTAATTCGTCATTGGGTGGCGTGGTGTCGTTTAACATCTCGTTAATCAGTTGACTTTCTTGTTCGCTTAAATGCCAAATGGGTGTTTCATTGATGATTTTTAGCGATTTTTCAAATACCACATTGAGCATAAATTGGCTCATGCTAAGCCCCATTGTTTGACTGGCTTGTTCAATAATGGCTTTGGTTTGGGGTGTGGTTCTGATACTGATACGTTCGGTTGCTTGCATAACTTTTCCGATATTAAATGTGTGTCATTTGTTAGTACATTATACAAGCAACTTGTTCAATTAACAAACAAAATCAATCTTTTTCAAAATTACCAATGAACTTTAAACCACAATGAAAAAACCGATAAAAATTGACCATAACTGGGTAAAATCATTAGCAATAACAGAATAATTGCTATTACTAATGATTGGATAAATATCCGTCCCAAAAAACCTATCCAAATCTACCTATAGGCAAATTTAGCGTTTTCTTCCTACTTCACCGTTGTTTGCTCTTGTCATTTGACTTAAGACTTACATCAACTCCATAGGCTATCACCGTAGAACTTACGG
>CAKMOY010000074.1 GCA_927911235.1 uncultured Moraxella sp.
CGCATGATAGAGATATAAACGCTAGTATCAATATCCTAAATCATGCAACTAAGGTTTTAACAACCTAATATTTTTGGCGGTGAGTTCCACCGTGTCAGCCTATGGAGTTGATGTAAGTCTTAAGTCAAATGACAAGAGCAAACAACGTTGAAGTAGGAAGAAAACGCTAAATTTGCCTATAGGTAGATTTGGATAGTTTTTCGGAACGGTGTCCAGCTTCAACAGTAATACCGTTTGCCATTAAATAGTTTGCAAAATCTTGTTCAGGAGTTGGCACGCTTGGGCGAACCGTCCATTTGGCAACAGCTTCTTTATTTTGTTCATGGGCATACCAAATCTTATGCTAGTTATCAAATTTTACAATAATCACTGTTATCTAACCTGCTCATTATTTTAATCTTTACAAAAAACGCTCCAACATTTGGGGCGTTTTTTACGAATTTTTAACAAAAACAGCTACCACAAAAACGACCAATTTGTTAAATTGATAACATAATTAACCACAAATGAACGAATAAGGATACAACCATGACCATCACCCACAACACCACAACCCACCGCTTTGAAACCACCATAGACGGACACACCGCCTACCTAAGCTACCGCTCCCTAAACGATGACCTATTAGACTACGACCACACCATTGTTCCAGACGCACTCGGCGGACGTGGTATCGGCAAACAACTGGCACAAACTGCCTTAGACTACGCCCAGCAAAACGACAAGAGAATCCGCCCCAGTTGCTCATTTGTCGCCCATTTTATCAACAAAAATCCACAATACCAAAACCTTGTTGATAACGCTTAAAGATAGTTTTTTGTGCTAGCATAAATGTTGTAGGGGCGTATTCAATACGCCCCTACAGTATGAAAATAATTGAATGCAGATGTTTAGACCACTTCCCCAGCGACAAAGCCACTCGCCCACGCCCATTGAAAATTATAACCGCCAAGCCAGCCTGTCACATCCAACACTTCGCCAATAAAGTACAAGTTCGGTTGCAGTTGGCTTTGCATGGTTTTTGATGAAATATGACTGGTATCCACACCGCCACGCGTGATTTCTGCGGTGCGATAGCCTTCTGTGCCTGATGGTTTTAGTTGCCATGCGTTCAGCGTTTTGCCGATATTTTGTAGCGTTTCGTCTTTGATATTGGCAAGTTCAATGTCGCTAAATTTATCAAAAATCAAATTTTGTAAAGTATTTACCAATTTTTTTTGGCAAATCAAAATTGTCATGAATGACGGTGCGAATCAACTGTTTTGAGTGGCTTTTTTTGTGTTTTAATAAAAAATCTGTCATGTTTTGTTGAGCAAATAAATTGATAAAAATTGGCTCGCCCATTTGCCAATAATTTGACAATTGTAAACAAGCAGGGCCTGACAAACCACGATGGGTAAACAATATCGGCAACGCAAAACTGGCTTTATCATTAAAAGCGATAATATCAAGGCTCATGCCTGCTAGGGTTTTAAAGGCTTCGCCAAGTTTGTCAGTAAAGGTAAATGGCACAAGCCCTGCGGACGTGGGGACAATCGTATGTCCAAACTGCTCGGCGACTTGGTAGCCAAAACCTGTCGCCCCCATCGTGGGAATAGACAGCCCGCCTGTGGCAATCACCAATGATTGACAAGTTACCGTCATTTTGTCGGTAGTGATGTGAAAGCCTTGGTTGTCTGCTTGTGCGGTGATTTGGTTGATTTGGGTTTTTAGGCTGATTTTGACGTGATTTTTGTTCGCATTCGTTTAACAACATTTGTAAAATATCGTTGGCAGAATTTTTACAAAACAATTGTCCATTATCTTTTTCTTGATAAGCAATGCCGTGTTGGTTTACCAAAGCGATAAAATCCCAGTTCAGATAACGGGACAATGCCGATTTGCAAAAGTGCGGATTTTGGCTCAGATAGTGGCGGTTTTCAATGTCATAATTGGTAAAATTACAGCGTCCGCCACCGCTCATCAGGATTTTTTTGCCTGCTTTGTTGGCGTGGTCTAGCACCAGCACCTTGCGTCCACGTTTGCCTGCGGTCATCGCACAAAACAGCCCAGACGCACCTGCACCGATGATGACGACATCGGTTTCAACCGTTGTTAAATTAGGATTGTGCATGAGAAATGGTATTGTTGTCTAGTTGCATAAATTGTTGTTTTTCGGTGTCGGTAATGGGGCGTTTGTTTTCGCCTTTTTCATCAAAAAATACAATCACCGTTTCGGCGGTTGCCACTATGGCTTGTTGTTTTTGGCTAAAAAACAGATACTCATTGACAAGGCTCGTGTTACCGGTTTTTTTGCAACGAATACCGATAAATAACGTGTCTGGAAAGGTGACAGGGCGTAAATATTGACATGATGAACTCGCCAAAATAGTGTAGCTATTTTCATCAAATAAGTGAAGCTGTTCTAAATAATGAATACGAGCGGATTGGGCGTAATCGTAATATCGCACGTTATTGACGTGGGCGAATGCGTCCATATCGCCCCATTGCACTTTTTGTTTGTAAATCACGCCAAAGTCGGCAAGTGGGTGGCTTTCGCCTTGATTTAGGTGGTCTTGGATAGATTGGGCGATGTGTTCGTTGATGGCGGGTTGTTTAAATGGCATGGTTGTTTCCTTGTTTTTTTGATAAATTTTTATGCAATTAAGAACCTGTATTCACAACATTACGCAATAAATTTTTACAGGTTTTTAACAAATTATTTATTGGCTTTTGCATGAAAAATGGCTAAATCTTGCTTTTCTTCGTCAAAAACTTGTTTGATAGAATAAC
>CAKMOY010000075.1 GCA_927911235.1 uncultured Moraxella sp.
GTAATTGGATTATTAAAACCTTGATAAAAGAAAAAGGAAAAACATGAACAACAAAATAACCTTCACCCTAAAGGCACGGCAAGCCTTATTTACCGACCCTATCACAAGATTGGGCGGTGAAAAAACCAGCTATCACTTACCCACTTACGAAGCGTTAAAAGGCATTTGTAAGAGCATTTATTTTAAGCCAACATTGGTCTGGTACATTGACCGTGTGCGTGTTATTAAGCCGATTCGCACCCAAACCAAAGGCGTAAAACCCATTAAATTTCATGCGTCTGGCAATGATTTGGCGTATTACACATATCTTAGTGATGTTGAATATCAAGTAGAAGCCCACTTTGAATGGAATCTGCACCGCCCAGAACTGACAGCCGACCGCATAGACGGCAAGCATTACAGTATCGCCAAACGTATGCTAGAAAAAGGCGGACGGCAAGATATTTTTTTGGGTACTCGTGAATGTCAAGGCTATGTTGAACCGTGTGAATTTGGCAGTGGCGAAGGTTTTTATGATGAGATTGATAATCTTGATTATGGCTTGATGTTTCATTCTTTTGCTTATCCTGACGAAATCGGCATTAATGAACTGCACAGCCGTTTTTGGCGTGCCAGTATGCAACATGGCATTATCACCTTTCCAAAACCAACTGACAATTTAGTCAATGATGCTAAAATGGCATGCCAAATCGTTTTGTACGTGAGATGACGGCAAAAGCATTTGGCATTGATGATAATTTGCAATCAGTTGAGAGTTTGGCAAATTCGCTAGATTTGGGAGGTGTGTGATGAGTTGGTTATCCAGACTTTACCAAACCTATGAAGCGGTGTCTAATAATCCTGACGCACAGTTAAATCATGCCTTAATGCCGTTTTATCACGTCAAACAAAACGTACAAATCATTGTAACGATAAGCGACAAGGGGGATTTTATCTCGGCTCGGTTGGCTCGTGATGGTAATGGAAAATTAAAATCGCAAGTAACGACCATTCCTGCAACCAATGATTCCGCCACTCGTACATCAAGCCCTGTTGCTCACCCATTGGCAGATAAATTACAATATGTTGGCAAGGACTTTTTTGCAAAATCCAAAAACAAAAAAGACTTATTTGCTTTGTATGAACAAACCTTAACAGATTGGTGTAATTCGCCTTTTTCTCACCCAAAAGCCCAAGCTGTTTTGCATTATGTTCAAAAAGGTACATTAACCCAAGATTTGATCAATGAAGGGATTGTAATTGCTGATGATACGGATAGTTTGGCATATCCAAGCAATGCCAGTGATTATCCAGAAAGCATTTTATCTTTATTGATAAAAAACGGTGGAGAATTTGACCAAGGCTCTGCTTTTATTGCTTGGGAAGTGATGGATTCGGATATTGCTCAAGCTGATATCACCACTTGGGGTGATGAAAGCTTATTTACCGCTTGGCAAAATTATTACGCCAGTTTTGACAGTAAAGAAGGCTTTTGTCATATCACAGGCGAAACCGCTCCACTTGCCAGCAAACACCCCAATCGTGTGTTAAAAAGTGCTAGTAATGCCAAATTGATTTCTGCCAATGATATGTCAGGGTTTACCTTTTTGGGTCGCTTTACCGATGATGATAAATCCATTGCCAAACAAGGTTATCAAGCGGTGAATATTAGTGCTACAGTAACCGAAAAAGCCCATTCTGCCCTAGCTTGGCTATTAACTAATCAAGGGCATGAAGAATCGGGTCAAGCGGTGGTGGCTTGGGCGGTTGATGGCAGTAAACTTCCGCAACCGTTTAAACCAATTCTTTCCCAAGAAACTGTTGAAACAGTCATTCAAGAAACAATTGAAGATGAGTTGGCTGATGATGAATTGGACGAATTTGCTGAAATTGGCGAAAGTGAAAAAGTTGATGAACATGATGAACAGCCAACCAAACGCGAACATCACAAAGACATTGGCAGTCGGTTTGCTCATGGTTTAAAAAAAGCCATGCAAGGCTATCGCCAAAAACTACCCAATCATGAGCAAATCTCTGTCATTAGCCTTGATTCGGCAACACCAGGGCGAATGGCGGTAACTTATTATTATGAAGCCATGCCTGATGATTATATTGAAGCGATGGAAGATTGGTATGAAAATTTTGCTTGGTATGCGTTTTATTTTGACAAAGAAACCAATCAAAGGCACATGACCATTCAAGCCCCAACGCCTTATCAAATCGCTGTCTCTGCTTATGGCTTACGACTGCCTGATGCCGTCAAAAAACAAGTGGTTTCACAAGTGTTGCCTGTGATTGTGGAGGGTCATCATCGACAAATCCCTAAATCGATTGTCGATTTATGTGTAAAACGTGCTTGCAACCCACTTGGGCTAGAAAACTGGGAATGGGAACAAAACCTAAGTGTGGCTTGTGGGCTATATCGTGGTTATTTTAATCGTTTGAAATCTGATAAAAAAAGGAGCTACACTGTGGCATTACAAGAAGATTATACCAGCAGAGATTATCTGTATGGGCGACTGCTCGCAACGGCTGAAAACTTAGAAGGCTATGCACTGTATGTTGCAGGCGAAACACGCACCACCACCGCCCAACGCTATATGCAACAGTTTGCCAATCGTCCGTTTAGCACTTGGCGAAATATTGAATTGGCATTAGACCCTTATATTAAGCGTTTAAATAATAATCGTCCAGAATTTTTGCGTAGTCGTGAAAAGTTATTAAATGACATCATGTCAAAATTTGAAATCCAAGATTTTAACAATGACAGTGCCTTATCTGGCGAATTTTTGCTTGGTTATCATAGTCAAAAAATGGCATTTGAGCTTGCCAGACAAGCCAACCAAGACAAAAATACTGCGGAAAAATCTGCGGAAATAAACTGATACTTTAACAAACTTTTAATTAATTTACTAAGGAAATCATCATGAGCTTAACCAAAAAAATCGACTTTGCCATCATCATTGGTGTTAAAAACGCTAACCCAAATGGCGATCCATTAAACGGTAACCGTCCACGCACTGACTTTGAAGGTAATGGCGAAATTACTGATGTATGTTTAAAACGTAAAATCCGTGACCGTCTACAAGAAGATGGTGAAAGTATCTTTGTACAATCTGACGAAAAGAAAAACGACGGCATGACTAGCCTAAAAAACCGTGCTTATGACGAAACTGTTGGACTTGGTAAAAAAGCCTTTGAAACTAAAAAGGGTGAAAATTTAGAATCAAAACGTGATGCCACTGCAAAACTGGCGTGTGAAAAATGGTTTGACGTGCGTGCCTTTGGTCAGGTTTTTGCCTTTAAAGCTGATGATAAAGGGGCGGATGGTGTGTCAATTCCAATTCGAGGTCCTTTAACCATTCAGTCGGCTTTTAGCCTTGAACCTGTAGATATTACCAGTACCCAAATCACCAAAAGCGTGAGCGGTGAAGGTGACGGTAGTAAAAAAGGCAGTGATACAATGGGTATGAAACACCGTGTTGATGAAGGCATTTATGTGACCTATGGAGCAATCACACCCCAACTAGCAGAGCGTACGGGATTTAGCGATGCTGATGCGGATAAAATCAAAGAAATTTTACCAAAATTATTTGAGGGTGATGCGTCATCAGCACGCCCAGAAGGCAGTATGCAGGTGAAAAAAGTGATTTGGTGGGAGCATAACAGCAAAGCAGGTCAGCATTCATCAGCAAAAGTACATGGTAGCTTGCGTGAGTTACTAGATGATAAAGGTAACTTTGATGAATCAGCATTAAAGTCAGCATTGGCAGGATTAGAACCGCAAGTAATTGATGGGTTTTGATTAGAAAAAAATTGGTAAAATAGCTATTCTTTAAAGGATATAGAAGTACCTAATTTTTACAACCTCGATGAAATTATCGCTAAAATTGAAAATTACTTTAACTCAAATAACTTTTGGAACTTAGCAAAAACTACATTGTTAAAAATGTCTATTGACCAACTTTCTGAAAGCAAAGAGTTTAAGATACTTGGAATAATTAAAAGTAACTATGCAGAAAGTAAAGGTCAAGAATTTTTCAAAAATGAACTACCAAAAATACGAGCAGAGCTAAATCAAAAAGAGCAAATGAGATTAGCGAATAGAGATAAGTTTTTGAATGCGATAAAGAAAGTAACTTAAATATGACAACCCTATACCTCTCCCGCTTACAACACTACGTATTTTGCCCACGCCAATTCGCCTTAATTGAACTCGAATGCCAATGGGTGGAAAACCAACTAACCGCCGAAGGTCAAGTCATGCACGAGCGTGTCAATAGTGGCGAGAACGAAACACGGGGCGATATTCACACTGTGCGTACCTTACCGCTTGGACATCGCACCCTTGAGCTTGAAGGCGTTGCCGATGTGGTCGAATACCACCGCCAAGCGGACGGTTTGTTCGTGCCATATCCGATTGAATACAAACGTGGCAAGCCAAAATCCCACCGAGCGGACGAAGTGCAACTGATGGCTCAAGCCTTGTGCCTAGAAGACATGCACGATTGCGTTGTACCCAAAGGGGCGTTGTTTTATGGTAAAACTCGTCGTCGGCAAGTGGTGATTTTTGATGAAGAATTGCGAAATCTTACACTAAACGCTATTAATGAAAGTCAAAAAATTATCCAAACTGGCATTACTCCAAAACCAGCATACAACACCGCCAAATGCCGAAATTGCTCACTTAATGAACTTTGCCACCCAAAAATTTTTAACAAAAACGCCAAAGCATGGCTTGCCAAAAATTTACAACAAAGTTTAAACAAAGAATTAAGCGAAAAAGAATGATATGCGACCCTTAAAAAATACCCTGTATGTGCAAACCCAAAACGCTTGGCTTAACAAAGACGGTGAAAACATCGTGCTAAAAAATGTCGAGCGTGAAGTCAAAGGGCGTGTGCCGATTCACAAGATTGGCGGCATTGTGTGTTTTGGGCAAGTGTCGCTGTCGCCTGCTCTCATGGCTCATTGCACGGCAAACGGCATTACCATCACCTTTCTCAATCAATTTGGCAAATTCCAAGCTCGTGTCGAAGGAGCGGTGAGTGGTAATGTGCTACTTCGCCGTGAACAATATCGCATCGCTGATGATAGCAAGCGTAGCCTTGCGATTAGCCAAACCATTATTTTGGGAAAAGTGTTTAACCAACGCCAAGTGATTCGCCGTTATTTGCGAGATTATAAAGACAGCTTGGACGCTGATAGCCAAACTCGTTTGGACAAGGCTCAAAAATATCTGGAACTTGGGCTAAACCGTGTGATCCAAACCTAAAAGAATGCTGAATTGCTTGGGCGTGAAGGTGAGTTGGCAAGCGAATATTTTGCGGTGTTTCCGCATTTTATCCGTCATGCCGATTTTGATTTTGCCAAACGCACACGCAACCCACCGACCGACCCTGTCAATGCCTTGCTATCGTTTGCTTATACCTTGATGACCCATGAATGCCGAAGTGCGTTGGAAACGGTTGGACTTGACCCCAATAGTGGCTTTTTTCACCAATTGCGTGCAGGAAGACCGAGCCTTGCTCTTGATATGGTCGAAGAATTTCGCCCTATGATTGACCGTTTTGTGCTGTCGCTGATTAACAAAAAACAGCTTGGCAAAAAGGATTTTACCACCCTTCATAATGGGGCGGTGGTGTTAAAAGATGAGCCACGTCAGTTGTTTTTAAAGGCTTGGCATGACCGCAAACAACAGTCGCTTTATCATGAGTGGTTTGAAGAAACCGTGCCGTTTGGGCTGTTGCCACATTTACAGGCAACCATTATGGTACGGCATATTCGAGGCGATATTGACAGTTATGTGCCTTTTTTATGGAAATAATCAAAGGCAAAAAGGATAATAATTATGATGATTTTGGTCACTTATGATGTAAGCACGCAAGATGAAACAAGTGCCAAACGCTTACGCCATGTGGCACGCCAATGCCAAAATTATGGGCAACGAGTGCAATATTCGGTGTTGAAATTGAAGTTGACCCCGCCCAATGGACAATGCTAAAAGCCAAATTGGAATCCATTATCAATCCTGACACTGACAGCTTACGCTATTATTATCTTGGTAAAAATTGGCAACATAAAGTTGAGCATGTTGGAGCAAAACCTGTGATTGATTTGAATGATGTGTTGTTATTTTAAAGTTTTTTGATATAAAGATGGACTGTCATAATGTTATCTTTGGCGAAATGGAAAAAAGTGATTGCGAATCCTAAGCTCTCATCATTTTCCTTACACTTTCGCAGAACTATTTAACAATTTGATTTTATGAAATTTTTGAATTATAATAGAAATTCGGATTGGGTTAATCCTAGCCGAATTTTGCTTGTCTTTTAGCCATTCGCAAATACAGCAGTTTTTTTGTAGTAAAGTGAATGAGTTAAGAGATGGGCTTTCACACCCCATGCGGGTGTGTGGAT
>CAKMOY010000076.1 GCA_927911235.1 uncultured Moraxella sp.
ACTTTTGATTTTTCTGTAATGGTATTGCGACCTTTACGAATTAATTGATTTGTGGTTGCCATAAGGCACTCTCTCCCGTTGTTTGTAAAAATTTGTTGTAAAACATAAGACAAATTATTTTACATTTTTAAAAAAAGAAATCCGCAAAAAGCTATTTTAGCCAATTTTGGACAGCGTATTATAAACTTTTTTTTTCAAAGTGTGCAAGGAAATTTTATGTTTGCCAAAATTATTTAGAACCTGTATTCACAACATCACGCATTAAATTTTTGGAGTGTCTGCTAATATTTGTTTGCTTTTGCATGAAAAATGGCTAAATCTTGCGGCTCGATGTCAAAAACTTGCCTGATAGAATGACTATCAGTCTGCGTTTTTTCCTTGAAAAGCTGGCGATTTATCGTATTTTCATTGCAAAAACGTTTATGAATACAGGTTCTAAACTTTATCTGCATACAGACTCATTTTTGGCCCAAATGGCTCAAAATGCAGGTATTTGTCTTCGTGCGACAATGCCGACAATTGATTAATCATGGTTTCCATAAAATTGATTGAACCACAAACATACACATCAATTGGTTTTGGCAAGGTTTTTAAATAGTCTTCATCAAGGCGTTGCCCTGCGTCCGAATAAAAATTGATTTGGCTAAAATTTTCCGCTTGACTGGCAAGTTGTGCCACTTTTTCGCCAAACGCTTGACATTCGGCATTTTGACACGCATACACCCACACAATCGGACGTTTTGGATTGGTGTCAATTTGGGCTTCTAACATGGATAACACAGGGGTAATGCCCACGCCTGCACTGATTAATACCAGCGGAATGTCGTTTTGATTTAGCAAACTTTCGTCCAATAAAAAATCGCCTGCTGGTGCGGATAACAAAATTTCATCACCCACATTGACATGGTCGTGCAGATGGTTTGACACCAAGCCACGATGACTGTTTTGGGTATCACGTTTGACCGCAAACTCAATGCCGTCATCGGTGTGCGTAGAGCATAGCGAATAATGACGCAATGCCAGATTATCGCTATTTTGTGGGTGGGTTTTAACAGTGATGTACTGCCCCGCTTTTAAGGTTACTTGGTTTAAATTGACCGTATCATTCACAGGTTTAACCACAAAATGACAGATGTCTTGTCCTGTTTGATTTTTTTGCACTACGGTAAACGGCACAAAATCTTGCCAAAGTGCGTCATCGTACATTTGTTTTTCAATGCTGATAAACACATCGGCAATCTCACCATAAGCGGCTGCCCATGCGTCAATGACTTCGTCCGTTGCCGATTCGCCCAGCACTTGTTTGATAGCTTTTAACAAATGTTTGCCAACGATGGGATAATGCTCAGGCTTGATTTGTAATGCTCGGTGTTTGTGGCTGATTTGGGTAACGTGTGGCAAAATCGCTGATAAGTTGTCAATGTGTTTTGCAGCAGCAAGCACGGCGGTGGCAAGGGCGGTTTGTTGGCGACCTTGGGTTTGATTGGTTTTGTTAAAAATGTCTAGTAGTTCTGGGTGTTCGGCAAACATATTTTGGTAAAATACGCTGGTGATTTGTGTGCCATGTTGTTCTAGGACTGGGACGGTTTGTTTGACAATGTCTTTTTGGGTTTGGTTTAACATATATTTTATTTACCTTTTTTAAAAAGAAACAAGTATAACAAATATATGTTTCAAAAATTTTGCTTAAAGGCGAATTTTTTGTAAAAAAAGCACCACAAGATGGCTGGGGTATTATCTTGTGGTGAAAAGGTTGCGGTGTAACCACCTGCATTGCACTATGCTTTGATTAGGCAAGCCAATCTACTTACCCACTTTTTTTATTATTATCTTTTTAAAATTCCCCTTCATGGCGAAAGGGAATTTTGATTTAACAGTTATTACTGATTTACAGGGGCATTTGGTTTAAAATTTGGGTCGCTAGGTTTAGCAAATACCAATTTTACCACTTGCCAAGATACGCACGATGCACCGATGATAAATACTACATCACCAAATGTTCTTATCCAACGCAATGTTTCTAAGAAACCTTGTTGCATAAAGCCTTCACTGCGTGCATACCATAAGCCTTCTGTGATTGAGGCGTGTGCTTGGAAAATACCGATTGGTAACAAGCTGGTCGCAATCATTAATACCAAACCTAAGTTTAATGCCCAAAAGCCTGTTTTCATCAATTTGTCATTGAATACATAGTCAGGACGAATGTAACGCACAATGAACAGTACAAAACCTAATGCCAAGAATCCATACACCCCGAATAATGCTGCGTGAGCGTGGACGGCAGTGGTGTTCAAACCTTGAATGTAGTACAACGCCAATGGTGGATTTAGCATAAAGCCAAACACGCCTGCACCAATCATGTTCCAAAATGCCACAGCAACAAAGAACAAAATAGGCCATTTTAGTTTGTCCATCCAAGGGGCTTGATGTTGTTTTTCCCAATGTTCATACGCTTCATAACCCAAGACCACCAAAGGCACAACTTCAAGTGCTGAGAATGACGCACCAATTGCCATGATTGGCGTGGTTGTCCCTGTAAAATACAAGTGGTGGAAAGTCCCCGGTACACCGCCTAGCAAGAACAAGGCAGCAGAAGCAATCGCAGCAGCCGTTGCCGTTTTATAGCGAACTAAACCTAAGTTATAAAAGATAAATGAGAAAGCAGCGGTTGCAAATACTTCAAAGAAACCTTCAACCCATAGATGCACCACCCACCAACGCCAATATTCCATGATTGCCAAATTGGTACGCTCGCCATAGAATAAGCCAGAACCATAGAACAAACCGACACACACCACAGACGCAACAAAGATAAATAATAAGTTTTTGTCGCCTTTTTGCTTAAAGCCATACGCCCAACCACGAGCCATCAAGCCTAACCAAATCAACACGCCAACCCATTTTAAAATTTGCCAAAAACGTCCCAAATCAATAAATTCATAACCTTGATGACCAAACCAGAAGTTTAGGTTCGCAGGCATGATGTGTTTTAACGCAAAGAATTGTGAAATAAATGAGCCAACACAAACAATAATCAATGCCACCCACAAAATATCCACACCCAATTTTTGGAATTTAGGGTCTTTACCACCATTAATAATCGGTGTTAAAAATAAACCTGCTGCCAAAAACGCAGTCGCAATCCAGAACAATGCCGCTTGGATATGCCAAGTACGCACCAACGCATAAGGCAACCAATCAGAAATCTGAATACCATAGAACGACTGACCTTCAACCGTATAGTGAGCCACAAAACCGCCCAATAATACTTGAACCATAAACAACGCCACGACCAAAAAGCCATATTTTGCCAACGCTTTTTGTGAAGGTGTCAAAACAATTTTGGTTAAAGGGTCATGCTCAGGCACAGTCAATTTGACTTCATCATCTTTTTTAGAGAAAGCCCAACCCCAAATTAACAAACCAATACCTGCAATCAAAAATACCACACTGGCAAATGACCAAATCACATTTTCCGCCGTTGGTTTATTGTCAATGATTGGCTCATGTGGCCAGTTATTGGTAAAGGTTGCCGTTGTACCGGGACGCTCCGCTGACGAAATCCAGCTTGACCAAAAATAAAAGTCTGCCAAACGCTCACGAGCAGTCAAATCTGGCAGGGTATTATTTTTCATCGCAAAAGATTCACGAGATTTGACGATTTTTTCATCGTCCATATCACCGCCATACAGCTTAATATAATAAGGAGCAACTTGATTAATCGCTTGCAAACGAGTATCTGACAACACAACCGTATCTACCCCATTAGCAGAACTTTTACGATACTCTTCTTTGGCAAGCTCACGCACACCTGCTTGCACCGTTTTATCAAGTTGGTCGTAGGGTTTGCCGTACAATTCTTGCGACTTGATATCCAACCAAGCCACCAACTCACGGTGCAACCAATCCGCCGTCCAGTCAGGCGCTTGATACGCACCATGACCCAACACCGAACCTAACTGCATACCGCCTGTGGTTTGCCAAGCGGATTGACCTTGTAAAATATCTTCTTTTGAGATAACAACTTGACCTTTGCTATCCACAAATTTTTCTGGAACAGGCGGCGCCGAACGATAAACCTCAACCCCACCCCAGCCTAATAAGGTGAAAGTTACAATCAGTACAGCGACTAACGCCCACCAATGTTTTTTATACTCTCCCATACAAACTCCTATCAATTTACATTGATTGATTTATGCTTATCATTGCTACATTATTGTGGCTTTTTATTGAAAACCTCATCTAAATCAAGCATTTAATTTATGTATTTCAAATAAATCTTTTAACATAAAAAAAACGCTAAATTTACATGATTGCAATCATTATAACATATATAAAAAATATATGTTAATACAAATCAAAATTTTTTTACAAAAAAATAGAATACCAAAAGATATTCTATTTTTACAATTACAGCAATGTTCAATTTTAAAATTAGAAAAAGCCCATTGGTTTTGGCGAATAACTCACCAATAAGTTTTTAGTTTGTTGATAATGGTCAAGCATCATCTTATGCGTTTCACGCCCAATGCCTGATTTTTTGTAACCACCAAACGCCGCATGAGCAGGGTAAATGTGATAACAATTCGTCCACACACGACCCGCCTGAATCGCACGTCCTGCACGGTAAGCCGTTGTGCCATCACGAGACCACACGCCAGCACCTAAGCCGTACATGGTATCATTGGCAATTTTCATCGCTTCATCAAAATCTTTGAACGTGGTTACTGAAAGTACTGGCCCAAAAATTTCATCTTGGAAAATCGTTAAGCCATTTTCGCCTTTAAACACAGTCGGTTCAATGTAAAAACCACCATCAACAGTCGTCATCGCTTGACCGCCTGTGAGCAGTTCCGCACCTTCTTCTTTGCCTTTTTGGATATAGCCCAAAATCTTGTCTTGTTGCTCTTGTGATGCTTGTGCCCCAACCATTGTGTCAGTATCTAGTGGGTGTCCAAGTTTGATTTTTTTCACACGCTCAACCGCTTTTTTCAAAAATTCATCGGCGATACTTTCATGTACTAAGGCACGAGAGGGGCAAGTACAAATTTCACCTTGATTGAGTGCGAACATGGTAAAACCTTCCAATGCTTTTTCTAAAAAGTCATCATCTTTATCCATGACATCGGCAAAAAATACATTCGGCGATTTACCACCCAACTCAAGCGTTACAGGAATTAAGTTTTGCGTTGCATAACCCATAATTAACTGCCCAACTTCTGTTGAACCTGTAAAAGCGATTTTAGCAATGCGTGGATTGGTCGCTAAATCTTTCCCAACCTCTTCACCATAACCATTCACCACGTTTAGCACGCCTTTTGGCAAAATATCTTGAATCAATTCAAGTAAAACCAAAATGCTCGCAGGCGTTTGCTCTGCAGGTTTTAACACGATACAGTTACCTGCTGCCAATGCAGGCGCAATTTTCCAAGCTCCCATCAAAATTGGGAAATTCCAAGGGATAATTTGTCCCACCACGCCCAACGGCTCATGATAATGATAGGCAACTGTGTCGTGGTCAATCTCGCTGATAGTGCCTTCTTGAGCTCGAATACAACCTGCAAAATAACGAAAATGGTCAATGGTTAAAGGAATATCAGCAGCTAAGGTTTCACGAATCGGCTTACCATTATCCCATGTTTCAGCAACTGCCAATACTTCCAAATTTTGTTCTAAACGGTCAGCAATTTTGAGTAAAATATTTGAACGTTCTTGTGGCGACGTTTTACCCCAAGCGTCTTTGGCAGCGTGGGCTGCGTCTAGGGCAAGTTCAATATCTTCTTTGCTTGAACGGGGTACTTTGGTAAAAACTTTACCATCGATAGGTGAAATGTTGTCAAAATATTCGCCTTTGACAGGGGCGACCCATTCGCCACCGATAAAGTTTTCGTATTGGGATTTAAAATTGACTTTTGCACCGTCAGTATTGGGATTTGCGTAACGCATGATAAGACTCCATTTGAATAAACAGGTTTTTGAGAATGATTTTTCCAATTCATTGATATATTAATTTAATTAAAATATCAATCACAAAATTAACATCTTCCTTAACAACCTCATTAATTTTGCACTTTTATCATCCCAAAATTTTTTGATATTGACAAGTATTTTTACATAAAAAAACATTTTTTTGACCAATAAAAAAAGCCGACTGAAGCCGACTTTTTCATTACTTTTGGTAAAAAATTAATTTTCCTTGACAAACAGATAACCCTTACTACGCACGGTTTTGATACGTTTTGGATTTTCTGGATCATCGCCAATTTTTGGACGAATACGAGAGATACGCACATCAATTGAACGGTCTTGACCATCGTACTCAATGCCACGCAAACGCTCAAAAATATCTTCACGAGACAAAATACGACCTGCATTAGAAGCCAATAACCACAATAAATCATACTCGGCACTGGTAAAATCAACCAATTCATCATTCAGCGTTACCGAACGACCACCGTTGTCAATCACCAAATCACCAAATTCAAGGCGTTGCTCAACATCGTCAGTCGGTGCGACATCAGAACGGCGTAACAACGCACGCAAACGTGCCAATAGCACACGTGGTTGGACAGGTTTGGCAACATAGTCATCTGCACCCATTTCAAGTCCCAAAACTTGATCCATGTCATCGGTACGTGCAGTTAGCATTAAAATCGGATTGTGATATTGTGAACGCACTTCACGGCAAACCGTCAAGCCATCACTACCTGGCAACATCACATCAAGCACCACGATATCAGGCTGTTCACTAATGATACGGCGAATGGCACGATTGCCATCGGTTTCAATCGCAACATCTAAACCATTTTTACGCAAGTAATCTTGGGTCAATGTTGCCAATCGTTCATCGTCTTCAACGATTAATACTTTGGGAATTAATTCTTCTTCAACCATTTTTATTCTCCAAAAATATGATACATTGTAATCAATTTTTTCCCAAAATTGATTGTTTAACAAGGCATCAAATCAAAAAAACATTACCACAATTTTGATACAAAATCTTGCTGAAGGATTTTACACCAAAGTTATTATAATGTAACAAAAAAACACGTTTTTTACTATTACTAAAACGTAACGAAAACCTAATTTATCGTAAGTTACGTCTATATCATTCAATCATAAAAGCCAAAACAATAAAAAACACAAAAAGATAGTAACTTACATTACTATCTTTTCAATTTTCTGCTAAGCCATCATCTCTGATTAAGCACGGTTACGGAATTTTTGCAAAGTTTGTAACTGAGCCAAAGATTCT
>CAKMOY010000077.1 GCA_927911235.1 uncultured Moraxella sp.
AAAAAAATTGTGTATTTGGGTGGCATGGGTGCAATGATGTTGGGTTTGACAGCGTGTCAGCAACCACCCAATTATCAAAGTATTGATGGCAAAACGATGGGGACAAGTTATCATATCACTTTTTGAATTGCCAAAAAAATGCCGATGTGGCGAACATTCAAAAGCGGATTGATGAACGCTTGGTTCAAATTAACAAAAGTATGTCCACTTATGACGATACGGCAACGATTATGCAGTTCAATCATGCCAAAGCAGGACAAGCCATCACGATTGACAACGATTTTATCAAGGTTTTGCAAGATTCCAAAACGGTTTATCAAGCATCCAATGGGGCGTTTGACCCTACAGTTATGCCGTTGGTGGCACTTTGGGGCTTTGGCAGTGAAATGCGGATTGACCGTTTGCAGTCGCCACCGTCAAAAGCCGAGATTGACACCGCCAAACAGTTGATTGATTTTGACAGCATTGTGTTAAACCAAAATCAACTGGTAAAAAACAAAGACGGTGTGGCGTTGGATTTTTCGGCAATTGCCAAAGGTTATGGCGTGGACGTGGTCGCCGATGTGCTAAAATCTGAATACAAAATCCAAAATTATATGGTGGAAATCGGTGGCGAAGTGGCAACGCTTGGCAAAAACGCCAAAGGGCAATTTTGGCAACTTGGCATTGACGAGCCTGTGATTAACAGTAGCGTAAGTAATCGCAATACCATCGCCATCATTCGGGAATCGGCAACAGGCAAAATCAACCTTGCGACATCAGGAAATTATCGTAACTCATTGGTTTTTAACGATATTCGTTATAGCCACACCATTGACCCCACCACTGCAAGCCCTGTGGTAGACGGTGCATCATCGGTAACTGTGGTGCATGATAGCACCGCTTTAGCGGACGCTTGGGCGACTGCTTTGACCGCCATGCCTTACCAAAAAGCGTTGGCAATGGCGAACGCCCAAGACCTTGCGGTAATGTTTATCGTGCATAAAGACATGAAAAAAGCCAACAAAGACAGCACGCAATTGGCAGATTGGCAAATCGTAGAAACGCCAAAAATGAAAGCCTTGCGAGCAGGTACGGACAAATAATTTTACAAAAACGTTTGGCAAAAATAACACAATCATGTTACAGTAAAATTCTATTTTAAAACGATTAAAAAAGCAAAAACAGTGAGAACGCTATGTTAAGCCAATTTTTACCCATCTTTTTTGTGACCTTTGCCGTGTTTGTGCTGTTTTTTGTGTTCATGGGATTGGGTTATATCTTTAAAAAACAACCACTTAAAGGCTCTTGTGGCGGTGTGGCAAAATTGATGGGCGATGAATTTTGTCAATTTTGTGGTAACGACCCAAACAAATGTGCAGAAATTAATAGCGAACAACAAAATAACGGTATCAGCGAAAAAGCCAAACAACTTGGCAAACAAATTTAACATTCAACAATGCTAAAAATCGCCTACTCGCCCCTATTTAACCATGCCGTGCCTGAAAAACACCGATTTCCCATGCAAAAATATGACGAAATCCCAAAACGGCTGTTGGCAGAAGGCACGATTCGCCCTGAAAATTTGTTTTTGCCAAAAAAATTAAGCGAAAGCCAAATTTTAACCACGCACACCGCAGACTATTGGCAACATCTCAAAGATTTGACCTTGCCAAAAAAAGACGCACGTGCCATCGGTTTTGAGCTGTCGCACGCTTTGTTTGAGCGAGAACGCACCATCGCCCACGCCACTTATGAATGTGCGTTGTTTGCCAAACAGTTTGGCGTATCGCTTAGTACGTCAGGCGGTACACATCATGGTTTTGCTGACCATGGCGAAGGGTTTTGTGTGTTTAATGATTTGGCAATTACCAGTCATTTGTTATTAAATCAAGGACTTAGCCAACAGATTTTGATTATTGATTTGGACGTTCATCAAGGCAATGGTACGGCACATATTTTTGCCAATGACAAAAGAGTGTTTACTTTTAGTATGCACGGTGCAAAAAATTTTCCCTTTCGCAAACAACAATCCGACCTAGATATTGAGCTGGCGGACGATACAGGCGATGACGAATATTTAACGATTTTGGATAAAAATTTGCCGATGTTAATTAAAACGGTTGCCCCTGATATGCTGTTGTTTTTGGCTGGGGTGGACGTGTTGGCAAGCGATAAACTTGGCAAACTTGCCCTAACCCAACAAGGCTGTAAACAACGAGATAGCCTTGTGTTCAATTATGCCAAGCGTTATCAACTGCCGATTGCGGTGGTGATGGGCGGTGGCTATTCTGAAAACCTTGATGATGTGGTGGAAGCCCATTGCAATACTTTTAGAATTGCGAAACAGATTTTTAATCTTGATTAAAAAATTTCGTCTTCAATTTATCTATAATCAACTTTTTGTAAAATCAAATCCGCACACAATTGCGGGGCTTCAAGCGGTAGCAAATGTCCGTATTCATTTAATACGGTAATTTGTTCGCTGGGTACAAACTCGTTCCATGTGGCTCGCACTTCTTCGCTGATAAATATAGACGGCTTGCCAATAATCAGATTAACAGGGACTTTGTTGTCCGCAATCACTTTTTCTAAAGCGTCCATAATAAACGGCGTGCTAAAATAATTCGCCAACTCTTGCTCAGGCGAAAAACGTAACGTCAATTTACCATCTTTTTCTTCTAAACTATTTTTGGCATAAAGTTGCAAATACTCATCGCTAATGCGTTTGTACGCTTTGTGACTGCGTAAAAATTGGTAATAATCATCAACGCTTTGCCAATCGGCTTGTTTGACTTTGGTGCTTTTAAACGGCTCTTGGGTCATTTTGACTAGGCGTGGGGCAAGGTTATAAGCTAAAGTTTGTTGTTTGGTAAAGGTAACAGGTTCAAGCAAAAATAACTGGCTAAATAGTTCTGGGCGTTTGGCACAGGCGATGGTAGTGGCGGTCGCCCCTTGTGAATGACCGATAGCGATGATGGGTTTGTCTTGTGTCTTTTGTAGAAATTCGATTAAAACTTCCGCATCTTCTTCTCGGGTGAGTTTTTCAGCGGTAGGTTTGTCAATCCATTCGCCACGCATGGTTAATGCGGTGATGTTAAGTTGTTGGTTTAACGCATTTAATAATGGCTCGTAAGTGCTTAAGGCAAAACCATTACCGCCGTAAAAATGGGCGGTTTGGCTCGCATTTGGATTTGATAAGTTGTAATAACGGGCGTTTTTGCCGTTGATATTGACACTTTTTTCTTCCATAGTTTTATTTCCTTTTTCAAGTTTAATGGCGATACCGTAACATAAAACTTTGCAATTATCGGCTTCATCATTCGTAAACCAATGGTCAAAAATAGAAATATCCCAAATTTGTGACCATTGTTCACTATATTGAAGTGGTTTGGCAAAGTTAGATGCTACTTTCATCAATCATCTTTCCCCAAGAACCCGCCACTTTGTCTTGCCCAAAGTTTGGCATAAACACCATTTTTGGCAAGCAACTCGGCATGGCTACCTTGTTCCACAATTCGCCCTTTATCCATCACCACCAATCTATCAAGCTCGGCAATCGTTGATAATCGGTGAGCAATCGCAATCACCGTCTTGCCAGCCATCATTTGATTTAGGCTTTCGGTAATGGCGTGTTCCACTTCGCTATCCAGTGCTGAAGTTGCTTCATCAAGCAATAAAATTGGGGCGTTTTTCAGCATAACACGGGCAATGGCAATGCGTTGGCGTTGTCCACCAGAGAGTTTTACGCCACGTTCACCCACTTGGGTATCAAGCCCTTTGTTGCCTTTGACATCAGCAAGTTGGCTGATAAATTCATCAGCGTGGGCTTGCTCGGTGGCGGTGATAATTTCGCTATCGGTGGCATTGGGGCGACCATAGGCGATATTTTCACGCACGGTGCGGTGCAACAATGACGTATCTTGGGTTACCATGCCGATTTGTCGGCGTAGGCTTTCTTGGCTAACGCTGGCGATATCTTGTCCATCAATCAAAATTTTACCGCTATCCACATCATAAAAACGCAATAATAAATTAACTAATGTTGATTTTCCTGCTCCACTTCGTCCCACTAAACCAACTTTTTCGCCTGCTTTAATATGCAAGTTAAAATTGTCTAACAGTTTGGTTTGGTCGGTTTTGCCATAGCCAAAATTGACATTATCAAACACAATATCGCCTTGATTCACAGTCAGCTCGCCTGCGTTCGGTTTATCAACAATCGTATGCGGTTTTGACAAAGTTTTCATGCCGTCTTGCACCGTACCGATATTTTCAAACAAACTTGCCGTTTGCCACATAATCCAATGAGTCAAGCCGTTTAAACGCATTGCCATTGCAGTCGCTGCCGCAATCGCCCCCACGCTTAAATTTTGATAAAACCACAAGTACAGCCCAATGCCAACGGTTGATGCGACCAAAACCACATTAATGCTATGATTGACAACTTCCAATTTTGACACCCAACGCATTTGGTCATGCACGGTATCCATAAATTGCCCCATCGCATCTTTAGCATAGCTTAACTCACGGCGAGAATGGCTAAACAATTTTACCGTCATAATATTGGCATACGCATCGGTAATCCGCCCTGTCATCAAGGCACGAGCGTCCGCTTGGCGACTTGCCGATTTTTTTAATTTTGGGATAAAATAAGTAATGGTCGTAACAAACATCACAATCCACAAAATAAACGGCAACAACAACCAACTGTCCAAATGAAACAAAATCACGCCACTACTGACAAAATACACCATCACATACACAAACATATCGGCAATCGTCATAATGGTATCACGCACCGCAAGGGCAGTTTGCATGACCTTTGCCGACACACGCCCAGAAAATTCGTCTTGATAAAACTGCATGGATTGACCGAGCATTTGACGGTGAAAACGCCACCGCATTTGCATGGGAAACACGCCTTGAATGGTCTGAAAATGAATGAATGAACTTAAACCAACAATCAACGGACTAAAAATTAACACCATCGCCATCAGGGTCAAATCATCGCCTTTTTGCATCCATAATTCACTTGGCGAATACGCCCCAAGCCAATTGACGATATCACCAATCCACTTATACAACAGCGATTCGTAAATACCGATTAAAGCAGTCAAACACATCAAGGCAAAAATCCAGCCACGCAAGCCTTTGGTACACGCCCACAAAAATTTTAAAAAATTATCAGTCGGCAACTGATAATCATCATCAGGATACGGATTTAAACGGTTTTCAAAAAAACGAAAAATTGACATAATTGTTATCTTTTTTTAATAATCATTGGAAAAATGGCTGTTATTCTAACATATATCATTTTTAGGTTTTAGTAGTTTTATGTTATATTAGTTCATTCACCCACATTTTTTTATGCCAAATATCCAGTCTTGAGAAAACTTATGACAAACGCCCTACTCATTGACAAAATTTATCTAACCGAAACCGAACCAACCGAACTTGTGTTTACCAATATTGAAAACGTCAATGCCTATTTTGATTTGCACGTTCATAGCGATGAAATCTCGCCTGCGGTGCTGTACAGTTATTATGTGGATTATTATCTGTCGCAAGTGTTAAACGGTGGTATCGCCCAATTCGCCTATAATAGCCGTTGGAACTCAGGTATGTTGCATTATGTGGAATTTGGCTTGGCAGAAATGGGGGCAACTCAGCATTTAGAACTGTTAGAAGAAATTGCCGATGTGATTATGGGTCAAATTGGCATTGATAATTTTATTAATTTTACCCAACAAAATTTGTTAAATAAGAATAAAATTCATGATAAATTAAACCGTTTAACCGATAAATTTTTACAAATTAATAAAAAAGAAAATTTAGAAATTTTAAACAATCAATTTTTACAACATCATGCCGATACCGTTTTTATTAGTCATCAGGAATTTAAGCAATTTTTGCAAAAGTTAAAACAAAATCCAATTTTGCAAGCTCGCCAAAATGAGCATTTAGAACAGTTACCGAGCCATGTTCGCTATATTCGTCAGTTATGTGATGAACATGGTTGTGAGTTGTTGCATATTATGGATAAAGAAAATGATGAACATTGGCATTTTTTTACCAGTCGTGGGCGGTTTTTTATGGTGGAACAAGGCGATAATGTGGTGATGATGACTTACCATAATCCTGAAATTGTGGCTCGTGTTAATAAATAGATAGCCAAAACAACAGCAATTAATAAAAAATTTTTTTTGATAAAAAACTTGAACAAATTCATAATGATAATATCGCATTTTGTAAAGTTTTGTATTACTATAACAAAAATCTTAACCAAGCTAAAAGACTTATGATGACATCAAACACACTTAACAACAATCATCACCCAAACAACTACAACCCACAACGTGCCAAAAAAGCCGCCTTAAGCAGTTTTGCAGGGGCGGTGGTGGATTGGTACGATTTTTTACTGTATGGACTGGTAGCGGCGTTGGTATTTAAAACCCAATTTTTCCCAAGTATTGACCCAAATATGGGGACGCTTGCGGCACTTGCCACGTTTGGGGTGGGGTTTTTGTTTCGTCCGCTTGGGGGCATTGTGTTTGGGCATTATGGCGATAAACTTGGTCGCAAAAAAATGCTGTTTTTAACCGTGTTTTTGATGGGAGCGGCGACCGTTTTAATTGGTTTGTTGCCAAGGTTTCATCAAATTGGCTGGCTTGCTCCGATTTTGCTCGTTACCTTGCGTGCCATTCAAGGCTTTGCGGTGGGCGGTGAATGGGGCAGTGCGGCGTTGATGGCGGTGGAAAATGCCCCACAAGAGAAAAAGGCGTTTTATAGTAGCGGTGTGCAGATTGGCTATGGCGTGGGTTTGATGCTTGCCGCAGGGTCGGTGTCGCTCGTGATGGCATTGCTTGGCGAAGAAGCCTTTATTGAATGGGGTTGGCGACTTCCATTTATTTTAAGTAGTATTTTGGTGATGATTGCCATGTGGCTACGCAAAGAGCAGGTGGAATCCATTGAATTTACCGAAGTTATGCAAAAAAACGCCCACAAACTCAAAACTTTTCCAATTGTACAAGCAGTAAAAGAAAATCCAAAAGGCTTTTTCTTTATCATTGCGTTGCGGTTGGCGGAGTTGTTGTCAATGTATTTGGTAACGACTTTTGCGTTAAATTATTCAACCGAACATTTGCACATGGATTCTAAGGTGTTTTTGAATATTACCTTGCTCGTTGGGGCGATTAGTTGTGTGTCTATTCCGTTTTTTGCGATGATGGCAGACCGTTTTGGCAGACGTAGAATGTGTGTGCTTGGTGGGTTGATTGGGGCGGTGTGTGCGTTTCCATTTTTTATGGCGTTAGAGAGTGGGTCGCTGTTGTGGATTGTGATTTTTTCAATTTTGCTTGCGAATTTGGCTCATGATATGGTGGTGAGCGTTCATCAGCCGATTTTTACGGAGCTTTTTGGTACGGAGTATCGTTATAGTGGGGCGGGCGTTGGTTATCAGTTGGCAAGTATTGTGGGTGGCGGTTTTACGCCGTTTATTGCGGCAAGTTTGACCACGATGAATGGCGGTGGCTGGACGTATGTGGCAATTTATTTGACGGTGGGGTGTTTGCTAACGGCGATTGTGGCAGGTATGATGAAAGCTCATATGAATGAACCGATGCATAAAAGTTAAGTTTTTTGATGTGATAAGGGCTAGTCAATGCTAATGTTAAAACCAAAAATTTATCCGCATGATGATTGTGGTAAAAAAACTAAATAAAATCTTGACGGATAATCAATAAGCCATGCGATACCGTCTTCAAAAAATTTAGCATAATCAGTCGTTTGCCAATGCTCGGCAGGTTTGATAATTTCAATCCTATCAAATTTTAAAGATTTTTGTAAATCTAGCATGATGGCCCCATTTTTTTATTATAATGCTAATATCACAACATTCTGCCTATTTTATCAAAAATACCAAAATGACAAACCAAATCCCCCTAGCCCAACGCATTCGCCCAAAATCCATTGACGAAGTCATCGGACAAACGCACCTACTTGGGCAAAACGCCCCAATCCGCAACATCATCACACAAAGCTACTTGCCGTCCATCATTTTGCATGGCGAAGCGGGCATTGGCAAAACCACCATCGCCATGCTCCTAGCCGATGCGGTTAATCGCCCATTTCGCACGCTCTCTGCCATTAACGCAGGTGTGAAAGAACTTCGTGAAGTATTGGCAAAATATGATGGACTCTTTAGTGAGTCGCCTGTGGTGTTTGTGGACGAGATTCACCGTTTTAACAAAGCCCAACAAGACGCTCTGCTTGGGGCGGTGGAGTCTGGCGATATTACGCTCATTGGGGCGACCACCGAAAATCCGTCCTTTAGCGTCAATAACGCCTTGCTCTCTCGCTGTCAAGTCTATCGCCTTGAGCCTTTGAACGAAATTGAAATCAACCAAGTGTTAGAACGTGCGATAAAAACCGACAGCGAATTTGGCAAATTAAGCATTCAAATTGATTCTGCCAAAGCCATTTTTGAGCTGTCGCAAGGGGATGCTCGTAAGGCATTGAATTTATTAGAATTAGCCGTTTGTTCTCATGTAAATTTTAATAAAAATCTGCCGATTATTGTGAATGATGACAACGTGGTGGCGGTGGCAGGGGCAAGCCTTGTGCGTTATGACAAATCAGGCGACAATCATTATGACTTGGTCTCGGCAATGATAAAATCCATTCGTGGCTCGGACGCTGATGCAGGGCTGTATTGGCTTGCTCGTATGCTCACTGCTGGCGAAGACCCTGCTTTTATCGCTCGCAGGCTTGTCATCTCGGCAAGTGAAGATATTGGACTTGCCAATCCAAATGCCTTGCTCATTGCCGATACCGCCTTGCGAAGTGTGCAAAGTATCGGTATGCCAGAGGCAAGGATTATTTTGGGGCAAGCACTCGTGTATTTGGCAAATAGCCCAAAATCCAACACCAGTTATAATGCGATAAATAAAGCCATGAAACTTGCCGAAACCGACCAATCGCCTGTACCGCTCCACCTGAGAAATGGTGTAACATCGCTTATGCGAGCGGATGGCTATGGGGCAAACTATGTCTATCCGCACGACTACCCAAACCACTACTATCCACAGCAGTATATGCCAGATAGACTGGTGAGCATGCGGTTTTATGAATTTGGCGATAACCAAAAAGAACAAGCAAGTTTTGCCTTTATAAGGTGGTTGAAAGGTGGATAATAAAAAAGTTTTAAGAAAATAAAAAACCGTTTAACATTTTGCTAAACAGTTTTTTTAATTTATCTAAAAATTAGTTTTTCGGTGCGTGTTTACGAAAATATTCCCATTCTTCCACGACTTGACCATTTGGCAAATGGCACATCGCATATTCATTGCCTTGTGCATCTTGACGAGCTTCAAGTTTACCACCTTGTTTTACGCAAAAAACGCTGGCAGGGTTTGCCATACCGACCATTTCTGGCTTTTCTTGTTTTGGGGTGCTTTGGCAAGCGGTTAGAGTGATTGTGGTCATAGCAACAAGTCCGATGAGTGATAATTTCATAAAAAACTCCTGTGGCTTAAATTGGCATTTAAACAAATTTTTAAAAGCTCGCTGTATTAATTGGGTAAATTTTTTACATTCACATTTTGCCAATTGGCATTATGACGGATTTCGGTATTTTCACCCACAAACACCGCTTCATAATTGCCAAAGGTAGAGCCAGAGCCGTTAACCATCATCACCAGTGGATAAGTTTTGCCACTTTCTAAATTTTGCAGATACCAAATTTTTTGGCTAAATTGGTTATTTTTGCCCACGCCAAAAGTTTGACTGGCAACGGCAAATTACCCCATACGCGTGTATTTTTGTTCGAGTACGCCTTGTTTGACCGCTTGGGTGTAGTTTTGTGGCACTTTGCCTAAATTTTCTAAAAAAGATGAACAGGCGGTTAAAGATAAAACGCTGGCGATGGTTAGGGTGATTAGGGATTTTTTTAACATGATTTTGCTTTTAGACTTTTAAAATTTTTTGTCATTGTAACGTTTTTTCTCAAAAATATGTGTAAAATTGTGTCAATTTCTTTGACATTTTTTAGGATAAATGCCAAAAAACTTGTACTTTAGTTTACACTTGTTATAAACTACCAAAAATTTTAAAAATAGGAAGACATCATGGATTCTAGCAACTTACCCGAAATCAACCTCAATACCATCGGCGAAAACGCCCCACGCCGAAACGGTACAATCGCCCCAAAACTTGCCAAAGCCTTTATGAAAGCAAGTGGCTGGAAAATTGTTGGCGAAATCCCCAATATCAAAAAATGTGTCATGCTTGCCGTGCCACACACCACCAATATTGATGGACTTTGGGCGATTGCGACCATTTTGGCGTTAAACGTGGATATCAAAATCATGGGCAAAAAAGAGCTGTTTCAAGTGCCTGTTTTGGCTCAATTTTTGCGTTGGGGTGGGATTATCGCTATTGACCGTGAGAAAAAAGGCTCAACCTTACAGGCAAGCATTGACCGTTTTAACAAAGAAGACCAGTTATTTTTGGGACTTGCCCCAGAAGGCACTCGCAAATATACCAAAAACTGGAAAACAGGTTTTTATTATCTGGCGGTGGGGGCAGGTGTACCGATTTTGCCGATTGCCATTGATTATCCGAGCAAACAGGTGCGATTTTTGCCACTTTTTTATCCAACTGGCGACATCAATGCCGATTTGCCAAAAATTTATGACTATTATGAAGGAGTGACAGGCGGTGTCGCCGAAAATATGTCAAAACCGTTGCAAGATTTAAGAAAATAAATTTTAAACAATCATAAAAAAACGCCTTCACAATGAAGGCGTTTTTTTGATAAAAATCAATTCATTAGACATTGTCATCAGATTTTGGTTTTAAACCATCAGTTGAAAATGTGCTGGTTGGTTGAGTCAGTTTTTTGGCTTCGTTTCCGCTCCGCTTTGTCTTGAATGTTTTTTAACAAACGTGCTGCCGCATCACGACCGCCAAGACCAAATGCCAAGGCAAATGCAACCGCAACCGCACCTAAAGTCAAGCCAAAGGCTAGATTTACGATAGAATCAGCGATACCCATCGCACGCAAGCCCATCGCAAGCACCAAGCCCATGATTAGCACACGCACAAGGTTTGCCAAAAATGACGAACCGCTTGGCGAGCGTTGAACCATACCTGCCAATAAGTTGGCAAGCCAAAAACCAATCGCCAAAATCACCGCACCCAACAAGATTTGCGCACCAAATTCAATAAACATGGTAATCAATTCGCTGATGTGGGTAAAGCCCAAACGATTTGCCGCTTCAATACTAGCAAACAACATCGCAAAACAAACAATCAACGTACCGATAATATCAGATACTTTGGTATTCGTGCTTTGTGGTTTGGTTGGGTCAATGTTTTGTGCATTGGTGTTTAACACATTTTGCAAACCCAATTTTGCAGGCAACTCATTCACGCCTGTGTTTTCAAGCAAACTTTTGACAATATTTGCCACAAAGCTCACGATATAATAAGTAATCCCCAAAATCGCTACCGCCGCAATGATATGTGGCACGGCGGACATGATTTGGTTTAACATATTGGTCGCAGGGCGAGAGATAGACTCAATTTTTAGGGCATCTAACGCCATGATAATCGTGGTAATCATCACCAACAAATACACCAACGTCCCTGCGATATTGGCAAGTTTTAGCTGATTGCTAATACCAACTTTGCTCGCAACTGACTGGATATTTAGGCTTGCCACCACGTTGGTAACGATACCACGCAAGATTTTTGCAATGATAAAACCAACAAAGAACAACACGCCAGCGATAACAACATTTGGCAGAAAGTCAAGCGTTTTGCCAATCATATTATTAACTGGATTTAATAAACCTGTTAAGCCTAACTGTTGCAATACCATCGGCAAAAACATCAACAAAATAAACCAATATGCAATATTGGCAATGTTGTCGCTCATCGCAGGTACGCCCGCATCTTTAGCAAGTTTTTCGTCCAATGAAGTACGGTTTAACACGCCTGACAACGCTGTGCGAGCAATGGTTGCAATCACAAAGCCCAACACTGCCAACGCCGTCGCCCCAAACAGATTTGGGATAAATAGCAACACTTGATTAATCATGTTGGCAAACGGTACAGAAATTGCGTCCAGACGCAAGAAACTCAACGCTGCCGAAATGCCAATCACAAATACAAACCAAAATGCGATACGAGACAACAAAGTCGCCAAATCATAATTTTTGCCTGTTGATGCGTTCATTTTTTGGTTCAAATCCAGTTTGGCAAGCAGTTTATGCACCGCAGAACCGATGATACCTGCCAAAATCCAACCGATTAAAAAAATCACCAACGCCCCAATCATGGTAACCACCGATGAACCAAGCGTTTGGTTAAAATTGATAAAAAAAATTATCCATAAACCCCTCCAAGTGTTGATAAAATTTACAAAAAATAAGGACTTACCACTTGATAAATCCTTGAGTTTTGCAATACCATCAACATCATGTTGTATAAAAGTTGTGTAGAAAATATAAAACAGCTATCAATGACGGTTAATTTTTATAAAAAATAAACAACAATTAACCTAAATTTGATAAACGTAAGTAGTGTAACATTAAACAAATGGTTAAAAAAAAGTAT
>CAKMOY010000078.1 GCA_927911235.1 uncultured Moraxella sp.
TGTTCTTTGCGCCCTTTTAAATAAAAACCTGTATTTTACCAACATTACGCATTAAAATTTTATCAATACTTGATGAATATTTTGTTTGCTTTTTACATCAAAAAATGTTATGAATACAGGTTCTAATCCCTTAAAAACAAAAAAACCAACTTAAAACTAAGTTGGTTTTTTTGGTAAAAGGCAAAATTAAGCTTTAAGTGCTTTGATTGCTTTGTTAAGACGGCTTTTATGGCGTGCCGCTTTGTTTTTGTGGATAACGCCTTTGTCAGCGATACGGTCAATGACTGGTACTGCTTGTTTGTATGCTTCAGTAGCCAATTCATAATCTTTTGCTTCAATAGCTTTTACCACACGTTTTAGGTAAGTACGAACCATTGAACGTTGTGATGCTTTTAATTGACGACGTTTCACGTTTTGACGTGCACGTTTACGAGCTTGTGCAGAGTTTGCCATAGCAAAAATCCTTAATTTAAAATGGTGAATTGACAAAAAGGGTCAGCCGTACCGTTTTGCCAAAGTTATTTATATAAAGGCTTGTATCACGAGACACGAAAAACGAGAACAAGCTGATTAAAGCTCAGTATTTTACCAAAGTTTATCCAAAATAACAATAGTATATTTGATTTTGGTTTTTTAAGATTTATCTTGGCTTGGGTGAGCTTACTGCTGATTAGGCTGAATGAATAAAATTGAATCTTGTGGGATAAAAATATTAAGCTGATGTATTTACCACCTTACTCGCCTGAACTCAATCCAATTGAACAGTTGTGGGCGGTAATTAAGCAAAAAGTTCTTTTAACTCTAAGCAACTTTAACTCACTTAAGGATTGTATTGAAAGTTACTTGGTATAATTAAGTTTTGACTATACTTGCACTTGATGAATCTCCACCGCCACCACCGCACGCAGTCAATGCCAAAGTGGATAGCACCGCCAAAGTCAGGCTATTTAAACGTTTGTTAAAAATTTTGCTAAACATTGTCAAATTGTCCTTTTTTAAAGAATTGCTTTATCATAACAAAACTTTTTAACTTTAACAAAATAAATTTCTTAAAAATTGTTAAAAATTACCATCAAAAATGCCACAAGTTACCCTATCATTATCACCATAATCTTTGATTGTTTGAATTTGGTTAAAATGATGATTGCTAACAATGGATTGCACTTGTTTGGCTTGGTCGTAGCCATGCTCTATGGCAAGCAAACCTTGTGGATTAAGATGGTTTTTGGTATGGCTGACAATATGCTCAATATCGGCTAATCCATGATTTTTGCAACTAAAGCAGTGATGGGTTCATAGGTCAAATTGGTTAAATGTTGGTCTTTTGGGTCAATATAGGGCGGATTGGATACGATGATATCAAATTTTTGTTGATTTTTTAAATGTTGCAGTGGTTCAAACCAACTGCCACACAAAAAATTGACATTCACGCCTGCCCTTTTGGCATTTTGTTCGGCGATTTTTAAGGCATTTTCAGAAAAATCAATGGCGATAACGTGAGCGTTTGGGTTTTCAAAGGCTAAACTTATGGCAATACAGCCTGTGCCTGTGCCTAAATCAAGAATGGATAAATATTCTTTTTTGCTTAGGCTATTTTTAATAAAATTAAGTACGGTTTCTATCAAAATTTCGGTATCAGGTCTAGGGATTAATGTATGTTCATTTACCAAAAAATCATGTTTCCAAAAGGCTTGTACCCCCAAAATATACGCCAACGGTTTGCCATTTTGTAGTTCTTTGACCGCATTTTGATAACGTTGTAACTCATTATCATTCAAACTATAATCGTCATGACTGATTAAAAAACTGCGATTTTTTTGTAAAATTGCCAATAATAACTGTTGATTAATATGTTTTTCAATCGGACTATTTTTTAATAAATCTTTGATTATCATAGCTATTTTTCATCTTTATTTTCTAACATCACTTTTTTATCGACCAAATACACAAGGTATAAAATCGGCAAACCAATCAAAGTGGTAAAAGTGAAAAACCACGCATAACCCAAATTATCAACAATTGTACCCGAATAACCGCCCAATACCTTGGGAATTAAAGTCATCAACGAGCTAAAAATCGCATACTGAACAGCGGTAAACCGAATATTTGTCAATGCCGACAAAAATGCAATAAACACCGCCCCTGCCAAGCCAGATGCAAGATTATCAATCGCTACTGCCGTATACATCAGCGGTATATCATACCCACGCATGGCAAGCACGACAAACATCAAATTGGTCAAACAGGCAAGCACACCACCAATCATCATCGCTTGCATAATGCGAAAACGCTGTGCCACAATGCCACCGACAAATCCGCCGACAATCACCATCAACACGCCAAAGGTTTTCACTGCTGTGGCGATGTCGCTTTTGCTAAAGCCCATGTCTTCATAAAACACATTGGAAATCACGCCTGCCACAATGTCCGAAATGCGGTACAAACCAATTAACAGCAACAGTAAAAACGCCTTTTTGCCATAACGTTTAAAAAAGTCCAAAATTGGCTCAACCCAAGTAACAAAGGCGACTTCTTTTTTGACTAAACCCATTTTAACAAGGCTAAAGCCCACCGCCACCGCCACGCCAAGCGAGCCGATTAAATGAATGGTTTCAAGCAAAAAGCCTAACAATACGTTTTTGGTTTCGAGTAAAATTTGACCTAAACCCATAAAAGTTAAAACAAAACCAATCACAGATAACGCAAATACAGCAACCAAACGCATATAATCGGAGCTTTGTTGCACGATTTTTGGGCGATTATTGACAGGTTCTTTAATCAATAAAGTTGTCGCAACGCCAATACCCATCACCCCTGCCATGATAAAATAGGTATTTCGCCACGCATCGTACAGATACGCCCCTTTCACCGAGCCAAAATATTCTGCCAAAAACAATGCCCCTGCCCCAGCTACAATCATGCCTATGCGATACCCTGCGTTATAATTCGCTGACAAAATCGTCTGCATAGACGTATCGGCAAGTTCAATGCGATACGCATCAATCACGATATCTTGAGTTGCTGATGAAAAACCAAGCAACACCGCTCCCATCGCCATCAACCCAAGCGACTGATTAACAGGATTGATGCTTGCCATGATACAAATCGCAAGAATAATCAAACATTGTGCAGTCAAAAGCCATGCCCTACGTTTGCCGAGTTTTTTGGTTAAAACAGGCACAGGAATCACATCAATCAAGGGTGCCCAAATAAATTTAAACGAATAACCCAATGCCGCCCAACTAAACATAGTTACGGTGCTACGCTCAATCCCTGCTTCACGTAGCCACAATGACAGACTTGAAAAAATCAGCAAAATCGGAATCCCTGCCGAAAATCCCAAAAACAACATGATTAACGCTCGTTTATCTTTGTAGGCAGAAAGTGCTTGCCCCCAAGATTTTTTGGGCTGTAGATTGGCATTTTTTTGGGTGGATACAGTCATACAACAAGGTCTTTTTTTGGTTAAATTTTTGCTAAAAATTGTCATAGTATAACGCAATTTTTTTCACAAACCTATCAAAATTTGGCTATTCGTATGGAAATGTATTTTTTATTCTAAATTGTATCAATTTTTTGTCAAATTTGTGCTATACTGAATAACGTTTTTTCACCTATTTTTTTCACCAAAATCTTACCAAGGCTGGTATTTTATGCAGTATCCTGTTGCAATTTTTCATAAAGGCGATGATTTTTATGTAAACGTGCCTGACATTCCTGATTTAGCCATTACAGGGCAAAACATGGCGGAAGTCATCGCCAACACTCGTATAAATGTGATTGTTCATTTGCACCAACTGATTGAAAATGATAAAAAAATTCCACAGCCCCACCCCATTAACACCTATTTATCAAATCCTGACTATGCAGGCTGTACTTGGGCGATTGTCAGCGTTGAGCTGGCTCGGATTATGGGCGAGAGTGTGGATTTTGAATTGCAGTTGCCTGTTAAACTATTTAAACAACTTAGCCAAAAATTTCCTGATGAACCGATGGAAAAAATTGTTCTCAATGCGTTAAAACAATATTTAAATCCATGATTTTATTGTTATTTTTAAAAAGGAAAACTTATGGCTGTCAATATTGTCATTAATCAGCGACATTTACAAATTCAATTAAAACAATTAGAAACCGTTTGGCAAACCGTTATCAACAACTACAACCTAAGCCAAGCTGCCAAAGTGCTACACACCAGTCAATCAAGCCTAAGCAAACACATTTCCGCCCTAGAAAGCCAACTGAGAGCCGAAGTATTTGTACGTCAAGGCAAGCGTTTGACAGGTTTGACCCAAATTGGCGAAGAGCTGTTGCCACATATTGAGCGGATTTTTGTGGAAATTCGCACGATTGAAAACATTACCCTTGATTTTCAAAACCCTGCCAAAGGCGAGCTATCCATCGCCACCACACACACACAAGCCCGCTATGTGTTGCCTTGGGTTGTGAAAAAGTTTAAAGAGCGTTATCCGAATGTGCATTTGATTTTGAACCAAGCCGACCCAAAGTCCATCGCTGATATGGTCGCACAAGGGCAGGCGGATATTGGTATTGCCACCGAGTCGCTTTTGACAAAGGATAATTTGCACTGTATCCGTTATTATGATTGGTATCATCATATCATCGTGCCAATGGGACACGAATTGACAAAATTTGAACGGATTGATGATATTCATGTGTTAAAAGATTATCCCATTATCACTTATCACGGTGGTTTTACAGGACGTGGGGCGATTGACAAGATGTTTCATCAAGCAGGCATTGAACCAAATATCGTGCTGACTGCCCTTGACGCTGATGTGATTAGCACTTATGTGGGGCTAGAGATGGGTGTGGGGACGATTGCTGAGATGGCATTTGAAGGCGAGCATTATCGCAATTTAACCAAAATTCCCACCACGGTTTTTGGCAAACATATTACTTGGATTGCAACACGAGCGGACAGCGATATCCGACATTTTGGCAAGGCGTTTATTGATATTTGCCAACAACAGTTTGGTTAATATAACAAATAAAAGGGGGGGATTATACAAAATCCACCCTTTTTTTATTATTACAAAATGATTTAATCACCCACGAGCCACACCAATATTACCATGAGCTACCGCAATGTTCGGCTGTTTTGGCTGTGCTTGGACAACGCCATACGCCCGCTCAATCATCGCTCGAAGCACCGTCAAACTTCCCGAGTGATAAATGTAATTGGTAGTAATGTCAATATACGCACTGACGTAGTCCACCTTGTCAGCACTAAAGTTTACTACGCCTGTTAGTTGCTGGCTGACACGCTCTTGGGTAATGCCTTTTTCATTCAAAAATTGGGTGATGGTTTGTTTGGAATTTTCAAAAATTTCAATAAAATTTTGCCAAATGTTTTGCATGGACAAATTACCATTGCCAAAAAGTTGATTGCCAAGTAAGGGCTGAATATTGGCAAAGTTGGCTTGATTGGTAATGTTGTTTTTCCCTTTGCTTAGGCTCTCACTAATGCGTTGCACAAAATTTGGACCCAGTGGCAACAACCCATCAATGGCAATCAAAGTCGCCATGGGACTGCGTTTAGCATGGGATTTTCCTATTAAAAAAGTTAAAAATTGCTTTACTATAAAAGAGTGGGCGGTGGATTACTATTGTAAAATTGTTAATCGTCCGTTTGCAATCTTCTATTATTCATATACAATAATTGGTATATTTTAACATTTAATAAGGATTATCCATGAAAAACCTTTTCACCAAACTCACCCTTGCCCTAGCCATCGCTTGCGGTACAACAACCGCATGGGCGGACGATGGCTGCTACACACCGCCAAATTTAGTCAGATATGACGCTGTATCTTGCTTAGGTGACGATGTGGCAGTTTTTAGAAGAAACGACAAATTTGGCTATGTGGATAAAACAGGCAAAGAAATTATCGCACCGATTTACGATTTTGCTTTTTATTTTTCTGACAATCGTGCCATTGTGGAACTTGGCGGAAAAAAAGGCTTTATTGACAAAACAGGCAAAATTGCCATTCCACTCAAATATGACGAAGTGATTAGCTTTGAAGACGGTGTCGCCCGTGTAAAATTGGGTGAAAAATGGGGGCTGATTGACACTGAAGGCAAAGACGTTGTCCCACCAAAATACGATTTTATCTCTGGTTTTTCTGAAGACTTAGCCAGAGTTCGCTTAGGCGACAAACACGGCTTTATTGACAAAACAGGCAAAGTCATCATTCCACTAACATATGAAGAGGCTTTTTAGTTTGAAGACGGTTTATTGCTTGTAAAAAAAGGCGGTAAATGGGGCTTTGTTAACAAAGCCAACCAAGTCGTTATTCCATTAAAATATGAAGATGCCCAGCGTTTTTCTGAAGGACTAGCACAAGTAAGACTACACGGCAAATGGGGCTTTATCAACACCCAAGGACAAGAAGTCATCGCCCCAAAATACGATGAAACTTATCGTTTTCGTCAAAATCTTGCCCCTGTACAGATTGATGGCAATGGGGCGTGATTGACAAAACAGGCAAAGTCATCGTACCGCTCAACTATGTAGATGTAGAGCTTGTGTCTGACGGTTTAATAGAAGCTCGGCAAACTGGTAAGATAGGGTGGCAAAAAAACGTTATTTGATACCACAGGCAAGCAGGTCGTACCGCCAAATCACAACTTGATTAGTAGTTTTTATGATGGCTTTGCGGTGGTTGAGTTGAGTGATAACAACGGCTTAAAATATGGTTTTATTGACGAAACGGGTAAAACTTTTATTCGGGCAACCTATGATAAAGTCGAGGCGTTTTCTGATGGCGTTGCCCTGTAAAAGTGGGTGAAAAATGGGGATTGATTGATAAAACAGGGAAAACAATCTTGCCACCGACTTATGATTTTATTGACGTTTTTTATGCAAATTTAGCCATCATGAGCATCGGTGAAAAATATGGGCTGATTGACACCACAGGCAAAGTCATTGTACCGTTACATTATGATTATATTGATTGGTTTCCTGATGGCTTGGTGTTGGTTGAGTTAAATAATAAATACGGTTTTATTGATAAAACAGGTAAAGAAATCATACCGCCAAAATATGATGAAATCAAAAGTTTTTATAAAGGCTGTATGGAAGTTGAGTTAAAT
>CAKMOY010000079.1 GCA_927911235.1 uncultured Moraxella sp.
AAACAAAATGTAAATAACGCTTGAGGTTCTTACAAATTAACAATAAAAAAAGAGCGTTCACCACGCCCTTTTTGCCCTTTTTGTCAAATATTAACAAACATTCACAGCGGTTATTCTTCGTTATCCATTAACATTTGTTCGCTCATGCCAACGGTGTTAAAACCACAATCCACAAACAAAATCTCTCCTGTAATGCCACTCGCCCAAGGCGATAACAAAAACAAACTCGCATTGCCGACTTCTTCTTGAGTAACATTGCGGTGTAACGGTGCGATTTTTTCGTTCATGTCTAACATTTTGCGAAAGGACTTGATGCCACTTGCCGCAAGCGTTCGGATTGGGCCTGCCGAAATCGCATTGACACGAATGCCGTCCGCACCCAATGAACTTGCCAAATAACGCACGCTTGCTTCTAGGCTTGCTTTTGCCAAGCCCATGACGTTGTAATTTGGCAATACCGAAATACTGCCCTCATAAGTCAAAGTCAAAAGCGAACCTTGACGTTTTTTTAACAATTCACGACTTACCTTTGCCAGTGCCACAAAGCTGTAACTGCTAATATCATGGGCAATAGCAAAGCCTTCACGTGTGGTAACTTCGGTAAAATCACCGTCCAACTGCTCGGCTGGGGCAAAACCAATGGCATGAACCACGCCATCAATGCCATCGCCCCAAATTTCGGCAATTTTATCAAAACACGCCACAATATCACTATCGCTTGCGACATCGCATGGCAATACGGCAACGGCATTAAACGCCTCGCCTGCCATGTCCACACGTTTTTTGATTTTGTCATTTGGGTAGGTCAAAATCAGCTCTGCCCCCTCTCGGTGCAGACTTTCGGCGATTGCCCATGCGATAGACAATTTGCTGGCGATACCTGTTACGACAAAGCGTTTTCCTTTTAACAACATGGATTTTTCCTTATAAATTTGGTAAAATTGTCCGTTTTAGATTTAGCGGTAAATTAATATTAAAAATCAATATTAAAAATCAAAGCTAATGTTTAAAAACAAACAAGGGTTGAGTTTTAGGCAATTGATAATTTTTTCATATTATCTTTAGCAAAAATCACTTTACAAATTTTTTTAAAACGTTAAGCTATGCCTAATTTTTTGAAAGGTTATATTGTACATGAATAATGCAGAAGTTTACAGTCATTTAATCGCTTCAACGGGCGAAGACTTGAACCGTGCGGGTTTGTTAGATACGCCAGAGCGTGCGGCAAAGGCGTTTTCGTTTTTGACACAAGGCTATCATCAAAGCCTTGAAGAGATTACCAATGGGGCGATTTTTCCGACTGATAATAATGAGTTGATTTTGGTAAAAAATATTGAGTTTTACTCTATGTGTGAGCATCATATGTTACCGTTTTATGGGGTGGCTCATGTGGCGTATTTGCCAAATGATAAGGTGATTGGTTTGTCAAAAATGGCTCGGATTGTGGATATGTACGCTCGCCGTTTGCAAATTCAAGAAAATCTGACCAAGCAAGTCGCTCAAGCTGTGATGGATATGACAGGGGCAAGGGGCTGTGCGGTGGTGATGGATGCGGCACATATGTGCATGATGATGCGTGGGGTGATGAAACAGCAGTCTAGCACTCGCAGTATTTCGCTGTTGGGTGAGTTTAAGGATAATGCTCAAGCTCGGCAAGAGTTTTTGATGACGATTCCAAATCCTTAAATGCCAAATTAAATTGATTTTGATTATCAAATAGCTAAATAGTCACGATTTAGCTATTTTTTATTGCCAAAAAATCGGTTATAGTGCTATTCACACATTCACCAAAAAAGGAAAATATCATGTCAAAAAACTTATTAAACCTACTACACCATCACAACGCCAAACCCATTATCCAAGCTCCGATGGCAGGCGTGCAAGACAGCAAACTTGCCATCGCCGTCTGTCAATCTGGCGGTGTTGGTTCGCTACCGTGTGCGTTGATATCACTTGAAAAAGTAGAACAAGAAATCAACGCCATTCGCACCGCTACCGATATGCCGTTTAACGTCAATTTTTTTTGCCCATAAAAACCCAGAATACACCGACAGCGTTCACCAAAATTGGCTAAAAACCTTACAACCGTATTATGACAAATTACAAGTTGATAACCAAAATATCCCTTTAACAGGCGGTCGCAAACCGTTTGACAAAGCCCAAGCCGAACTGATTGCCGAGTTAAAAGTTCCGATTGTCAGTTTTCATTTTGGCTTGCCTGATGATAATTTGTTAAATATCGTTAAACAATCAGGTGCAAAAATCTTATCAACCGCCACCACGATTAACGAAGCCAAATTTTTAATCAGTAAAGGCGTGGACGGCATTATTGCTCAAGGGCTAGAATCTGGCGGACATCGTGGCATTTTCTTGGATAAGGATTTAACCACGCAAACAGGCACATTTAGCCTTTTGCCAAACATTGCTAAATTGTTAAAATCTAGCAACAGCGATATTATGCTGATTGGTACAGGCGGGATTAGCGACTCGGCGACAGTAACATCGGCATTTGAGTTGGGGGCGGATTTGGTGCAGGTTGGCACAGCGTTTTTGCTCGCTGATGAGTGCCTTACCACGCAAGCCCACAGAGCCATGCTCCAAAGTGAACAAGCACAGCATACCGCTTTAACCAATATTTTTAGCGGTGGTATTGCTCGTGGTATCGTTACGCCGTTGATGGCAGAGTTAGGTTTTATCAATAATACGGCTCCCGATTTTCCCAATGCGTCTTTTGTGTTAAATCCGCTAAAAAATGCGGATAATCAGACGTTTTCATCATTTTGGGCAGGGCAAAATGCACCACTTGCCAAAACAGGCTCGGCAAAACAGATTATTGAGAATTTATTCACAAATAATAACTAAATGTTTAACAAATTAAGTTTTTTGTTAAATTTTGCTCAAACATTTCAATCAACGCCAACATATCATCTGGCATAGATGCTTGAAAAATCATCTCTTCGCCTGTTTTTGGGTGAACAAAACCCAACTCAAAAGCGTGCAACGCCTGTCTGCCAAAGTTTTGTACTTGCGATTTTTCATCGTCATTTAAATATTTTAACAGCATGGCGGTACGTCTCGCCGAACCATAAACAGGGTCGCCAATCAACGAAAAGCCAAGATTTGACAAATGTACACGAATTTGGTGCGTTCGCCCTGTTTCAAGGCGTACGCTTACCAAACTGACCCCTTCAAAAATTTCATCAATATTATCAAGATGAGTAACGGCAGGCTTGCCTGTCGCCACGACTGCCATTTTGGTGCGTTGCGTTGGGTGGCGACCGATTGAGCCTGTGATAGTTTTATGCTTTATCAATTCACTTTTGCTCGCCAACACCAACGCTTGATAATGGCGGAATACCGATTTATCTTTTAATTGATTGGTTAAATGAAGTTGACTTTGGCTGTCTTTGGCAACGACCATTAAGCCTGTGGTTTCCTTGTCAATACGATGAACAAGCCCTGCTCTCGGCAATAGTCGGCTATTTGGATAATGATAAAGCAAGGCATTGACCAACGTCCCCGAATAATTGCCCGCCCCTGCGTGAACCACCATGCCCGCAGGCTTGTTAATTACCAATACTTGTTCATCTTCATAGACAATATCAAGCGGAATGTTCTCTGGTAAATCGGCTTGTTGTTCGGCAGGCGTGGCATTTAATTGTAAAATATCGTTTGGTTTTAGACGGTATTTTGGTTTTTCGGTTTTGCTGTTTACCGTTAATTCACCTGTGGCAAGCCATTCTTTGATTTGTTCTCGTGAAAACTCGTCAAAAGCTGATGTGGCGATTTTATCAATGCGTTCTCCCACGTCTGTGTCGGTTACGTGGTAATTTTTGGATTGCTTGGGCTTGATGGTTATCAATGTCATTATTTTCATCATTTTCATCATCATTGTCAAAAAAATTGTCAAAATCATTTGTGTTATTGTTAAAATTTTGTTGAAAATTGTCATTTTGCATGGTTTTTTCCAAAAGGTTTTTAAAAATAGATTTAAAAGTATAACGTATCATGATAAACTTAGCGAAATTTTTTTACGATATTTTTTACAACACTTAATTTTTTAAGATGTTAGGGTAATTTTTTACCAACGAGGTTATTTATGCGTGCAATGATAAAAGTAACAAGTTTGTCGTTATTAACAGTGGCAATGATTGGCTTAAACGGTTGTCAATCGTTAAAATCCAAACCATTATTTGGCAAAAAAGACGAAGTAAAAGCCGTCAAAGCCGAAAACAGCGAACAAGGCTACTATAACGAAGCCCAAAATAATCTAAGCAAAGGCAACTATGCCAAAGCGACCGCCAATCTAAACGATTTACGCACCTTTTACCCTGTTGGCGAATACAGTGAGCAAGCCCTGCTTGACTTGATGTATTCACAATACCAACATGGCGACTATTTGGACGCTGTTGCCAGTAGCGAAAAATTTATTCAGCTATATCCGACCAATCCACAAGTTAGCTATGCTTACTATGTGCGTGGCGTTGCCAATATGCAAACGGCATCTTCAGGCGTGTTAAAATATGCCAAATTAAACCCTGCACACCGTGATACAGGCTATTACAAATTGGCATTTAGCAACTTTCAAGAACTGATTGCCAAATACCCAAGTAGCCAATACGCCCCCGATGCCGCCCAACGTATGCGTTATATTTATAACCAATTTGCCGAAAGTGAAATGCAAGCGGCTCGTTGGTATATCAAACGAAAAGCCTACCTTGCATCGGCAAATCGTGCCACATGGGTATTCCAACACTATCCACAAACCCCAGTCGTGCCAGAGGCGATTGCCACCATGGCATATAGCTATGACAAACTTGGTATGACCGATACCGCCAATCAGTACAAACAATTATTAAAAATCAACTATCCAGACTTGTTATCAAGTGATGGCAACGTTTTGTTGGAAAATACTCGCAGTGCAGGTGATTGGCTCAACAAATTAAGTTTTGGTGTATTGGGTAAAAGCGAAAAAAATCAAGTAAACGACAGCAATACAACAGGCAATACCGCAACCAAACCGCAAGTCATTCAATTAGTGCAACAAGCCATGCAGCTACAATTAGCCACCACGCAAGCAGAAAATGAACAATTGCCAGAAATGACCCATCCTAAAAAAGTCAATCTTGGTTTAGGCTTGCCAGAAGAGCAATAATTTTAACGGATTGTTTTAATAATCTTTCGACAAGCTCAGTGCGAACGGAAAACCTAAAATAATTTTGTCCAGTTACTTAAAAAAAATAAAAGGTAAATAAAAGGTGTGAACAATTCACGCCTTTATTTGTCTTTGTTTAATCTGAATAACCAAATCATCACTATGAGCAATAACCACATCATTGAACAAATTATCAAACAAGCGGATATTGTCAAAATCATCGGCAAACACGTTGAACTCAAAAAGTCTGGCAATGAGTTTAAAGGATGCTGTCCGTTTCATGGCGAAAAAACACCGTCTTTTTTTGTCAATCCAGATAAAGGTTTTTATAACTGTTTTGGCTGTGGGGTCAAAGGCAACGCTTTAACTTTTTTAAAAGAATACGAAAACATGACCGCAGGCGAGGCGTTAAAAGAACTCTCTCGTCAAACAGGTATTGAACTTCCCAAAGAAAAACTTGATAAAAATCTGACCTATCAACGAAAACCAAAACAAACAAATAATCAATCTGGTAATGGTTGGGGTAATAACTCAAACAACTCAAACAACTTAAATAACCTAATAATAATCAACAAAATTTTATACAAAATTTCAATGATGAATATTATCAAAATTTTCCACCCAATGTAGACAATGATAATTTATCATCACAAGATATTCACGAAAATTTTCACCATCATTTTGACAATCAATCTGTTGATAACGATGTTAATGGGCATTTTGCTGATAACTTTTCTGATAACACTGCCAATTTTTTGATTGAAGAGCAATCGGACGGTTCAAGCAGTTTGTACGATTTATTGACACAAGTTGCGATTTTTTATCAACAACAGTTGACAAAGAACAACTTGGCAATGAATTATTTTAAAACTCGTGGTTTGACGGATAACACAATTGCGGATTTTGCGTTAGGCTATGCCCCAAGCGGTTGGCAACATTTGGAACAAGCATTTCCACGAGATATTGACGGTTTAAAAATTTTGGGTTTAATTCGCACATCAGAAAAAGGCAGGGATTATGATTTGTTACGCAATCGGGTGATTTTTCCGATTCGTGATAATCAAGGGCAAGTTATCGGCTTTGCAGGGCGTGCAATGAATGATGACGATATGCCAAAATACGTGAATTCTAGCGATTCGCCTGTATTTCACAAACAGCAGATTTTGTACGGATTGTATGAAGGTCGCCAAGCTCGTGCCAAAAATTGGCTCGTGGTGGAGGGCTACATGGACGTGATTAGCCTACATCAAGCAGGCGTGTATGGGGCTGTTGCATCTATGGGAACGGCGATTGCCACCAATCAAATTGACAAATTATTGCAATTAAATCCAGTTTTGACCTTGAGTTTTGATGGCGACAGTGCAGGTCAAAAAGCGGCTTGGCGTGCGATGGAAATGGGTTTGCCTGTGTTAAACGATGGCAAAGAGTTGCGGTTTTTGACTTTGCCAAACAATCACGACCCAGACAGCTTTGTCAAAGCCCACGGTGCGACCGCTATGCAACAACAAATTCACAATGCCATTTCGTTGTCGCAATATTTATTTTCGGTATTAAGCCAAAAATATGACGTAAAAAGTGCCGAAGATAGAAGCAAATTTTTAAGAGATATCTATGATTTAACCAAAAAATTACCCAAAGGTACTTATGGTTGGTTGTTGCGTGAAGACATGAAAAACCGCTTGGGACTTGGGTTTAACAAAACCCAAAAAAATAACTTTTCCCAAGACGCTCTGTTAAATTTTCACAATGAATTAAACACCGTTGTTGTTGTTACAGATGTGCTTTTTGTATCAACCCGAATTGTTAATCAACAGCGATTCACAAAGCCAAGCCACACCTTTTTTATTGGAATATATTTTACTCGCATCAGGTGCAAATAAAGTTCCACTTTTTCATTCAAACATCAAAAAATCCGATTTACAACCGATTTATGATGTGAATGATGAAAATTATCAACCCACCGATGACGAAAAAAAATCGGAATATGCCAGAGTTGAACGTTTATTAAAAGCCGAAAGTGAATTAGAAATTCGCACGCAACAATATTTTCAACAAAATCCTTTGCCAAATTTGACATGGCAAAGCGTGGTTGATGAGCAAACTTTGTCGCTCATTCAATGGATTGAAAAAGTGCAAAAAAATATTGATGATTTGCAAACATCACTGACAAAAAGCAATGCCAATGCTTTTGAAATCATCAATGCCAAAGCTCATTTTATCATGGCAGGCGTGTCAGCGGAACATCAGCAGTTGCTAATATCGCACTGGGTGAAATTTTTTGATGAACTAAGTCGGCGTGAAGTGACTGATGTGTCAAGTTTGGTAACAGAAATTTTAGCCAAACAATTGTTGGACTGGGCGGATAATCAAATGGCGATTTATAGCAAGGTGAATGTACTGTATGTCAATTTGTTTAACAAACGCCATCAAGCCATTTATGAATGGTTTCAAAAATGGTTACAACAAAAAGTTAATTGAGCATTTTAAAAATTTAGACTATCGTAATTTGTTTGTCTTGAAACATATTTAATTCAGGGGCAAGCACCTTCATAAAACGGTCAAAATATAACAACTGTTTGGTTAAAAGGGTAAAATCTCGGGGAAAATGAATGCCGTGGCGTTTTCCCACTTCAAAAATTTCCAACATCATTTGATTAATTTCATCGGAATGGTCTTTTAACTTGGTCGTATCCAATTTATCAATGGTTTTGCCAATAAATAAACTGTCTTTGGCAAGTATTTTTTTCATTACCCGTTGTAAATCTGCGGACAAAACCGCTTTATTCACCAAATTTTGTTTATCTGTCATGCCTATTTCAATCATATAATGAGCCATGCTATCGTAATCTTCTCGGCTAAAACTGTCCATCATCATCACGCACGCTTGCCACGCCTTTGGCTCAAGTTTGCCGACAATACCAAAATCAATAAAGCCAATGCGACCATCGGTCAATAACATCAAATTGCCCGCGTGCAAATCTGCATGAAAACTTTCACACATCGTAAGGCTGGCAAGCCAAGTATTTAACGTATCCACCATGACTTCACTTGGACTTTTACAATACTGTCGCATGGCAACATCATCAATCATGGATACGCCAAATAATCGCTCCATCACCAGCACTTTTTGTGTGCTTAAATCATGATAAACTTTTGGGGCAACGACTTTTTGATTGTTCGTTTTTTGCAGAAAATCTTGAAAATCATCAATGTTTTTGGCTTCTTGTAAAAAGTCAGTTTCTGCCGACATTCGCAGACGGATTTCATCAATAATCGGCGAAATACTGGCAAATTTTAAACTCGGTGCTAATGTATCCATGATTTTTGTCGCACCATACAACAAACCCAAATCCGTTTCTATAATGGTATCAACATTGGGTTTTTGCACCTTTAATACCACATGGTCGCCATTTTTTAACACCGCAGAATGGACTTGGGCGATAGATGCTGATGCCAAAGGCGTTTTGTCAATACTGATAAAAATATCCTCTAGCGTTTTTGCCTTTTTTTGCCAATTCATTATTTAGTATATCTTCAATATAACTGTATGGCAAAGGCGTGGTTTGGTCAAGGCAGGCTTGAAATACTTCCACATATTCTCGTGGAAAAAGTGATGGCGTACTTGCGATAAATTGCCCGATTTTGATATAGGTCGTGCCAAGTTGCTCAAATGTATCTTTTAACAAATAAGCGTCCATTTTTTCGCCTTTGGCAACTTTTAAGCATGTTAAACCTGCAACAGTGGCGGTCTTGCCTACTCGTTGAATGACATTGAATGATTTTTTTAATAAAGTGGGTTTTAACATTTTTTTACTCTTTAATTTTAAATAATTAGGCGGTTAAAAACTTGCCAATACGCTTGATAATACATTGGTCTAATTCTTGTTCGATTTTTTCAAGCTCATCATTCGGGTTGATTTGTATCATAGTTCACCTCCACAAATTGAACAATTAAGGTCTTTTTTAAACTTTAACTTGCGTAACGACAGCGTTTCCCCTTGCCAAAGCAACAAGGTTTGAGCAATCGGATTTTTGTTTAACCCCAAAAATGTCAAAGCTACTTGTGCCTGTAAATTTCCCATAATCTGCGTGGTACTCGCAAGTACACCACTAGTCGCACACGTTCGGCTATCATCGCCTTCGCCATGAAACAGACAATGATAACAACCTGAATTTTTATAAGGTTCAAATAATGCCAACTGTCCTACTTGTGCAATGCCTGAAGCGGATAAAAGTGGTAAATTTTGCTTGACAGCGATTTGGTTAATGTGGTCTCGTGTTTTGAAATTGTCTGTACAATCACAAATTAAGTTAAAATTGCTTAGGCTATTTTTATTAAATTGTTTTACAATCTCTTGGTAATTGTCTAATGTTAATCGCTCTTGAAAAGCAAATACTTCACAAAAATCATTGATTTTATTTAATTTTTCTTTAGCAATTAACGCTTTTGATTTACCAATATCATTTGGGGTAAATAGTGATTGGCGTTGCAAATTACTTTCATCAATCACATCATCATCAACGATAACCAACTGCCCTACTCCTGCTCGGCATAAGGTTTCAGCCAATGGACAACCCAGTCCACCCATACCGATAATTAACACGTTACTGTTTTTTTAAGTTAGTTTGAGCGTCAATATCCCAGCCATCAAGCAAAATTTGGCGGGCGTAACGAAGCATTTCTTGATCGTTTAAGGTGTTAAATGGTTGATTTAACATTTGTTTGCCTGTATAAAAAAGCTAATTATATCACAAAAAATGCACTATAAAAAATGGGATAGATTGCCTACCCCATTCTTATTTTTAAGTGCTTCTGCACCGATTGGCATTGCCCCTTGCGTTGGTGCGTTTGGTAAGATGATTTGGCTTTTTGCATAAAGTAGCCGTCTGCCTTTGGCAGATATTGCTTGGGTTTAAAAACATGATATAAAGGTTCATGCCAAAACGAGTGAACATCATGGTTTCTTCAAACAATATTGCCAAATCTTCTCGTGCATTATAAAAACTGTACAAATCCACGCCTTTGTCATTAAAGAACCATTGCCCCACTTGGCTTGATGTCAGACTTTTTTGGTAGCTGTTTGCGGTGCTACCTGCATAAGATACCAAGTTTTTGTGCCACTTGTTGCAACATTTAAAATTAAACCGCCACCGTCATACAGGCGGTATGGCTTTTCTTTTGGTTTAGCCTTATCAACTTCTGTGGCTGTGAGTGGGCGAGTTGTGATAGACATGACAGTAAAAATCCTGTGGATTGACAGTAAAAATTAAAATTACTGTAGACAAATTAAGATAATAAAAAACCCCAAAACCTTATAGGTTTTGGGGTTTTTAGACTATCCAATACAAGTTAAGATAGATTAGTGGTACCAGTGGTCGGACTCGAACCGACACGCTTTTAAAGGCATCGGATTTTGAATCCGACGTGTCTACCAATTTCACCACACTGGCATAAGTGGTTAAGCTTGTTTGCTTATGAGTGCGTATTATAGCAGGTAAAATAAACTTTGCAAGCATTATTTTTTTAAAAAAAGTGATTTTTTTTATATTTTTTTGAATATTTTAATTTTTTCATGCCGATTCGTGCATTTGTATGGTATTTATTTTTGCCAAATTTTGCTATGATAGGGCGTTTCACAAACAAATGACAAAATATTTTAAAAAATAGGATTTTACATGACCTTAAGCCCATTACAACATTATGAACAAGCCTTGCAATCAGGCAATTTTAGCGAAGACAGTCAGCAACGCCAAGCGATGACTTATCTTGACAATGTCTATCACCAAATTGTCCAAGGGCGTGAGAGCCAAAAAGGATTTTTTAGTTTTTTAAAACGTTATGAAGCGCCCAAAGGCTTGTATATGTGGGGCGGTGTCGGTCGTGGCAAGACGTGGATGATGGATATGTTTTTTGACAGTTTACCAAATGACCGCAAAATGCGACAACATTTTCACCATTTTATGAAACGTGTTCATCATGAATTAAATCAGCTAAAAGGACAAGCCGACCCGCTACAAAAAGTTGCCGAAATTATTCATAACGAAGCGGACGTGATTTGTTTTGATGAATTTTTTGTGTCCAATGTGTCTGATGCCATGATTTTGGGCGATTTGTTTACCATGCTGTTTAACAAAGGCATTACGCTGGTCGCCACATCCAACATCGCCCCTGATGGCTTGTACAAAATGGGATTCATCGAGATAGATTTTTGCCTGCGATTGAAGAAGTCAAAAAAAAATACTACCGTGATGAATATTGATGCTGGCATTGATTATCGTCTGCGTGTGTTGCAACAAGCTGAACTGTATCTGTCGCCTTTGACCGCTGATAATCAAAATTGGCTTAAAGAGCGATTTGAAGCGTTAAGCCAAAATCAAACCGTTCAACATACGCCGATTGTCATTAATGGGCGTAAAATTCCTGTGACTGCCAAAACCGAAACGATTTTGCATTGTGATTTTAAAGCCTTGTGCATGACCCCACGTTCTGCAAGCGACTTTATTGAAATTGCCAATCAATTTTCTACCGTGTTGGTGGACAATATTCCAGCTTTGACCGATATGATGGCAGACCCGACACGGCGTTTGATTTATTTGGTTGATGAATTTTATGACAGACGTGTTAAGCTACTCATGCGTGCCGAACAGCCGATTTTAGAGCTGTATCAAGGGCAAAAATTGGCGTTTGAAATTGAGCGAACTCGCTCTCGTTTGTTAGAAATGCAGTCAAAAGATTATTTGGCAGAACCACACCGTCTTGATGAAAATTCTCATAATGACAAAGCCAACGATGAAATTTGACAAAATTTGCAATTTATAAAATTTAACAAACAAATAAAATCTTTGTAGAGAAAGTTTGCAAAATAAGCTAAAATAAACGGTTGTATTTCAACCTATTAATCATTTTGCAAACTTGCTCTTTTTTTGTTGATTTAAAACAAAAAAAGTGACTTTCTGATAATATTTTTAACTTATATATTTAAAAATTGTTAAGAGATAGGTTTGCAAAGCGATTAATTCTTTTTTTAAAGGAAAATTAATATGCGTGAATATTCACTCTTTACTTCTGAATCAGTGAGCGAAGGACACCCAGACAAACTGGCTGACCAAATTTCCGATGCGATTTTAGATGCGATTTTAGCCGAAGATTTGCATGCTCGTGTAGCGTGTGAAACTTTGACAAAAACAGGTGCGGTGGTGTTGGCAGGTGAAATTAGCACCACGGCAAATGTAGATTTTGAAAAAATCGTGCGTGATACGGTCAATCAAGTGGGCTATAACCACAGTGATTTGGGCTTTGATGGTTCAACTTGTGCGGTGATTAATATGATTGGCAAACAATCACCAGAAATCGCCCAAGGCGTTGATAGAACTAAACCAGAAGAGCAAGGGGCTGGCGACCAAGGTTTGATGTTTGGTTATGCCAGTCACGAAACGGACGTGTTAATGCCTGCCCCTGTGCAATTTGCCCATCGTTTGATGGAAAGACAAGCCGAATTGCGTAAAAATGGCAAATTAGCGTGGCTTCGTCCAGATGCCAAAGCCCAAGTAACTGTGCGTTATGATGGGGTAAAACCTGCTTTTATTGACGCATTGGTACTATCAACTCAGCACAATCCTGACATTTCCCAAAAAGATTTGCACGAAGCGGTGATGGAAGAAATCGTCAAAGCCGTCATTCCTAGTGAAATGCTTCACAAAGACACCCAATATCATATTAACCCAACAGGTTTATTCGTCATTGGGGGTCCTGTGGGCGATGCGGGTTTGACAGGACGTAAAATTATCGTAGATACTTATGGCGGTATGGCTCGTCATGGTGGCGGTGCATTCTCTGGCAAAGACCCATCAAAAGTTGACCGTTCAGCGGCTTATGCAGGGCGTTACGTTGCCAAAAATATCGTGGCGGCAGGGCTTGCCGACCGCTGTGAAATCCAAGTCAGCTATGCGATTGGCGTTGCCGAGCCGACTTCTATTTCGTTAAATACCTTTGGCACAGGCAAAATCGCTGATGACAAAATTATTGAACTGGTGCGTGCACACTTTGACTTGCGTCCATATGGCATTACCCGTATGCTAAATTTATTGCAACCGATGTATCAACAAACCGCCAGTTACGGGCATTTTGGACGTATTGGTTCAGAAACTGCCTTTACATGGGAAAAAACTGACAAAGCCGAAATCTTACGAGCAGAAGCAGGTTTATTATAATTTTTAGGAAAAAACATGACTGACAAAAACCAATCCCCAAGCCCAACACGACAACGAATTAACAGACGAAATGCACACTTTTTATGAACGTGCAGACGCATTTATCAACCTTGCCAATCAATTGCGTGATGACAAAAACCATGCAGGCAAGGTCAATGCGTCCATGCTTTACGCAGTCGCTCGCTTTAGTGCGTGGGTGGCGGCGACTGGTTTTGTCAAGGGCAGTGATTATGCCAAAGAAAAAGACGATATTATTGCACATTTCACCAAAAATTTTGAACGAATGTTGTCTGATAATATTGATGATTATGCTGAAAATTTTCAAACCTATATGCAAATTGGTAAAAAATAATACCTGTTTTGGTTAAACAAATCTTGGGTAAAAACAAAAGGAAAAGCCAATGTTTATTCATGTTACCACACTCACCGACTACCTAGCCGAACACCACACCACTCCTGCCGTCAAAAGTGTGATTGCCACCATCACCCACGCCTGTGAAGAGATTAGCGAGCTGTTAAAACGTGGGGCATTAGCAGACATTTTGGGCGAAGTCGGCAACCAAAATGTACAAGGCGAAGAGCAAAAAAAATTGGACGTGATTGCCAATGATTTATTATTAAACGCCCTAAGTACCAACAAATATTGTGCAGGTGTGGCATCTGAAGAGCTTGATAACTCAACCCCTGCCAATCCAAATGGTGAAGTATTGGTATTGTTTGACCCACTAGACGGTTCAAGCAATATTGACATTAATATGGCGGTGGGGACGATTTTCTCAATTTTACCTTATAAAAATCAAGGCTTTACTGCAACTGACAATGACTTTTTGCAAAAAGGCACGGAGCAATTGGCATCAGGCTATGTGCTGTATGGCACGTCCACAATTTTGACTTTGACGACTGGCGAAGGCGTGGTGATGTTCACTTACGACCCAAATTTGCACCAATTTATCCTAATCCAAGAGGACGTAAAAATTAGCCCAGACACCAAAGAATATGCGATTAATGCGTCAAATTATCGTTATTGGTTGCCACCGATGCAACGTTATATTGATGAGTGTAACGCAGGTGAAACAGGCGTGCGTGGCAAGGATTTTAATATGCGGTGGATTGCGGCGATGGTGGGCGATGTACATCGTATTTTGATTCGTGGTGGGATTTTTACTTATCCGTTTGACACCAAATTTGCCAATAAAGCAGGCAAGTTACGTTTGATGTACGAAGCCAATCCGATGAGTTTTATCATTGAGCAAGCAGGTGGGGAGAGTACCGATGCCGTTAATCGTATTTTGGATATTGAACCGACTAACATTCACCAACGTGTGCCTGTGGTGTTGGGTGCGAAAAATGAAGTGGAGTATGTAAAAAAGTTGCATGAAGAAATGCAGTGATTTCACGCCTTTTCAATGGGAACTTGCGATTACCGCTAGTCGTTTTGAACTCGGTTTATTAACTAATGATGAAATAATTGCCTTTACTCATAAACTTATGGATAAAGGCTTTTATGATGATGTCATGATTGATATTATTGATGTTAAACCTTTTAATGAAATTAAAGATAACTTTAAAAACCTAATTAACAAATGAAATCTACCAAAAATCAATCATAATGACAGCCGTTATTTTAATACACTTTATTTGATTTATCCTTTTACAATCCACCCTTTAAATCTTAATTATTTTGATAAAGATAATTTATTTTATTGGGAATATTATTTATCAAAAGAATATGCTGATAATGCCGTTTTTGATTTTTTTAATTGAATGCGAAAATTGGCTAAATCGTAACAAAAATAAATCCTAGAAATTATGAACCAACTTTTTAACGGTAAAAAATGATAAT
>CAKMOY010000080.1 GCA_927911235.1 uncultured Moraxella sp.
TTGAAACCGCAGACGCAACAACGGACAAAGCAACTGACAGCAAAGCTGGTGAAAGCAAGCCTGCCAAACCAAAAGCTGAACAAACAACAAAACCAATCAACAGAACAACCAAGCGAACAACCTAAAAACACCGAAAATACGCCAAAAACCACAGGCGAAAGCCGTTTTGCCTTGCCTGATTTGGGCGTGGATTCGGCACAAGTGAGCGAATGGCTTGTTGCTGTTGGCGATACTGTTAGCGAAAATCAATCCATCGTATTGGTAGAATCGGACAAGGCTTCCGTAGAAGTCCCTGCCCCAATTGGCGGAAAAATCGTAGAATTGTTGGTAAATGCGGGCGACACCGTCAGTAACGGTCAAGACTTTGTTGTGATTAGTGGCGAAATTGCTGATAATACTGATAACAATGTCAGCGAACCGACAACCGCTCCAGTTGCTCAGCCTAGAGAACCAACGCCAACAAAAGCAACCGAAGCAAAAACCGAAAACAAAACTCAAGAAAATCAACCATCGGTTGCCAATGTAGCAAACACATTAACCGAAAGCCAAGCCAACGCCAAATTAAGCGATGCTTATGCCGGCCCTGCGGTGCGTAAAATTACCCGTCAGCTTGGCGTGGATATTACCCAAGTCAAAGGCTCGGGCCCAAATGGTCGTATTGTCAAAGAAGATGTGTTTGCCTATGTGAAAAACCGTTTGCAAAACGCACCAACGCAAACCGCTCAAAACGTTGCCAATACAGGCGTGCGTTCGGGCTTGCCACCATTGCCAGACATGAGCAAAACTGACATTTGGGGCGAAATTGAAACCCAAGACTTAAGCCGTTTGCAAAAAGTGTCTATTCCACAGCTCAACTACAACACCTATTTGCCACAGGTTACGCAGTTTGATTTATCAGACATTACCGATACCGAAAATCTGCGTAATGAACTGAAAGAAGACATGAAAAAACAAGGAGTTAGCTTAACCATTCTTGCTTTTATCATGAAAGCGACCGCCTATGCGTTAATGCAATTTCCAAAATTTAACAGCCATTTGTCTGATGACAATAGCCAAATTATCGTGCGTAAAACGGTGAATATGGGCTTTGCGGTGGCGACCGATGACGGTTTGACCGTACCTGTCATTCAAAATGTACAAGACAAAGGCATTAAACAATTGGCGATTGAAATTGGCGAACTTGCCAAAAAAGCCCGTGATAAAAAATTGTCCGCCAAAAGAATTTGCAAGGTGCATCATTTACCATCTCAAGCCAAGGCAACTTGGGTGGTACATACTTTACGCCATTGGTAAATTGGCCACAAGTCGGTATTTTGGGCGTATCAGAATCCACCATGCAACCACGCTGGAATGACAAAACCCAAAGTTTTGAGCCACGTTTGATGTTGCCATTGTCATTGTCGTATGACCACCGAGTGATTAATGGGGCAGACGCAGCCGTATTTACCCGCTATATTGCAAAACTACTACAAGACCCACGCAAAATTTTGTTGTAAAGGCGAGCCTTGTAAAATTGCAATAATAAGTCATCAAAAACCCCCATTTATCCAAATGGGGGGTTTTGTTATGATGTATCATATTTATCGTAAATACATATTATTGATTCAACGTTTTTTTCGTGGTGTTCACGTTGCAATTTTTTTGGCGGTTTGATAGCATTGTTCAATATGCTCATTGGCAATTTTTTTGAACATCATATAGCCAATCGTACCTGCGACAATCTGACCGCCAAATGGGATAAACTTGGTAACTTGTTTGGCAATAATGCGACTACCAAAACCTTGAAACGTTTTTTTTGGCGATACTACGAGTAGCAACCAAACCTGCGAATGCCACCACACGGTCTTTATACTCATTAAAGTTTGATTGGTTGTTTAGATTGACGGTTTTGGCATCATCAACCAAACCAAAACGCTCAGAAATCTCTGGTAATAATTTGGTTAAAAGACCTGCATCCACCGCTACATCAAGCATTGGCATAGGGATAATCGCAGCACCTGCTGAGATTTTTGCCTGGTTGGATACCAAGGCTTCACACTCTACCTTTACTTTTTCTAGGTTAAGATTTGGGTCTATGCTTTTTGGCAATTGTTCGGCTTTTGTTGAGTTTGACATGATAGTTTCCTTAAAAAAGTTCGATATAAAATTAAACAGTCAATATTACATAAATTTTAAGATAATTTATGATAACTTGACCAAGTTGGGCATAGTTTACTAAATAAAATAAAATTTGTATAAGTGATTTTTGAAACAAATTGCTAATGTTTTGTATTTTTTTTACCAAATGATAACAATTTTTCACATTTATTATTATAAAACATCACAAATTGTTTTGATTAAACCATTAATCGCCAAACGACAAACAACACAGCGATAATATAAAACAAGGGTGCAAGCCAACTACCGACCTGCCAAATGGTAAAAGTCGCCACTTGTTGAGCAATAAATAACGACCCCACAAACCCAAGCAACGCCACCCAATCTTGCTGACGGCTTTTAAGCATATCGGCTCGGATTTGTTGGATTTCTCGCAAATGTTGGTCTTGATGTCCGTCCAAATGTGCCAAACTTTGTAAACTATTGTCCAATAGTTTTGGCAAGTCGTTTAAACTTAATAGCAATTCTGGCAATTGTTGGCGGATTTCTTGCATTTTTTGTAAAGGGTCAAGCTGTTGTTTGACCCATTCGGTCAAAATCGGTTTGGCAAGCGACCAAATATCCAACGCTGGGTACAAATCTCGCCCTAACCCTTCCACATGAACCAAGGTTTTTAACAGCAACATCAACTGCGGTGGAATGTCCAGATGATACCGCCTTGCGATATCAAGCACCGACACCAACACGCCTGCAAAGTCAATTTCATTAATCGGCTTACTAATCATCGGCGATACGGTGCGTTTCATATCTCGCATGAGTGCGTAACGGTCGGTGGTGGGAGGTATCCAGCCTGCACGAGCGATAATATCCACAAGCCCTGTAAAATTATTATTCATTACCGACAACAACAGCCGAGCGACAAGCAGTTGGTCGTCTTTTGATAATTCGCCCACAATGGAACAATCTAGGGCGATGTAGCGTGGATTGGGGTTTGGCGTGCCACTTGGTAGCGTTTCTACAAATACATTACCGGGGTGCATATCGGCATGAAAAAAGTTATCCCGAAATACCTGGGTAAAAAAAATGGTTAAGCCTTTTTCGGCAAGACTTGCCCTATCGTAGCCCAATTCATCAAAAACAGCTGTTTGTGAAATCGGTACGCCCTCAATGCGTTCCATTATCATCACGTTTTTTTGAGCCTCGTATACCTCTGGCACATACATCAGACGAGAACCCAAAAAGTTGTTCCGCATTTGGGTGGTGTTGCTCGCTTCAAGGGTCAAATCCAACTCATTTAACATCACCTGTCGGTAGTCTTCCACCACATCAATGATATGCACCGCACGAGCGGACTCAATACGAGCCGAAGCCCAATTTGCCACATCTCGGAGCAACTCAAAATCAGCGATAATCTGCTTACGGATAGTCGGACGCACCACCTTGACAACCACTTCTCGCCCATCGTGTAGCCGTGCGGTATGTACTTGGGCAATGGAAGCCGCCGCCAAAGGCATTTCATCAAAACGGCTAAAAAGCGTGTCAATCGCTGTGCCAAGTCCGCCTTCTTTAACAGGTTTTTCAATTTGTTGTTTTAAAATTTTGACATCAAAAGGTCTAACTTTGTCTTGCAAATGTACCAGTTGAGCGATGATTTCAGGTGGGACTAAGTCTCGTCTGGTGGAGAGTAGTTGCCCTAATTTTAAAAATAACGTTCCCATTTCTTCTAAGGCAAGTTTGACACCGTTGTCAGTCGGTTTGGCAAAATATGCCGTCGGATGCAGGGCGATAGCTCTGACGATAGGCTGTAGTTGTGGCATTTCGTCAATGTTGAGATGTACGTCAAGGCGATGTTTGGCGGCGATGTGCCAAAGTTCAAATAGGCGTTTTCGGTGAGTGATTAACATAAGTTGGCTTTTTAGTATTTAAACAGTAAAGGAATAGTTATTGTAGCAATTTTTGGAATTTTTGTAAAAATTGGTATAAAAATAAAAAACGCAAATAATCCACGATTATTTACGTTTTTAGAATATTAGCTAAATAATGTTCGCTATTTATTGAGTAACACTTGCTGTTGTAACAGTCGGATGGCTATTTGGATACCATTTTTGATAAATTTTATCGTATGTACCATCAGCTTTGATGGTATCAATACCCTTATCCAAAATCGCTTTTAATTGAGTATTGCCTTTTTTCAACACAAAACCAAATGGAATCGTGCCCGAGTTTTTATCAATAACCGTATAAAGTTTGTTATCGGATTTGATATAAGTATTTAGTACACTATCTACATCATATACACCAATCACTTTGTCTTGAGCGATGCTTGTGAGTCCTAAAAATACCGTTTTTACAGGTACAATATTAGAGGTAATGCCTGATTCGGTTAGTTGTTTTTGTGATAAGCTAGACTCTTGTACAGCAATAGCCTTTTCTTTTAATTGTGCAATATCAGTCACTTTTTCACCTTTTGCACCGTCCAGCATTACAGCCCAGTTACCTTCCATATAAGGTTTTGAAAAATCATAAATTTGTTGGCGTTCTGGAGTAATATTAACACCTGTTGCAACAATATCAGCATCCCCTTTATTGAGTGTTTCTAACAAACCTTCCATATTATGAGCAATAAAATCAAAATGAATGTTTTCTTTTTCTGCAATGGCACTTAAAATATCGATATCTAGACCAACTGCATTACCTGTATGATCCCGAGATGCAAATGGCGGATAAGATGGCTGACTAACAACGACATAACTTGCTTTTGCTTTATCAACTGGCGGAATAACACCAAAAGTATATGAAGCCGTTGGTGCAGTCGCTGTTGTTGATGTCGCAGCAGTTGCAGGCGTTGCTGTTTCGGCTTTCACTGGGTCAGTGTTATTTGAACACGCTGACAAACCAATGGCTAATGAAGTTAAAATAAAACAAAATGAAATTTTAGACATAAAATACCCTTAAATAAAGTGAGTTGATAAAATAATACGTTTATCACATAAAATACATCAAAAATAGATTAAATGATATTTTTAATGTATGACTGGTATAAGTAATAATTTTAGTCAAGTAAAAAAATGTTTTAAAATTGTTGGTGGTGCTTCAAAAAGTATGCTCAAAGAAAATCGTTCGCTCTGAGCCTGTCAAAGGTGAGAAGCATTGCTTCGCAAGATGACCATAGTGAATGATTTTCCTATAGCTTGACAAGCTCACCAAGAACGAAAAATCGCATCAGCATACTTTTTAGAGCAGTACCAAATTATTTAACTGTTTTAAAACAAATTACGCCCCAAGCAAACTTTGCCCACAGACACGCACCACTTGACCATTGACACCGCCAGACGCAGGGCTTGCCAGCCAAGCAATCGTTTCTGCCACATCAACAGGCAAACCGCCTTGGCTCATAGAATTCATACGGCGACCCGCTTCACGAATGGCAAATGGAATGACCGCTGTCATCTGCGTTTCAATAAACCCAGGGGCGACCGCATTGATGGTAATGCCGTTTGGCAGTTGTTTTGCCATCGCTTGCACCGCACCAATCACGCCAGCTTTACTTAACGCATAATTGGTCTGCCCCAAATTACCCGCAATCCCGCTAATAGATGCAACGCCCACGATACGAGCATTGGCATTTAACGCATTGTTGGCAAGTAAATATTTGTTGATTTGTTCTTCGGCATTGAGATTGATGTTCATCACCAAATCCCACATTTTTTCATCCATTTTGGCAAGGGTCTTATCACGAGTCACCCCAGCATTATGGATAATCGCATCAAGTCCGCCACGCTTTTTGGCAATTTCGGCAATTTTTTCGCCAGCATTGTCGGCTGTAATATCAAGTGTCAAGGTCGCACCGCCGATTTCACCTGCGACTTTTTGTAAGTCGGCTTGTTGTTGAGCCACGTCAAGGCAAATCACAAACGCCCCATCACGAGCCAGTACTTTGGCAATCGCTTCGCCAATGCCACGGCTTGCCCCTGTTACGAGCATGGTTTTGCCTGCCAACGGTTTTTGCCAGTTTACATCAACCAATTCGCCTTTGCCAACTTGCACCACCTGTCCAGACACATACGCCGAACGTGGTGATGCAAAAAAGCGTAAGGTGGATTCCAAATTTGCCAAGCCGTCTTTATCAACATAAACCAATTGAGCGGTAATGCCACGTTTGAACTCTTTGCCAACTGATTTGACAAAGCCTTCAAGCCCACGTTGCACGGCAGATTGCTCAACGCTGTCGCATTTTTCAGGGGGTAAACCGACTACGATGACACGACCTGATTTTTCAATAGAACGGGCGATTGGGTGAAAAAAGTTGTAAACTTGTTTTAATTCTGCGACATTGCCAATGCCAGTTGCATCAAAAATCGCCACTTTATAAAGAGCGTCCGCCACAAAGTTTTTGGCGGTGATATGATTGGCAGTGATGGCAGTTTGGGCGGTTTTTTCGCTATCAAGGTAAACATCGGCTTTGACATTGCTCAAAAATTCGGCGATTGCACCGCTTGCGATGGCGTTTTGGCTCGCTCCAAACAGTACCGAACCTGTAATGGGTGCTTGACCGTCTTTGTAACGTTCAAGGGTGACAGGCATTGGCAAGCCTAAGTTTTGGGCGACTTTTTTACCCATCGGTGATTGCACAAAATCAGAATAACGGTCAGACATGGTTGTTTCCTTTTTAAAAAATTAAAAAAAATGTGTTGAAAATAAAAAAATCATTATACGTTAATTTTTGCCAAAATTGCCACAAAAAAACGGTTAAAATAATTGTATAACAAACAAAAAAATTTAATGTATTTATAAAAATAATATAAAATTTTGTTTATAATTTTGG
>CAKMOY010000081.1 GCA_927911235.1 uncultured Moraxella sp.
TATCAAATTGGTTGATGTGGGGAAAATGCCACCCGAAGGCGAAAAAAATCCAAGTTCGCTTGCAAGTCAGCAGTGAAAGCAGACAACCCCATCGCCAAATTCGTTTAAGTTTTGGTTCGCAAGATTTTGATTTTAAAAACAACCTTTTACAAAATCCCAATCCAAAAACCACCGCCACGCCACTTAATACCATTTTAATTAACCAAGTCAAAAGAACCAAAAAATTGTCAGTATTTATCTAAAAGCCGACAAACGTGGGAAATTTGTTTTACCAAAATTAACGGTTAGCACCGTGTATCCGTTGGGAATTTTGCGTGCGTGGTCGTATGTGTTTTTTGACTTGGTTAATTAAAATGGTATTAAGTGGCGTGGCGGTGGTTTTTGGATTGGGATTTTGTAAAGGTTGTTTTAAATCAAAATCTTGCGAACCAAAACTTAAACGAATTTGGCGATGGGGTTGTCTGCTTTCACTGCTGACTTGCAAGCGAACTTGGATTTTTTCGCCTTCGGTGGCATTTCCCACATCAACCAATTTGATATTTAACCCTGACAAATGGGCAAAGGTGTAATGAATGGTAACGACCATCAAACTTGCCAACAAAAAACACAAACCCAAAATCAGATTGTTGGCATAATTCGTCCCTGCGACAAAGGTAATTAACAATAACAAAGCGTACATCACGCCTTCTTTGCTAAAAAAAATGTACACATTTCGCACCGTTAAACGAGCGGACTGGGTCATGGGGGCTCGGCGTTTAAACCAAGACTCAAATTTTGTATCCAAATAATGTTGCAACATAGCCTATTTACCGTTTATCACCGTTTGTTAAACCACCATTAAACCACAACAGGCACTTGTTTTAACAAATCATTGGCAATCGTGTTCAAGGTATCGCCACCCAAATGATTAAACGGCACAAAACCCTGCCCCAAACGATGGTCTACCACCGCCGAAAACACTGCTTGGATATCTTCTGGCGTAACTTCATTATAGCCACCCAAATACGCATAGGCTTGCGAAGCGTGCTTTAACGCCAATACGCCACGAGTAGATAAGCCATGATAATCACGGCTTTCACGAGTTTTGGCGACCAAACGTTGCAAATAATCCACCACCACATCAGCAAAATGCACTTGTTTGACTTGGGTTTGGGCGGTCAATAAATCTTGCATAGACAGCATCGGCTGTACCGTTTTTAACATTTCACGTCTATCAATGCCAAGCAACAGCTCTTTTTCCGCCTGTTTTGACGGATAACCCAATGACAAACACATCAAAAAACGGTCAAGTTGCGACTCTGGTAACACAAACACGCCTGATTGCTGGGTCGGATTTTGAGTCGCAATCACAAAAAACAGCTCTGGCAAACTGCGAGTTACGCCATCTTGCGACACTTGACGCTCTTCCATCGCTTCAAGCAAGGCGGACTGGGTTTTTGGACTAGAACGGTTAATCTCATCGGCAAGCAACAATTGACAAAACACAGGGCCAGGCTTAAATTCAAACGTGCCTGTATCAGTCTTGTACAGCGAAATCCCCAAAATATCCGCAGGCAACATATCACTGGTAAACTGCACACGGTTAAAATCCAAACCCAAATGATTGGCAATGGCGTGTGCCAACGTGGTTTTACCCATCCCTGGTAAATCCTGTAACAACAAATGTCCATTGGCAAGCAAACACGCGACCGATAATTTTACCACTTCAGGTTTATCAAGGACGATTTGGTTAATACCATTTAACATTTGTTGAAAATTTTGTTGTAACGGCGAAGAAGATTGCATACGTATTCCATTAAAAATTATAAAAAATCAAATGAATTAGTTTAGCAAAAATTGATAAAATTTTATAGTAACATCTTGTCAATAATTTGTAATAAAGGGTGAATTGCAAAACAATTTACCCTTAAAAAACCAATAAAATTTAATTATTCCGCATCTGGAAAAACAGGACGATTACCGGGGGTTTGGCGATTGATATGCAAGAATGCACGATGTCGCTCATATTTATCCAAAATATCGTTAATCACTTGTTCTTTGTTGTAGCCTGACATATCGTTATCCTGCGAACCTTCGTGCAGATAGGTTTCTAGGCGATAATAATTCATCTGATATTCAGGAATAATCGGATGCTCTGGCACAGGATAGCTCACAGCATGCAGTCAGCGGCAGGTTCTTCTTTAAAAGAAGTTACCATGGAGCTAGGTGGCAAATCACCTTTAATCATTTGTGATGATGCGGATATCAATAAAGATAAACCATCACCGCAAGGTGGAAATATAAGCGATGATATCTTGACGCATTTGTTTGTCATTGATAGGGTCAGAACGCATTCTTGTGCCGTTAATCGCTTGTTTTGGATTGGCAATATAGCGGTCAAGCTCGGTACTATCCCATATGATTTGGCTGTTTTTTAGGGCATCGGTATATTGATAATCAGTCAAAAGTGCCGATTTTGCCCCATAAATCTTAGACAGTTGTGGACCTTTTTTGTTGTTGCCTGCGACAAGTTTGTGGCATTGTTCACATTCTTGGTCGTAGTAGGTTTTTCCTTTGACACTATCGCCTTGTGTATAAACTGGCAGACTCACCGCAGGGCGTTCTGATGGTGGTTGTTTTTCACAGCCCACCAAGCCAATGCCGATAACCAAAGCCATACCACTGATTTTCATTACTTTTTTTAACATATTGTTTTAAATATCATCATGATTGTTCTGTTTGGATTTTCATTTCTTCACCTGGTTCTTGTAGGTAGTTACCTTGTAGGTATTTTGCACCCACCGTCCAAGCGGCACTCATAGCAGCAGGGTCTTGAATAAATGCCATCAAACTGCTTGAGCCATGCTCATGGATTTGGCTGATAACAGATGATATGGTCGCTACGTTGTCGCTATTTTCTAGGTCTTTGATATAAGAGCGGTCTAATCGCACGATATTTGGTTTAACAAAGTCTAAAATTTCCATTGAATTTGCCATTGTACCAAAACTATAAAGACCGACATAACAGCCCAGTTGTTGTAGTTGTACCGTCTGTTTGGCGGCGACCGACATATAGTCATGAACCATCGCTTCACTAAACTGCACCACCAAACGTCCAGCGTCATTGCCACCAATCGCTTGTAATAGTTTACCAACAAAAGCTGACAGTGTTTCATCTGTCAATGATGCATTACTCAAATGCACGAGCATACGTGCCGTTGGGTCAACGGTTGCACGGTATTGTTTTAGGTTTTTGCAGGCATTAATCAATACCCAGCGGTCAATTTTATCCATCAAACCATGCTCATTGGCAACGTTCAAGAACTTATCTGGTGTCATGACCGTGCCGTCTGCCAATGGCAACCGCAAGAATACTTCAAACATATTACTGGTGTCTTTTTCCACATCATAAATCGGTTGATACATCAGTTTAAATTTGTTATGTTCAATCGCGCCACGCAAGGTTTCAAGCAATACCGAATCATCTTCGCTGGCAAACGCCGATGGGTCGTACAAATAGAAGGTATTGCCATTGGTATTGCTTTCTTTAATGCCCAAACTGACCCCTTGTAACACGCGGTTAATAATTACATCAACCTCAGGCGACGTGCTATTTATCATCGTACCGCCGACGGTAACGGTGGTTTTGATAGTTCTATCACCAACATCAATCATGTTTTCAGCGATTTGGGCGACCAGTTGTTCACCAAGTGCGACGGTTTGTTCTTGGTTCATATTGGGTAGCAACAGCATAAATTGGCTATCGCTAAATCGGCTGACAAAGCCTTTGTGAACTTTGTCTTCGCCCAACAGTTCGGCAATTTTTTGTTTTAATAAATTTGAAATATAAACGACAACCGCATCAACCCCTTGAATACCAAGGTTTAAGTTGATTTTACCAATGTCATCAATCCGCACGCACAGCACGCCTGCAACCAAGCCTTTTTGCACCACGATTTCACGAATACCGGTAATCGCCTGCTCAAAGCCACGACGGTTAAAGATACCCGTCATTTGGTCAATACGCTCCATTTCGGCAAGTTTTTTGGCAAGTTCGGCACTGTTACCACGTTCATCAGGTTGGATAATCACTTGTTGACATGGGTTGCCTTCATAGGTTGCGGCTGCCAGTTGCAGTGTGGCATCAAAGGTTGACCCATCTGTACGCACCGATTCAAACTGAAACTCAACATTGCTACGACCGCCTTTTTCAAAATCTTTTAAAAAAGTTTTAAAATCTTTGATGTTGTTACTGGCAATTAAGTCAATGATTGGCACGCCCATCAAGTCTTCCATGCTTTTAAAGCCAAACATTTCCAAATACGGCTCGTTGGCATAGATATGCAAGCCTTCTTCTACATAGGCGACTGCACTTTTTGAGTTTTTAATCAAAATATTGGCACGTTGCTCAGCGTCCTTTAACACTTGGCGTAAGCGTAGCAAATCTTCACGAAAACACGCTTGTTGATGTTCTTGATAAACTCGCAATGCCATTTCAAAAATCCGCTCTTTTGGCAAGGCATCTACCGCCCCCCAAAAGCTATATAACGGCAAGGATTTGTCGGTTTTGTCTTCTTCGGTGACAATCTCAAGCTGTAGTTGCTCTTTGGCGTCCAGTTGTTTTTGGTCTATGCCGTCTTCAGGAATAATCCCAATAACAGGCAAATCAATCTCATGCTCTTGAATGATTTTGACAACTTGTGGTAACGTCAAGTCATAGGCTTTGCCCATCACTAACACGTCCCACGATTGGCGTAACAGCCGTAGCAATTCTTCTTTGTCGTCCAAAAAGCCCAAATTCACTTTTTTATAATAATTATCCTGCAACACATCTACCAACTGCTCGGCATACAGCTGATTGTCATCAATCACTAACAAATTCAAACGATTTGGTTGTTTCATAACATTGTCCCAAATTTTGTAATAAAAACAAAATAAAAGCCTAATTATAAAGCAATTAGGCTTTTTGCATAACTTATTTTGGTAAAATTGGTTAAAAGGTGGTTTTTTTAGATTATTGTACACGAACAAATGCATATTCTTCCACATCATCGGTCATGTTTAACAGTTCGGTTAAACGAATGTTGACTTCTTTGTTGTCAATTCGCATAATCAATTTTTCATCTACTTGATAACCAAGACGTGCGATCATAATCGTGGTTTTTTCACGGTTAAATTCGGCATTTTTGGGAATCATTAACGCAGGGACAAAGTGCTGTGGGCGTGTACCACTGTGATACAGCCTTACGCCACAAGGCACCATGCCTTTGCCAAACAGTTTCACATGAGAGTCAATGCTTAGCTCAACTGGCTCACCACTTTCAAATTTTGTTGATTTAATCGGCGTTTGGGCAATGTTATCAATACGCCCCAATAGCCAAGTTTTGTTCGCATCGTCCATCATGCGAATGCCGACCATAGAGCCAACTTGTAGATAACTCAAAGCGTTCAATTCGGCATTGCGATGTGTCGCACCGTTTTGCACGTTCATGGTTTGCGTATAGGCATAATGGCTCATCAAATGCAACTGATGGTGATTTTTTTCTACCACATTCACCACCGTGGATTTGTTCAATTGCGTGTTATTTTGCGATTTTGGGCGTAAACGTTCTGGTAATTCATGGGCTTGAATCAGATTACCCAGACTGGCTTTGTTCGCAAGCATATAATGGATATGATAAAATCCGATAACTGTTTGGCATTTTGCATTGGTTTTTGTTAGGCTTTCTGGTTGGGTGAGATTTTTTTTCAGATTTTCTAACATGATTTTTGCAAAACGCTCATAAATCTTGTCATTCATATCATCGCTGTTTTGCCCTTTTGTAATCATTTTTTGAAGCAAAGGTACAAGCTTTGACACACCCAAAAATAGACAGTCGCTGTCTTTGGCAAAAGGATTAAATGCCAAATCCGCATGATGTAATTTTGGTGGTTCATTGGATTTTAAGTTGATAAACAGATACGGTTTTTCTAATAAATCTTGTGACACCATCAACGTCTTTAAGCCGTCATTGCTAAATTTTTGCCACATTATCATATCAGGACGGCGACAAGCATACGGATTAATAATCTCGCTAAACAGGCACTGATGATAAATGTTTTCTAGGGTTAAAGGCTTGCCTTGGCTCAGACCTGTTTGTCCAAATAACGGCAAATGAATTGCCACATTTTGCCAACCATTTGCCAACATAAAATGATAGCACGCATTCAGCCAATGCCAAATCACTTGCGTATCCGTACGATAGCCGATTTGCTTTTCAAACAAGGCTTGACGTAACAAGCTCATCATACCATACAGACACTGCTGTACCAGCTCATCATGCGATTTTGTGGCATTGCCTAGCCCAAACATCGCACCTAGACCTTTTTTTTCTGCCAATTGCGGATTGTTTGCCACACGTTGCCACACACTGTAATAAAACATCACCCCAACATAATGCACCGAAATCACCATGTCCAAGGCTTGCTGTTGATGCTCATCTAACAATCCAGACTGATTTTTATAAATATGGTGCAATCCTGCCAACAATCGTTCGTTAATTTTGTTAATATGCTCAAACAACTTGAGGCGTTTTGACTCGCTCATATTCGCTTGCATCAGTTGCGTTACTAGCGTGTGATACTGTACGTACATTTCGGTAGGGGCAAGCTGATTGAATCGCAGTTGCCAATTGGTCAACTTTTCACCATTTTTTCCAATCGCCAATTCCACATCGCTCAATGCAATCAAAGCGTTTTTTGACAAAAATCACTCAAAGCTTTATCATTTATCATAACAATACCTGTTAAAAAAATATCGGTTAAAAAATTGTAACAATCAGATTATCACCAAAAGATTGTTTAACAAAATAACATAAAAATTGATAAATTTCTAACAAAATTTGCAACAAAATAAATCATGTTAGATATCAATTAGTTACAATGAGTAGCAAATCTGTAGTAAATCAATACAAATCAATCGGCGTTTTAAACGGTTTATCAGGCATTTCACGCACCAATTTTGGCACAAGATATCCCGAACATTTTGCCAACAATTGCCAATAAATATTGACCGCTTCATCATCATCAATATAAAAATGGCTCGCCCCTGCCACCTTGTCCAAAACGTGCAAATAATACGGCAACACGCCAGCCTGCCACAGTTTTTCATTTAATTTTACCAAAATATCAGCATGATTGTTAATATTTTTTAACAAGACTGTTTGGTTTAATAAAG
>CAKMOY010000082.1 GCA_927911235.1 uncultured Moraxella sp.
GTCATTTTGGACATATGTTAAACCAAAATAAATCAACCCAAACGGACAACACCATGAAACAAACTTACATCATCAAACCTGCTCACAAATTCACAGGCACGCACACGGTAGCAGGGGATAAATCCATTTCGCACCGCTCTATCATGTTTGGCTCGCTTGCCAAAGGTGTTACCACCGTTACAGGCTTTTTGGAAGGGGAAGATGCTTTATCCACCTTGCAAGCCTTTCGTGATATGGGCGTAAACATTGAGCGAAATGGCGATAAGGTGGTCATTCATGGTGTGGGCATGAACGGCTTAAAAGCCCCAACAAAACCGCTTGACATGGGCAATTCTGGCACAAGTATGCGACTGCTTGCAGGGATTTTGTCTGCACAAGGCTTTGATAGCGTGATGATTGGCGACCCAAGCTTGTCAAAACGTCCGATGGAGCGAGTTGCCAAGCCACTGCGTGAAATGGGAGCAAAAGTGCAAACCACAGGCGAAAAAGGCACGCCCCCTGTGAGCATTACAGGCAATCAGCCGTTGCAGGGCATTACTTACAATATGCCCATGGCATCAGCACAAGTCAAATCTTGTCTGCTAATTGCAGGGCTGTGGGCAAATGGCAAAACTACCGTTACCGAGCCTGAAGTAACCAGAGACCATACCGAGCGTATGCTGACGGCATTTGGATATAAGGTTGAAAAAAACGGCAATGAAATTAGTGTAATAGGTGGTGGTGAGCTGACCGCTTGCGACATTGCTGTGCCTGCGGACATCTCAAGTGCGGCGTTTTTTATGGTGGCGGCAGCCATTGCCAAAGACGGCGATGTAACCTTGAGCAAAGTTGGCATTAACCCCACTCGCACAGGCGTGATTGACATTTTAAAACTCATGGGGGCGGACATTACGCTTGCCAATGAAACGATCGTAGGCGGTGAGCCTGTGGCGGATATTATTGTTAAATCGTCAAAATTAAAGGGCATTGAAATTCCAGAGCACCTTGTACCGCTTGCCATTGATGAGTTTCCTGTGCTGTTTGTGGCAAGCGCTTGTGCCACAGGCAAAACGGTTCTACATGGAGCAGAAGAACTGCGTGTTAAAGAATCCGACCGCATACAAGTCATGGCGGACGGCTTAAAAGTGCTTGGCGTGGATTGCACCGTGCTAGATGATGGCATTGAGATTATCGGCAAAGGCGATGTGGATAATGTGTTTGGTGGTGGTGAGATTGAATGTCATCATGACCACCGCATTGCCATGAGCTTTACGGTGGCAAGTTTGCGAGCGAGCGATACTATTACCATTCACGGCACAGAAACGGTCAATACCAGCTTTCCGAACTTTGCAGGGCTTGTTAATGGGGCGGGATTGAATGTTGATGTGGTGGGTGAAATTTAAGGAAAAAATATGCTAACCATTGATATTTCTGCAACAAGTACAGAGTTGATAAATTGGCAAGCTGTAACTAACGCCATGCTAAAAGGAGAGCAAGTTTCAGTTAAAAAAATGGGCGTGGAAATTGGGTTGTTTTTGCCAAAAACTAAGCAAATGTTTGTTAATAAACGTAAACTCGGTTTTATGCAAGGCGAAGGTGTTGTGCCTGATGATATTCATTGGGGTGATGATGAAATTCAAATGATGTTTGATGAAACTATTTATAAAGATGATGGGTTTAATCAATGAGCTATTTACTTGATACCCATATTGTTTTATGGGTTGCTCGTGAACCGAACAAATTATCCACAGAAGTTATTGATATTTTAGAAAATATTGATAATCAAATTTATTTTAGTTCAATCAACTTATGGGAAATTGCTTTAAAAAATAGTTTAGGCAAATCTAATTTTCAATATGATGTTACCAAATTAAAATCATTATTGCTAGCCAATGGTTTTTTGGAATTGGCGGTAACTGCTCGTTATGCTCCGATAATAGAGAAATTGCCTTTTATTCACAAAGACCCATTTGACCGTATGTTAATTGCTCAAGCAATGACAGAAAATTTTTGTCTGATAACCAGTGATGAGAAAATTGTACAATACCCTAATCTAACCGTAATGATGAATTAACCCAAAAATGTCAAACAACCCAATCACCACGACCCCAAAAGGCATTGCCACCGCCTTATCCGCCTTTTTAATTTGGGGATTTTTCCCTATTTACTTTAAACTGCTAAAAGACTACGATGCCGTTGAAATCATCGGTCATCGTATCGTCTGGACGTTTGTTGCGATTTTACTGGTATTAATCATCACAAAACGTTGGCAATTTATCACGGTATTAAAACAAAATCCCCGTTGGTTATTTTTTACGCTAATCTCAGGCACAATTATCGCGATAAATTGGTTGACTTATGTTTGGGCGGTCAATCACAATCAGATTTTGGAAGCCAGTCTTGGTTATTTTATCGGGCCATTAATGGGCGTGTTGCTATCGCTTGTGGTGTTAAAAGAAAAACTGCGTCCGTTGCAATGGCTTGCCGTTGGTTTGGCTGTTGTTGGTGTGTTGATTCAGCTTGTTATGCTCGGCAAATTGCCTTATGTATCGCTACTGCTCGCAAGTTCGTTTTCGGTGTATGGCATGATGCACCGCCACACACCGCTTGATGCGTTATCTGCCATGTTTATTGAAACGACTTTGCTTGTACCGATTATGATTTTTTGGTTTATGCAAGCAGATGTGGCAAGTTCTAGCCTTGATTTTTGGCTTTCATCAAACATTTTTTTATTAATGCTTGCTGGCCCGATTACGCTAATTCCTTTACTTTTGTTTAACAAAGCCACCAAAATGGTCGCCTTTAGTCTGCTAAGTTTTATGAATTATTTAACGCCGTCTATCATCTTTTTTATGGCGATATTTTTGTACAATGAGCCGTTTAATATGAGTAAATTGGTAACGTTTGGCTTTATTTGGGTAGGGCTTATCTTTTTTAGTTATGATTTGATTAAACATCGTAAATAAATGGGTGTCAACGTTGGGTTTGCCCATGTTTTTTGTTAAAATAGCCCTTTTAGCATTGGAAATACTATGAATAACTCAAATAACCCTAATCAAACAACACATAGCCCAACCAATCACCACACCTTAACAGGTACGTCAACCGATACGGTTTTTATCAAAGGCTTAAAAGTTGATGCGGTGATTGGCGTATACGAATGGGAACAAAAAATCACTCAGCCATTGATTTTTGACATTGAAATGATTGGTTGTCAATACAAAGCCTCTCAAACTGACGATATCAACGATGCAATTAATTATAAAAGCGTGTGCGAGCGAGTGGCACAGGTGAGTATGTCCAATAAAGTCGCTTTGTTGGAGCGATTGGCACAGTTGGTCGTCGATATGATTTTGACCGAATTTCGCCCAGAAAAAGTAACCATTAGCATTCATAAGCCCACGGCGATTAAAGAAGCTAACAGTGTGGGGGTGAAAATCACTCGATTTTTACAGCCCTAAATCATATTCTTTTAACGACATTGCCTAATATGACTAAACAAAGTTTTACCACTACCGCAATCCGCAAACGACTTTACAATATTTTACAAAATGATGATGACGACAGCAAAACAGGTCGTATGAGCGAATATTTTTTGATATTTTTGATTTTGTTAAATGTGTTAGCGGTGATTTTGTCATCGGTGAATGAAATTTATCGTGAATACCAGACTTTTTTTTGATTTTTTTTGAAAAATTTTTCGTTGGTGGTTTTTACGGTGGAATATTTCACTCGTTTTTGGGGTGATTGCCGAAATTGACGATAGCAAAACGGCTTGGCAAAACCGCAAAGAATGGCTATTTAGCACAGGTTCGTTGATTGATTTTGTGGCGATTTTTCCTGCGTATTTGAACTTTTTTGTGCCAATGAATTTGCGTTTGTTAATTGTGTTACGATTGTTAAGATTATTTAAACTGACTCGCTATTTCTTGGCATTACGCATTTTGTTAAATGTGATAAAACGAGAAAAAGAATCATTCAAAGCGGTGATTTTTATCTTGTTGATTTTAATCATTTTGGCGGCAAGCGGCATTTATGCGGTGGAAAACAAAGCCCAGCCAGAAGAGTTTGAATCTATTCCAAAAGCGATGTGGTGGGCGGTGGTAACGTTGACAACGGTGGGTTATGGTGATGTAACACCTGTTACGATGATAGGCAAGTTTTTGGGGGCGATGATTACGATTTTGGGCGTGGGTCTGGCGGCATTGCCTGCAGGTATTTTGGCATCAGGGTTGGCAACCGAGCTTGAACTTCGTAAAAAGAATAGTGAAGATTTGCTAAAAAATATGATTATGGATAGACAGCTTGATTTAAATGAAGAAAATCATAATATTGAAAAAATCCGCAAAGAATTGGGATTGACTGAAGAACAAGCGTTGATGGTGATTGAAGATATTAAGGTGGATTTGGTGTACAAAAAGCAGTCAAATTTTTGTCCAAATTGTGGTTATCATTTGCACAACCATCAATCGGATAATTTACAAAAAAGTGATGAACAATAAGATATGCCAAATCAAAACCCAACTTTACCCAATTTGACCGAAACCCAAAAAAAATATTTGCCGATTATTGTGGCGATTGTGTTGTTTATGCAGATTTTAGATGCCACGATTTTAAACACCGCCTTGCCTGCGATGGCAAAGGATTTACATCAGGCTGTGTTGTCTATGCAGTGGGCGGTGATTAGTTATACGCTGACCTTGGCGATTTTTACGCCGATTAGCGGTTTTATTGCCGATAAATATGGCACAAAGACGACTTTTATGGTGGCGGTATCTATTTTTACGTTGGGGTCTTTGATGTGTGCGTTGTCGCCTACGTTAAACAGTTTGATTTTTTCTCGTGTGGTGAAAGGGCTTGGCGGTGCGTTGATGATGCCTGTGGCAAAGCTGACGCTGATTAAAAGCTATCCTAGAGAGCAGATGTTATCCATCATGAATTATGCGGTCATGCCTGCGTTGATTGGTCCTGTGATTGGGACTTTGGTCGGTGGTTATTTGGTGGAATTGGCAAGCTGGCATTGGATTTTTTTTGATAAGTGTGCCGATTGGGGTGATAGGCTTGTGGGCGGGCTATCAATTAATGCCAAATTATGTTGAAAAAAACGCCAATATGGATTTTGTTGGGGGTTTTTGTTGTTTGGCGGTTCTATGGCAAGTTTTACTTTTGCTTTAGAATTTGCCAATAATATCGATGTGAATAATCCAAGTTCTATCGTTTTTACGCTACTGGTGGCGGTCGTTGCAGTGATTTTGTTGGTGGGCTATTATCTGCATGCCAAATATGTAGAAAGCCGTAATGGGCAAAAACCCTTGTTTGGCTTGGATTTGTTTTGGATTCGCACCTTTAGAGTGGGGATTTTTGGCAATCTTTTGACAAGGCTTGGTATGAGTGCTGTGCCGTTGCTGGCGTTTATGGGGGCGTGCAATTCGCTTCAGTTTAGTGCGATGAATAGTATCAGCATTGCAAAATTACGCCGAGAACAGACGAGTAGCGGAAATAGTTTGTTATCGGTCAATCAACAGCTTGCGATGAGCTTTGGCATTGGTTTGTCGGCGATGTTGTTACATATGCTGACACCTGCAAGGGCAAGTTTGGCACAGACACAACAGGCGTTTAGCATGGCGTTTGTGATTTTGGGATTGATGACGATTTTGTCAGGGTTGTATTTTTTAAAATTGCATAAAATTGATGGGCGAGGTATGTATCAATAAAAGTTGAATTATATTGGTGAATTTGGTAAAAAAAATCGCTGTGCAATGATACAACGATTTTTAATGTATTTAAACAGGATTAAAAAGGATAGACAGGCAAAGCACCTGTAACAGGTAAGTTACCCACCCATTTGCCTTCACTTAAATGATTGGCACGATTTCTTGGAATGGCATAAAAATTCAGCGGTGCTGTTGGTAAGTTTAACATAGCGACCGATTGACGAGCCTTATCCGAGATTGGCAAGCCGTACATTTGATACACGTTTTTCATGTCATAGCCGATGATTTTTGAGGTTAGCATATAGTTAAGTTCAGGGTTGGTATAGCTTCTGTCGGTATATGCCCCTAGACCGTATTTGGCTTTTTCTTCGGCGGTGGCTTTGGCAATATCCATTTTACCGACCAGACGGCTACCGATGTTTAATAGTCTAAAATATTCAAATGTGCCGTTTACGCTTGGTTGTGTTTCGTTTAACACAAGTCGTGTGTAGGTAAAGGCTTGTTGCATGGCGAACGCACGTTTTCCGTTATTATTGGCATAGCCATCGCCATTCCAGATATTTTTTTCTACAACTTTGCGTAAGGCTTCATCTGTGGTGTTGGTCGCACGGGCGTTGTTAATTTGCTCATAAATTAGCCAATGAGCAAAGTTATCCGTATTGTTATCACTGCCGTACAACGCATATTTGCGTAACATACTCAAGCCTGCCAAATGGTTGTTATCACATTCAACTGCACAGCCGATAGTTTTGCCTGTTTCCGAGCTTTTAAAGGTTAAATTGAGCACATTTTGCACGGTGTTATGCCCCAATTCATGCACCCAACCCCAAACGCTATCAATGCCTGTATAAGCGTCCGATGGATTGTCCGAACATAAAAAGCCACAAGCTGCTATCCAACCGATAAAATGTTGTATGCTTGGCGGTTGATGAATGTCGCCTGTACAATCCCAGTCTTTCGCATTACAGTATTGTTTGCTACTGTCGGCAAGTGGCATATTGTTGTAGCCATTGGCGATATGATTGCTGTCAAAAACCACCGATTTGATATTGTCAATATAATCTCGTGGATTGGCATTGCCAACGGAATTAATGGCGTAACCTGTGATTTGTTGGATTTCCGCCCCTGTAAATTTAAACGTATTCCAACCAAATTTTTGACTTTGTAAGGCGGTGCTGGCTTCGTTAATTTGAGCGTCAGTAATCGGTTGGCTAAAGTCATAATGGGCGTATTTTGCTGAGCCTTTAATGCGTAAAGTAACGGTAGAATGTGGCACAGCGTTACTAAAGTTTAACATCAAAGGTCCGCCAAACGGACTGTTAAACACGGTTGTATTTTGTTTGTCTAGCGGAATTGTATAACTGTTTGGACGGCGTGGGCGAGAATAACCGTCAAAAGGATTGCCAACTGCACGTAAATGACTGGTTTGCACTCGCAAATTCGCATTGGCATTAGCGTCATCGGCAACGACTTGAATTTCAACAGGTTTACTTGGAATGCTCGCTCGTCCGATTAAAGTAACGCCAGAATTTTGTGGAATGGTAACGGTAATCGTTTCCCAATCTTCACTTGTGGCAATTTCTTTGGCAACCGCTGGCATATATTCCCATGCCTTTGCCAACGGCTTGGGCGACACCACCGCTTGTCCAGTTACTACCCATAAAGACCACGTGTAGTTGGTGTAGGCGTAACGGGATTGCTTGTCTCTGTTGTGCCAATTGGGGTGTTGATGGCGTTTGTGCTAGATGAGTCAACCGATGAAGAATTGCTACACGCTGTTAAAGTTAGGCTTGCCAAAACTGCCAGTGACAAAGGTTCTACACAAAAATGAGATAGCATACATTTACCCTATGATTACCCTATGATAAAAAAATTGAAAAAAATATTTGATAACAGTTATTTTAGTTCAAGTGGACTATTTTTTACCAATACTTTTGGACAATCTTTGTTAAAATAAAGATAAAATCTTTTATGTAGAAATTTTTAACAATAAATTTTTGCTGGCTTGATAAATATCATCTTGCTGTAAAATCGCTGAAACCACCGCAAAACCTGAAATTTTAAGCTGATTTTTATCAATATTTTCTTTTAGCATTGATAAGTTTTGATTATTAATACCACCGATTAAAATAATGGGTAAATCTACTGCTTGATTGATTTGTTTGATGGTTGCCAAATCAATTACTTTGGCATCATCTTTGGTTGTTGTTCCAAAAACCGCCCCAATGCCTAGATAATCCGCCCCATCTTGCTTGGCTTTTTGGGCTTGGGTGACTGTGCGAGCCGACACGCCAATGATTTTATCATCGCCCAATAGCTGTCTTGCGACATCGGCAGGCAAGTCGCTTTGCCCCAAATGCACGCCATCAGCCCCCACCGCCAACGCAATATCCATCCTGTCATTGATAAGTAGTGGCACGTTGTGCTGTCGGCAAATTGCCAAAATCCGTTCGGCTTGGTCAAAGAATGTGCGAGAGTTGGCGGTTTTTTCACGCAGTTGTACGATTTTGACACCGCCTAAAATCGCTTGTTCTACCGCTTTTTCAAGGTTGTTGGCAAAGTTTTTTGATAAACAATGTTGGTCGGTAACAAGGTATAACGAATAATCAAGTGGTTTTTTCATATTTTTCCTATGGTTTAATATTTAAAAATTATTCAAATAGTGTTAATTGGTTGTTGTCTTGGTTTAATTCGCTAAAATTGGAAAAAGTAACGCCGACCAAGCGAATAGGCAAGGCGTGCGTGGTATTAAAAAATAATTGCTTTATCCAATAGCAAGCCGTTTCATCATCAAAAACTTTAACGGTATTTTAATAAATCATGCATGTTTTCTAACCAATCCACCGCCAATTGCCAAAGTACTTCCGATTTTCGGCTAAAAAATTTCATATGCCCGATATGCGACAAGCTGTAATCTTGGGGAATTAAGGTTTTGGTGGTCGCTTGCATATTGGGAAATACGCTTAGCATATCCGCCACATTTTTATCATTGGCAATGTCGTCATCTAGGGCGTTTAGCCACATGGCAGGCAAGCGAACATCATCATAATAATGCGTTTGAACGGTTTTGCCAAAAGCGGTTTTGATATAACCTTGACCATTGCACCATTCACGCCATTGATTGGCAACATTATCTAAAGAATCGCCAATCCCTTCATTGTCAAAAGTGATAACGGCATAACCATTTTTCGCTAAAAACTCAGCAAAATTTTGGTAAAATTGGCATTTAATCCCCCGTTGCAGGAGTTATCATCACGGCCGACTTGATAGGCGTATTGGGCGTAAAAATGCTTGCCATCAAAGTCGCATGATTTTGGGTGGGAATTTTGATATCTGTTAATGTATGAATAGCCTTCGTCATAAAAAGTCCTTTTCAAATATGAAAATAGCGTTAAAATAGCACAAAAATATTGATTTTAAAAGATAAAAATTGACTGCTGGGTTTATCAAAAGTATTTGAATTTGATAAAAAATATTTTTTTAACAAAAAGTAACATTTATTTCTTGTTAAAAAAACGTAAAATATTGAGCTTTATTTTAAAACAACTATTTTATAAATTGACAAAAAGAGAAAATTATGAAAAATCCATGTACCGCAACTTTACTGATTAAATGCCAAGACCGAGCAGGTATCGTCCAAGCTGTTTCCGAATTTTTGTACCGTTATGGTGCGAATATCGTTACGCTTGACCAGTATTCTACCGAGCCTGAAGGCGGTCAATATTTTATGCGTGTGGAATTTGCTGTTGATGATTTGCCAAATGTTTTTGACAATTTAGAAGAAAGTTTTTCGCATACCGTTGCCAAAACTTATCAAATGCAATGGCAACTTTTTGACAATGCCAAACGCAAAAAAGTAGGGATTTTGGTGTCAAAATATGATCATGCCTTGCTTGATATTTTGTGGCGTTGGCAACAAGGTCAGATGAATTGCGATATTGCGTGCGTGGTGAGTAATCATGATGACTTACGTCAAGCGGTTGAGAATTTTGGCGTGCCATTTCATCATGTGCCTGTTACCAAAGCCAATAAAGCAGAAGCCGAAGCCCAAATTCATGCGTTAATGGCTGATTGTGATTTGTTGGTGTTGGCTCGTTATATGCAGATTTTATCGCCTGAATTTGTCAGCCGTTGGGAAATGAAAGTGATTAACATTCACCATTCATTTTTACCTGCGTTTGTGGGGGCAGACCCGTATCGCCAAGCCTATGATAAAGGGGTAAAACTGATTGGTGCGACTGCTCACTATGTAACGGCAGAGCTTGACCAAGGTCCGATTATTGAGCAAGATGTGCATCGTGTAACGCATCGTCAAAATGTGGTTGAATTGCGTGCGATTGGACAAGATATTGAGCGAAGCGTGCTAACTCGTGCGGTGCGTTGGCATATTGAAAATCGTGTGATTGTAACAGGTAATAAAACGGTGGTTTTTAATTAATGTTAAAATATTTGTTAAAAAATATTAATATTTTAAGGTGGGTTTGGCTCACCTTTTTTTGATTTTTTG
>CAKMOY010000083.1 GCA_927911235.1 uncultured Moraxella sp.
GTTGTCGCCACGTAAATCAGCAACTTTGCTGGCTGCGCGAATTAACGCAACACCACCGCCGGCAACCACGCCTTCTTCTACCGCTGCACGAGTTGCGTGTAACGCATCTTCCACGCCGGGCTTTTTTCTCTTTCATTTCTACTTCAGTTGCTGCGCCGACTTTAATCACCGCAACACCGCCTGCCAATTTTGCAATGCGTTCTTGTAGTTTTTCTTTGTCGTAGTCAGATGTTGATTCTTCTACTTGACGGCGAATTGATGCAACACGGTCAGCGATTTGTTCGGTAGAACCAGCACCATCGACAATCACGGTATTTTCTTTGCCAACGGTAACTTTTTTGGCAGTACCCAACACGCTCAAATCAGCGGTTTCTAAGCTCATGCCAACTTCTTCAGAAACCACAGTCGCACCTGTCAAAATCGCAATGTCTTGCAACATGGCTTTACGGCGGTCACCAAATCCGGGGGCTTTCACCGCACATACTTTTAAGCCACCACGCATATTATTGACAACCAAGGTTGCCAATGCTTCATTTTCTACGTCTTCAGCAATGATTAACAAAGGTTTGCCAGCTTTCATTACGTTTTCTAGGAGTGGGATTAACTCACGAATATTGCTGATTTTTTTGTCTACAAGCAAAATCATTGGGTTATCAAGTTCAGCGGTTAAAGTGTCTGCTTTGTTGGCAAAGTATGGGCTGATATAACCACGGTCAAACTGCATACCTTCGACCACTTCTAAGGTGTCTTCAAAGCCTGAACCTTCTTCAACGGTAATTACGCCTTCTTTGCCGACTTTTTCCATCGCTTGGGCGATTAAGTCGCCAATGGTTTGGTCAGAGTTGGCAGAGATAGAGCCAACTTGTGCAATAGCTTTGCTATCGTTGGCTGGAGTTGAATGGCGTGGATTTTTCTACAACCGCACGCACGCCTTTGTCAATACCACGTTTTAAGTCCATTGGGTTCATGCCAGCAGCGACTGATTTCATGCCTTCTTGCAAAATCGCTTGTGCCAAAACGGTCGCTGTGGTTGTACCGTCACCTGCTACGTCATTGGTTTTGCTAGCGACTTCACGAACGAGCTGAGCACCCATATTTTCAAATTTGTCTTCTAATTCGATTTCTTTAGCGACTGAAACACCATCTTTGGTAATCGTTGGAGCACCAAATGATTTATCAATTACCACGTTGCGACCTTTAGGGCCTAGGGTAACTTTAACAGCATTTGCCAATACGTTTACGCCGTCAATCATTTTTGAACGAGCGTCAATGCCAAATTTTACGTCTTTTGCCATGAGAATTTCTCCAATTTTTATTTTTAAATAAATTTATAAAATTAAATAGCGATTTAAGAAATTACACCTAATACATCGCTTTCACGCATGATTAATAATTCTTCACCGTCAATTTTTACGGTTGAACCAGCGTATTGACCGAACAACACTTTGTCGCCAACTTTTACATCAAGCGGACGCACGCCATTGTCGGTAATTTGACCGTTACCCACAGCGATAACTTCGCCTTGTTGCGGTTTTTCTTGGGCGTTACCTGCAAGTAGTAAGCCACCTGCGGTTTTTTGTTCTTCTTCTGAACGGCGAACAACGATACGGTCGTGTAAAGGACGAATTGCCATTTTTTACTCCATGATTTTAAAAGTTTATTAAAAAAAATTAAAAATAATTTGATAAAATCGGCAAAAGCCGTTATCAAATTTGCGTTATTGCTAAAAATGGGGATAGGTGGTATTTTGTTCAAGTTTGTTCAAGAAAAAAAAGTGATTTTTTTTAAAATTTTGTCAAAAGGTAAGTTTTCACACGCTTGTTTTGCACAAGTTTCATATTTTGTTACATTTTGCCAAAGTGATGGTTTTTGACTTGTAATTTTTAGCAAAACGCCTTAATTTATTCACATATTCATTTTTTAAGGTCATTGTGATGAGATTAACAGATTTATTTAAAGTTTCCATTTTAACCATGAGCGTAATCGCTGTGCCTGCTGTTGCGACAGTTTCGCCGTCTTCGGCAACGTATAATTTTAGCATTGAAGGCAAGTACAACGGCACGGCAACTCGCACGCTCAAGCAAAACGGCAATCAATGGCAATACAATATAAACGCCAATGTGAGCAAGTTGGCAACTGCTAGCCAGTCAGCGACTTTTAGCGAAAGCAATGGCAACATTACCCCTATCAAAAGTGCCACACAGTACAAAATTTTGGGCGTGGGGCGGACGTCTTCGTTAAGTTTTAACAATGCCAAAAAACAGTACGTCAGCACTTACAAAGGCACGAGCAAAACCGTGAGTATGCCAAAGACGGCGTATGATGATTTGAGCCTTGAAATGCAGATTCGTGAAGACCTAAAGGTGGGCAAATTCCGTGGTAGCTACCCGATGGCGGAGCGTGACAAGGTGGACAATGTCACCTTTACCAAGTCTGCCACGACAAAAATCACCGTGCCAGCTGGGACGTATGATGTAGTAAAAATTGACCGTGTGCATGATGATAAAAGCCGTCAGACCAGTTTTTGGCTTGCCCCAAGTTTGGATTATTTGCCTGTCAAAATGGTGCAAACCAATGACGGCAAAAAAATGGAAATGAATTTGACAAAGGTAAATTAAACAAAACCATTTTTTAAATCCATCTTGTAAAAAGGGCGTATTGAATACGCCTTTTTTTATTTATCAATCATTTACGAAAAATCACGCCAAACTTTTCAACGCTAATTTTAATAAGTTTTGAGTAGTCATTGTGTCGTCAAGTTGAGATTTTGCGGTTTTTATCGCCAATTGGGCTTCTTTTTCTTTATACCCCAACGCCATCAACCCTGCTTCCACCTCAGCAATAATGTACATTTCATTATTTTGATTGGTGTCATTTTGCATTTCATTCATCAATGATTGTTGATGAATGACATTCTCACCGCCCAAATTTTTGAGTTTATCGGCAAGTTCTATGATTAAGCGTTGAGCGGTTTTTTTACCCACGCCCGGTATGCGAGTAAGGGCGGTTTCGTTGTTGGTTTGGACATAGTGTTTTAACTCATCTAAAGTTAAAGTGGACATGATGGCAAGTGCCATTTTTGCCCCCACGCCATTGATTTTTAACAGTTGGCGAAACAGTTCTTTGTCGTGTGGTGTTAAAAAACCAAACAACAAATGTGCGTCTTCTCGCACGACCAAATGCGTCCACAGTCCAATTGGTTGGTTAAGTTGTAATTGACAAAAAGCGTTTAGCGGTAATTCAATTTCATAGCCCACGCCACTTGCGGTCATGATGATGGCGGTTGGGGTGAATAAGTGTTCAACTTGACCTTTGATAAAACCTATCATTTTTTTCCTTAACTTTTTATAAATTCAAATTTGATTAAAAACCCACAAAAAAAAGTGTTTTTCATGGGTTTTCTTAAATAGTCTATCAATCAAAACTTATAATTAACGCTGGCAAATACTGAACGCCCAGCCCCATACACAGGCGTGCCGTAGTTTGATAAGCCATTGCCAAGCTCGTCATTCATAGACATGGTGCGACCTTGCCCCATATACGCACCACCTAGAGGTAAGGCGTATTTTTTATCAAGCACGTTATCAATGCCAACCGTTACATTTAGGTTGTCATTAAAATCATAACCACTACTTAAGTTTAACAAGCCATAACCTGCGGTTTTGATTTCGTTTCGTGGTACAGATACATCATCTTTGGCAGTTACGCCCACCCATTCAAGTTTGTTGTTCCAGCCGTTTTTTTCATGCGTTAGGGCGACTTTACCATTTAACGGCATGATGTTATACAGCGGACTGTCGGTCTGGGTATTTGTGCCTTTGGTGTAGTTTAATGAGCCTGTAATGCCAAACGCCCCTAAGCGGTTTTCGCCAAGTTTGGCACGAGCGGACACATCTACGCCATAAATGCGAGCGTCTTGGTTGGTGTAGCGTAACACGTTGTATTTGCCCGCTTCGTTAGACTTAGCTTGTCCGTTCATTGGGTTGATTTGCACGGCATCAATGTAGTTGTCAATTTGGCTAAAATACGGCGTGAGCGTTACGCCATATTTATCGTCTTTGGCTTGGTAGTTAAAGGTTAAAGCGATTTTATTTGCTGATTCTGGTTTTAAATTAACATCGCCCACATAGCCGTTACCATCGCCTGCGGTGTTGTTCATGGTTGCCATCATGGGTGATGTAGACCAAGTATAGCGTTCGTATAGGCTTGGGCTACGTTCTTGGTGGCTAAGTCCAAGTTCAAGACTGCTTTGTGGTTTTAGTGCAAAGCGGTTGATGATGCTTGCATTCCAGTTGTGGTCGGTTTTTGATAAATCTTGTGCGTTAAAGTGGTTGCTATCACGCACTTGTTGCTTGACCATAGCCATCGTGGAAGTCGCATCATTATTATAGCCTTGCACCTTGTCGGCATTGGTTTTTAGGTTTTCATAACGCACGCCAATTTGGCTTGTCCATGTTGGGCTAATTGCTTTCTCCCATTCGCCAAAAACGCTTACTTTTTCACGCTTGCCATTGTTAATATTAACAAACACATTAGGATACATCATACTGCCAGACACAGGCCAGTAATCATCAAGCGTATAATCTTGGTATTCCACGCCTGTGCGAATGTTGGTAGTGTCGTTTAATTCACGAGAGAGCTTAATGTTTAGTCCGTTGGTTTTACTCTCGGTTAGCATAGGCATACCAAAGGCACAAGTCCCAGATATGCTTGGGCAAGGCTTACCAATAAAGCCATTTGTTCCCATTACCATGCTTTGCATGCCGTACCAATAACGTTTGTCACTGCCAAAATCCATGCCGTGCTTGACATTTTCATGATAGGCTTGGGCTTCTAGCGTGCCAAAATCCAGCTCGCCTGTATAGCGTAAATTGTAGCGATTTAGGCGGTTGTCTAGCATATCCATGCGTTGATTTGGGTACAGTTCATTGGGGACGTTTTGCCAATTATAGCCAAATTGCCACAGATGGTTGCCTGTTAAATACGCTAAATCTAGCGATTGATTCATGTTTTCAAAAGCAGTTGAACCGACTTCATCTTTATCAAGCTGTTGTCCCACATTGCCTGTTTCTGTATAGTTTTTAAAATCGCCCCCTGCCTTGTAGTTGTCGCTTTTGGCGTAGTTGGCTTTGTAGGTTAAACTTACGTTTTCGCTTGTGGTGCTAAGGCTAACATTTGCCCCATGTTGATTGCCATTGCTACGATAAAACGCCCCAATTTCGCCTGACGTTTCAAGCGTTTGTTTGCCAATGTGAAAGCGTTTTGGCTCGGTGTTAGCATTGTCTAAAATCACCGTGTCAATCTGTTGAGCGGTTTTGTCGTCATCTAAAATAATTGTCGTATCAGAAAATTGTTCATTATTTTGCAAAACAGAATTTTGTAAATCTTGATTTTGCAAAACTGTATTTTGGCGTGGTTTGGCAAATTTTGGGCGAGCGGTTTCTACCACAATAGTCGCACCAACGCTATTACCAGACACGCTTGCAGGGGTTACGCCTGTATAAACTTTTAATTTTTCAATGGCGGTAGGCGGTGCGTAAGATAATGGTGAGTTCATGTTGTTTGGGCAAGATGCAATACTGTCCACACCGTCCACCAAAATTTTTAAACGGTGGTCTGCCATGCCTTGAAATACAGGCAAAGCCGAGATACCGCCTGCGGTTTGGGCATTCATGCCTGTAACATTACTAAGCAATGTTGTTGTATCACTACTTTGGCTTTTGCCAAAATTGAGTGCTTTTTGTGAAACATTGCTTGCACTTGCAGTGGCGGTGCTTGGGTCGTTGTAGCTGTCGTTTACAACCACATGGGCGACATTGTTGCTATCAAGGGCAATTTGGTCGTTTGGCGTGGCAAATGCTTGTGATACTTGCAACATAGCAAGCGTTAAAAGGCTTAAATGAAATACAGGTTTTGCGATAAAACGATTTGACATAAGATACTCCTGTTTTGAAAAAAATATTAAAAATCTTTAAAAATCAATGGTTTAAAACATAATCCACCGACACATCAAAATTTGTGCTGTTATCAGGCATTGGATTTTTGCTAATGGCTTTTTGGCACGCATTCATCGCTTCGTTATCTAGCACATCAAAGCCAGAGCTTCGCTTAAGCCGACAGCTTACACCGCCCAATGACGCATTCACATTTAACAAACTACTGCCTTGAATCCCTGCATTGCGAGCGGTTTTTGGGTAGCGTTTGCTTTGATTCACGCTTGCGATAAAACGGCTTTGCCATTGGGCTAAGTTAGTTTTTGTGCCATTGTCTTCATTGCTTGCTTGCGGTTTTGGCGTTGCCATTTTTTGTGGCGTGGCGTTTTGGCTTATTTGCTCGGTGGTTACAACTTGTGTATTGGTAATTTTTGTTATCGCCTTTTTCGGTGTTTGGTTATCATGATTTTCTCCTTGTGCTTGGCTAACGGTGGTTGGCACAGCGGTTTTGCTTGAGTTTTCCGAATTTTTATTTTCTAAATTTTGTTTTGTTAAATCTGTTGGCGTATTTTTTAAATTTTTGTCAAAAGTTTTTGGCTTTTGACTGACTACTTGTTTGCTTTTTGGCTCATGGTGTTTGTGAATTGGGTTTTCTTTTACCAAACTTTTTTCAACATTGTTTTTAATGGGCGATTGTGGCTTGTCTGGTTGTTTGTCGGTTTTTACAATTTCTTCATTTTTTGCAATTTCATTGGGCTTAACCGTTTCATCATTTTTCACAATACTATTTTGCTCAACCGCAACCCAACGAATTGGCAAGCTAATTACTTGATTTTTATTGATATTTTTACCAAAAAAAGCGATTAAAACCAATACAATCACCACACAAAAATGAAATAGCAATGACAAAAACCAATCTTGTAAACGTATGTTTTCCATGAGTTTTACCTATTGCCGTTTGACTTCTAGTACCACATTGTTAAAGCCCAAATTTTTTAGGTCATCGGATAGGCTCACAAAGTGTTCAAGGGCGATTTTACCGTCTGCACGAATGGCTATCGTGCTTGATTTGTCTAGCCCCTGCAAGGCAGTTTTTAGGCTCATTATCACCTTGTCATTTAGGTATAATTTGCCGTCTGCTGTTAGGGTTAATACCAAAGGCGTTGGCACGTTTTGGCTTGCCGTGCTAGATTTTGCCAAGTCCACAGGGATTTTGCCATTTACCACAAAAGTTGCAGTGGTTAGTACAATGGTCAAAAGCACCAACATGACATCAACGAGTGGTACAACGTTAATTTCGCCAAATTCGTCCAAATCGTCCGTCATGTCAATTCCCCATCATCTCGTCAAAATCGGCAAGTTTTTCCTTGACCTTTCTTGTCAAAAAATTGTTCAAAAACACACAAGGAATTGCCACACCAATGCCAATGGCGGTTGCTTTTAGGGCAAAGGCAAGCCCTGTCATAATGGATTTTACGTCAATATCGCCTGTTTGTCCAAGCATAGCAAAGGTAAGCATAATGCCAAGCACCGTGCCAAACAGCCCGATATATGGGGCATTGCTGGCAATCGTGCTAATGATGTTTAAATGGTGTGTTAAATGTTTTTGCAATTTGGCTCGGCTTTTATAATCGTGAATATTTACTTGTTTGTAAAATCGTGTGCGTTCAATGGCAATCGTTACCGCCACAATGCTCAGGCAAATCAGCACGCCAAAAAATCCCATATTCAACCAGCAATTTTAAAACGTTGTTATTCATTTTTTTCTGCTCACCTTTAAAACCATCACATTGGCAAATGATTGTAATCCCCTTGTAACTATTATATACTTTGTGTAAAAAATTACCCTGCGACAAATTGTCGCACCCTTGACTTTTGTTAATGAATGAATTAAAAAAATCATGCTAAATCATCTTAAAATCGTCCCAAAAATCCCTTGGATAGCCCGTATCACATGGCTTGTTATGATGATAATTGCCCTTGTTTTTAGCAAAATTTGGCACATTGCCAACACGCAATTTTTTGCCTTGTGTGCGGTGGTGGCGGTTTATGCTTGCGTGGTGGGCATGGCGTTTGGCGTGCGACAGCGTATTGGCACGCAAGGCGTGTTTTGGGCGTTTTGTGGTGGATTTATTGGCTTGGTCGTCATTTGTGTATTTTTCTGGTGGTGCGAGTAATCCGTTAATCACGCTATTTTTGACGGTGGTGGGCGTGGGCGTACTTGTGTTATCGGTTTGGCAAAGCGTGTATTTATCGGCAATTTCGGTTGTTCTTTATACGCTTTTATGGTTTTTTTATCAGCCGTTTGCCAATCATTCGCACGGTCATCATGGGACCATGGGCGAATTGCACCTTTTGGGTATGTTTGGCGTATTTATTGTGGCATTGCTCATTATGACAGGCGTTACCTTGTATTTTAAACACGCCATGCAACGCACATTTAACGCCCTAGAGCAAGCCACAAAAACCCTGCATCAACAACAAAAACTGCTTGCGGTGAGTAGTCTTGCCGCTAACATCGCCCACGAGATGAGTACGCCCATTGCGTCTATGCAACTTTTGACCGACAATATCGCAAACGAACTTGATGAAGACGATGAATTGCAAGATGATATTGCTTTATTAAAAAGTCAAATTTTGACGTGTCGGCAATCGCTTGACGTGCTAAAAAATCAAATCAAAGCCAGTCAAAATAGCAGTTTTGAGCCAAATAATCAGCAATTTTGCACAAAAATTCATGAGCTTTTGCTAAAAGTGGTGAAAGATTGGCAATTTTTGCATCCGCATATTGTGGTAAATTTACCAAGAATTGATAATTTTTTATTAAAAATTGATGAAGAACAGCTTTATGCTATTTTAATCAATGTTTTTAATAATGCCGTGCAAGCAGGAGCAAAGCGGATTGACATTGAATTAACAGAGCAAAACAACGTGGCAAAAATCGCTATTTTTGATAACGGACACGGTATTGATGATGAAGTATTAAACCGATTGAATAAACAAACATTGATTAGTTCAGACGGTTGGGGGCTTGGCTTAATGTTTGCCAAAACCGTGCTAGAAAACGTGGGTGGTGAAATTATGATACAAAAACAAACCCAAGGCACAAGTGTTATCATTACTTTGGTGAAATTATGACAGAAAATTCAAATTGGCTAATTATTGATGATGATGCGGTTTTTTGTCGGATTTTGCAAAAATCGCTAGAAAAATTGGGTTTTGTCGTCTTTAGTGCAAACGACAGCCAAACTGCAATGAGTTTGGCAAGTGAACATTTGCCAAGTTATATCATTTTGGATTTAAATATAGCCGAAGAAAATGGTATTCATCTGATTGAACCACTGCTTACCATTAATCCTACCGCCAAAATTTTAATGCTGACAGGTTATGCCAGCATTGCGACTGCGGTGAGTGCGGTGAAGTTGGGGGCTTTTCAATATTTGCCAAAACCGTGTGGCGTGGACGAGATTTTAAAGGCGTTGGAAGTGGTGCAAAATACCGACAACACGCCAAGCCTTGATGAACGGCTGTCGCTTGACCATTACGAATGGGAATACATTCATCAAGTGCTAGAAGATTGTGGTGGCAACATCAGCGAAGCAGCACGCATTTTAAAAATGCACAGACGCACGTTGCAAAGAAAATTGCAAAAAAGGCGTAAGATAAATATGGTATGACACCTGATTTAACCAAAAAAGTGGTGGCACAACATTTGAACTATAGTCAAAACCAAATTATAACTTTTTAATTCGCGGGTAACGGCTTTGCGTAACCCACGCTACAAGTTTTATTCCTAAATTATTGAATTATCAGCATTTATAAATGATTAAAATTGATAATGCAATGATAACGCAAAATTTCGCCCCGGTGCGGTGTAACGGTTGATACCATCACCTGATACCATGTTGTTAATGCCGACCGTTGCCAGTGTGCGTAAATTATCCCAAGGAATATATTTTTCATCGGTTAGGTTATACACACCTGCTTGTAGGCTTAGGGCTTTTGACAATTTAACATTGCCATACACATCAAACACCCACACATTTTTGGTTAAATCATCGGTTGTCGCTGTACCTGTTGGTGTGGTTAAACGGATTTCTTCCAGCGTTTGCCCACGATAGCGTTTTGTGGTATCGGCATCTTTTTTGCCAAAAAACCGCCCAACGGCATTGATGTCAAAACGTTCATTTGGCGTTTTATAATTGATACCGATTAAACCGTTAAGCGGTTGAATGGCAAGCAAATCCGAGCCATCACTGGCACTACCTTTTTGGTAGGCAAGCTGACCTTTTAAACCAAAATTACCAAAACGATTTTCAGCAAAATTATAAAAACCAGACAAGCCTACACCTTTGCTGGTTGCACTTTGTTTGTTGATATATTGAAAACAAGACGAGAAATTACAAGTGTTGCCATCAAAGGTGATTTCATTTCTGTCATATTGGTGCGTGTCAATAAAATTGTCGTATTTGTTGTAATAGGCGGTCAATTTGACCAAAGCATTATCCCATTGTTTTTGCAAGCTAATTTGTTGATTAAGCGATTCTTCAGGTTGCAAATTTGGATTGCTCATCTGTTCTATGCCGTTCATGGCAAAGCCCGAAAAAGATTGGTTTGATAACGGCATTAAAAATCCTGTGCCGATTTGATAAGTTGCTTGCCAATCGGGTCTTGGTTGGTATTGAATGCCTGTTTGCCATGTCCAAGCATCTTTTTCTTGCGGTGCAAGCAGTTTGCCACTGCGGTAATCGTTGCCAATGCTGGTGTTTGCGTGGTTTAACACTTCTATATAAGCTGGGCGAACATTGACGACTTGACGCTCATAATTGTCATAACGCAATCCTGCATTCATGCTAACTTTTTCGTTTAAATAAATATTATCTTTAACAAAAGCTGAAAATACATCTGTATCAGTCGGCAACATCATGGCGGAAGGGTTTTCAAAATACAGTGTAGACGATTGATAAATCATGTAAGGGTCGTATGATTGTTTGGCAAATTGCAGTCCAAAATTCGCCGTGTGTTCGCCAAGCCAAGTTTTATTTTCTGGCGGTAATAAATTAATGGTTTCCCCTGTCAATCGCCATTGATTAACATCAAAATAGTTGGGGCGATATTCTCGGTTTGAAATGGCGTTATTGCTATAAATATAAGTATCGGCAACGGTGATGACTTCTTGTTTGGTAAAGTCCAGTTTTAGATTGGATAGCCACGCACTGTTATCAGGGGTGTATTCATAATTAAAGCCATAGGCATTGCGTTCGTTTTCGTCAAAGGCTTGGCGATTTTGTCCAAAATAGGTCACTTTAGTGGCGGGGGTATTTTGGTTTATCGTGTATTGATGACTGCCGTGTATGCCAAATTTGTGGCTTGGTGTGGGGGCGTAATACATTTTTGCCAAAAAAGAATCTTGCTCATAGTGCATAGGGTCTGGATAAATACCTGCCGTGCCTTTTTCATTGTCTGGAAAAATATATGATGGGTCTAGCCGTGCGTCATCAAACGACCGCATATCATGATTTTTGAGTTCATGCCCTTCACGGCGTGCATAATTGAGCAAGCCTGAAATACTGCCCTTTTTAAAACCCAAGCCAATGGCGTTCATAAATTCTTCATTTTTTACTGGTGTAGCCTGTTTTTAGATAACCGCCCACCTCTTTGCCAGCTTTTACCAAGTTTTCAGGTTCACGGGTTTTAAAATCCACCGCACCGCCAATCGCACCGTTACCACTGTTTAACGAATCTGCCCCTTTGTTGATTTCTGCTGATTGGAGCATTTCTACATCGGTCATAAAACGTGAATCGTTCATATAACCATACGGCGTAAAAAACTCGTTGGTTTCTACTTCAGGCACGGCAACGCCATCAATCAACATGGCGACACGATTGCCGTCCACGCCTTGAATATTAAAGCCTTTTGAGCCGTAACGCCCCACTTCGCCAACGCTAACTTCAGGATTATATTTTACCAAATCTCGGCTATCCATAATCAGTTGTTCGGTGATTTGTTTGCTGGTGGTTTTGTTGGTATGTGGCGTGTCGCTAATGCTTTGCTCATTATCACTGGTAGTGGCTTGGATAACGATGGTATCTAGCGTGGTGTGCGGCTCGCTCGTTTCTGCCATCACAGTTTGGCTGTTTATCATCAAAAATGCCACAGCAACGGACAAAGTTTTGTAATGAAATGAATGTTTGGATTGAAGTGATTTTTTCATAATTTTTCTACAAAATAATTTTTTTATTAAAGAAAAACTGGACGATTTGTCCAGTTTTGTTAGAACCTATTCATGATTAATTTTTCTAGCTAAAAATGAGATAAATCGCAGGTTTTTCAAGGAAACAACGCAGTTTGATAGTTATTCTATCAAACAAGTTTTTGACGAAGAAAACAAGATTAGCCATTTTTAGCAGAAAAAGCATGATTTTAAAATAAAATTGAATCAAAATCGTTTTGCGTATTAATCGTGAACAGGTTCTTAACAAAATAGCTCAAATTAACTGGCA
>CAKMOY010000084.1 GCA_927911235.1 uncultured Moraxella sp.
TTTTTATTCTCCGTTAGGTTTGGATTTTTTTTACCAAATCTTAATTTATTTTTTAAATATTTTTCACTTTGCTTGCGAAATGCTTGCAGGAATTTTTTTAATATTTTGAGTTTTCAAACTTTTTAGTATTGGGCGTATTCAATACGCCCCTACTCGTTTTTGTTTCGTTTTTATTAATCAAAAGTGAAAATTAATGTTCATTCCATTCAACTTTTGACAAATCAACGCCTTCTTTGTACATATCCCAAAGTGGTGATAATTCACGCAGTTTTTCTACCGCACTACGCACTTCTGTTACCACACGCTCAATGTGTTCATCAGTCGTGTAGCGTCCTAAGCTAAAACGGATTGACGAATGGGCAAGTTCATCAGATAGCCCAATCGCACGCAACACATAAGACGGCTCAAGGGTCGCAGATGTACAAGCTGAACCACTTGACACCGCCAAATCTTTTAGCGACATCATCATAGACTCGCCTTCCACAAAGTTAAAACTAATGTTTACAATGTTTGGAATACTGTGTTCTAAGTCGCCATTTAAAAAGATTTGCTCTAAATCTTGCACGCCATTCCACAGCTTTTCACGCAGTTTAGCAATGCGAGCTTCGTCTGCTTGCATACGTTCTTTGGCAATGGCAAAGGCTTCACCCATACCCACGATTTGATGAGTGGCAAGCGTGCCAGAACGCATACCACGCTCATGACCGCCACCGTGCATTTGGGCTTTGATACGCACTCGTGGTTTACGGCGAACGTACAACGCTCCGATACCTTTTGGGCCATAGATTTTATGACCGCTAAAGCTCATCAAATCCACTTTCATCTCTTCTAAATCAATTGGCGTTTTGCCTGCTGCTTGTGCCGCATCAACGTGGAAAATAATGCCTTTTTCACGAGTGATTTCGCCAATGGCTTTTGAGTCGGTCAATGTGCCTAACTCGTTGTTTACCATCATTAACGTTACCAAAATGGTATCTTCACGAATGGCATCTTTTACCATATCGGCTGTGATTAAGCCTGTGCCTTGTTGTGGCTCAAGGTAAGTGATTTCAAAACCTTGCGTTTCTAACTCTCGGCAAGTGTCAAGCACCGCTTTGTGTTCAATTTTACTGGTGATAATGTGTTTGCCTTTGGTTGCATAAAACTGTGCTGCACCTTTAATGGCAAGGTTATTTGACTCAGTCGCCCCTGATGTAAACACGATTTCTCTTGGGTCGGCATTGATGACATCAGCGATTTGCTGACGTGCAGTTTCTACCGCTTCTTCGGCTTGCCAACCAAAAGCGTGCGAACGGCTTGCAGGATTACCAAAAGTGCCGTCAAATGTCATGTATTGTATCATTTTTTTGGCGACTTGTTCATCAATCGGTGTGGTTGCGGCGTAGTCTAAATAGATAAGCTGGCTCATGCTGGCACGTTCTCCAATGGTTTAGTTTTTGTGGTCGTTGTATAATTTTTACAGTCGGATTGACAAGTGATTTTGCGTGCGGTATTGTATCATGATTTTGGCTGTTTTGCTGTACCACTTGCGGATTAAATTTTAATTGAATCACTTTTTCTTCGTCCGTTGCTAACAATTGACGGTCGGCAATTTTGCGAATATTGTCATGATGAATTAACTGATACAAAGTTACGCTTGATAAATACGCTTCAATATGTTTTGACAAACCTGTCCACAAATCATGCGTCAAGCACATCGCACCCTCTTGGCAATTGCCCATACCCTCACAGGCTCTGGCATCAACCGACTCATCAACCGCCGCAATGATACTCATCACGCTGATTTGGTCAAGTGGCTTTGCCATACGATAACCGCCAGAAGCCCCACGAGTGCTGGTTACAAGACCTTGCTTACGCAATTTTGAAAATAATTGTTCCAAATAAGAAATGGAAATCTCTTGGCGTTTGGCAATGTCGGATAAAGACACAGCTGTATCGTGCTGGCTATCTTGCAAGGCTAAGTCTAGCAACGCCGTTACCGCATAACGCCCTCGTGTTGTTAATCGCATACAAATTCCCCAGTATTTTGTTATTTGCTAAATATCAAAATAAAAATCAAGTAAAAATGACATTGGCATTGTTATTGGGTGTATTATAAATAATTCCGAGTGATTTAGTCAAGATTAAATCGTCATAAATAAAACCAAAATATTGATTAAAAAAAATTTAATCAAATTCAAATTTTACAAAGTTTTTAAAAAAAAATTATCAGAATTATACGTCAAAAAAGCAAAATCCGCATGAATGACTTATAAGTCATAAACCTTTCTACAGTTATCAAAAAAAATACGCTACATTAATATTTTTACCCTGCCATTTCAACGCAATTTTAAAGGAAAAAAATATGTCAGTTTATAATGCACCCATTCGTGATATGCAATTTATCTTAAACGATGTCTTTAAAGCCGAAGAATTTTGGCAAAATAATCAACAACTTAGCCACCTTGACAATGACACCGTCAGTATGATTTTGGAAGAAATGTCAAAATTTAGCAAAAATGTGTTATTGCCATTAAACCGCACAGGCGATGAAGAAGGTGCGACTTATCTAGGCGATGGCAAAGTTGCCACACCAAAAGGATTTAAAGAAGCCTTTTCACAATATGCCGAAGGTGGCTGGATTGGCTTGGGTGGCGACCCAGATTTTGGCGGTCAAGGTATGCCAAAAATGGTAACCATGCTGTCTGAAGAGATGGTATTCACCGCTAATCAATCATTTGCCCTTTATCCTAACTTGTCTGGCGGTGCGTGTCTGTGCTTGTATTATGCTGGTTCAGAAGAGCAAAAAGCCACTTATTTGGAAAAAATCTATTCAGGCAAATGGTCTGGCACAATGTGCTTAACCGAGCCACACGCAGGGACGGACTTGGGCATTATCAAAACCAAAGCTGTGCCAAATGATGACGGTTCGTATAGCATTACGGGTACAAAAATCTTTATCACCGCAGGTGAGCATGATTTGACCGAAATATCATTCACCTTGTTTTGGCAAAACGCCAAACGCCCCTGAAGGCTCAAAAGGTATTTCGTTATTCGTTGTGCCAAAATTCTTGGTGAATGCGGACGGCTCTGTTGGTGAACGTAACAAGGTACAAGCAGGTTCAATTGAGCATAAAATGGGGATTAAAGCATCTGCCACTTGCGTGATGAACTTTGATGGTGCAAAAGGCTGGATGATTGGTGCGGAAAATACTGGTTTAGCGTCTATGTTTATCATGATGAACTATGAACGCTTGACTATGGGTTTACAAGGCATTGGCGGTGCAGAACTTGCCTACCAAAATGCGGTTGTCTATGCCAACGACCGTGTACAAGGGCGTGCCGATAGCGGTGTCAAAAACGCCGACAAACCTGCCGACAGCATTATCCACCATGCGGACGTTCGCCGTATGTTGTTAAACGCCAAAGTGATTAGCGAAGCGTCTCGTTGCTTTGCCATGTACGTTGCTAAACAACTTGATACTGCCAAATTTAGCGATGATAGCGAAACCGCTAAAAAAGCCAACGACCGTGTCGCCCTTTTAACGCCTGTTGCCAAAGCGTTCTTGACTGACCGTGGCTTGGAAGCAAGTATTGATTGCCAACAAGTGTTCGGCGGTCATGGCTATATCCGTGAATGGGGCATGGAACAAATCGTCCGTGATACTCGTATCTCTCAGATTTACGAAGGCACAAATGGTATTCAATCGCTTGATTTATTGGGTCGTAAAGTTGCCAAAAATGGCGGTGCGTTCGTGACTGATTATGTGAACGAAATCCTTGATTTTGGCAACAATATGACAGCCAATCATGCTATCAAACAAGCCATGATTGACAGTGCCAATAAATTAGCGGATTTGACAAAATCACTGCTTGGTAATTTGGATAAAAAAGACGAAATCAACGGCTGTGCGGTGGATTATTTGCAAGCGTTTGGTTATGTAAGTTTCACTTATATGTGGGGCTTGATGGTGGAAGCGTCAAATGGTAAAGATGGTGAGTTTTATACCAATAAAGCCAAATTAGCCGATTTTTATATCGCTCGTATGTTGCCACGCCTTGATGCTCATATTGCGATGGTAAAAGCCACCAGTCAGCCGATTATGGATTTTGATGTGAGTTTCTTTGCTGTTGGTGAGTGATTTTGAGAATTTAAGTAAAATAAAAACCCAATTAATTGATTTAATTGGGTTTTTATTGTTTTAATTTTTGCTTATTGATTCATACATGACACTAAATTTTGTTTATATGAGCCATTAGCAACATCAGAATACACATCATCAATCACATATTTACCATTTTGCTTAATCATTTTAAAGTCGTTGATAAAATATTCCTTGAAAATTTAATTTATCTAAAGACGAATTGTGTCAGTTTTTAACTCTAACTTATGCAACAAGACTAAATCACACATATTTTTGATGAGAAAAAATTTTAGGTTCTCGGCAACGTTACCCCTGTTTGCCCTTGATATTTTCCACCCCTATCTTTATAAGACGTTTCGCAAATATCATCAGCATCGCTTTGGAAAAACAGCATTTGAGCCACGCCTTCCCCTGCATAAATACGAGCGGGCAAATTGGTCGTATTGCTAAATTCAAGCGTCACATGACCTTCCCACTCTGGCTCAAGCGGTGTTACATTGACAATAATACCACAGCGTGCATAAGTTGATTTCCCCAAACAAATCGTCAAAACATCTCGTGGAATACGAAAATATTCCACCGTGCGAGCCAGTGCAAACGAGTTTGGAGGAATGATACACTCATCACCCACGATATCAATAAAGCTACGCTCATCAAAGTTTTTTGGGTCTACAATCGCCGAATGCACGTTGGTAAACACTTTAAACTCTCTGGCACAACGCACATCATAGCCATAGCTTGACGTGCCGTAACTCACCAATTTTTGTCCAGCGTCATTAAAACGTACTTGACCTGCCTCAAACGGCTCAATCATGCCATGTTGTTCAGCCATTTGGCGAATCCAGCGGTCGGATTTGATTGACATAAGTTTTTTCCTTTAATTCATAAAATTTTGGCTATTTTAGCATAAATTTGACACAAATTAATCGCCCATTAAAATCTTTTTTACCTGTGCGATACGTTGTACTCTATCTTCTGTGATAGTGTGAAATTTGATATCATATTGATTTAACACACTTTTTAATTTTTGGTAAATCACATCATGACCGTTTGGCAAATCTCGCATACCGTCCGCCACCCATGCCACGCCACGATTATCGGTCAATAGCACCACATCATAACGATAATGCAAGGCATGATACACGATTTGTTCAGGGCAATCGTGATAGTAAAAATCGGCATACACCATCAGTTGTAGCAGTCCTGTATCACAAAACAAATAATCGTTTGCGTGGGCTAACTGTTTGTTTTCTCTATCAATTTGTCCAATAGCAATCGGTAACAAATCATCATATTGACAAATATAGCCTTGGGGCTTTTGTTCAAGATAGGTTCGCATATATTCTTTGACAAAACTTGTGTGAAATTCGTTTGCCAAATCGCTTGCCAACGTGCTTTTGCCTGTACATTCCGCCCCCAAAATCAGCACTTTTTTGACATCGGTGGCGAGTGGTTTTGGCAAATGGTTTGGCAAAGGTGGTAACTGTGGCATGGTTTTTTTCCTATAATTTGCTTTGTTGTTTTAACAATTTTTGCCAACTGATAAAGCCAAAAATCGCCACGATGGTAAACAATAAATATTGCACCGATGTAAAAATCAGCCCTTTGTAAAAATACAATGGCACGCTAATCGCATCAGCAATTATCCACACCAACCAGTTTTCAATTTTGCGTTTTGCCATTAACAGCATGGCGACCAAAAACAACCCTGTGGTAAGCATATCGGTGTAATCTGTCCAAACAAAATTTGATAAACCTAAAGTAATATTATCAAAACTAAAATGATTATTAATGAATGGTTTAAAATAATAAACCACGCCGACAAAGATAAAAGTTGCGATGGCGATTAGGCTTAAAGTTTGCCATTCTTGACTTGTGGTTTTTCCACAATGACAGTATGGTTTTGATTTTGACGGTTTTTTGTCCAATCCAGCCAGCCATATACGCTCATCGCCGAATAATATGCGTTTATCAGCATATCGCCAAACAACCGCCATTCCCACAGCAAATACACATACAGCCCAGTGCTAACAAGCCCCACAGGAAACACCCACACGCTACCACGCCGAGCAAGCAACACACTCACCAGCCCAAACACACTGGCAATCAGCTCAAGCGTCATCAATAACGGCGTATAATCTTGGTATTGGGCAAAAAGCCATTGAAAAAACTCGTGCATAGGACGATATCCACAGTTAAAAACACTATTGTAGGGCGAAGTAGCACAGTTGTAAATGCTTATCCCACCTTCACCACAATAATTTTACAAAAATCCATGCAAAATCTTGTAAATTATGGCAAAATAGGCAGTTTATTAAAAACTTATGTTTAAATCATCATTATGAAAGAATCCTTACGTTTTCGCCTTGACCAAATGTCCGACCGTTTTGAAGAAGTAACGGCATTGTTATCCGACCCAGAAACCATGAGCGATAACAAAAAATTTCGTGAATTATCCGTTGAACACAGCGATTTATCCGAGCTTGTGGAAGTTTGGGGGAAGTATTGCCAAGCAGAAGAAGATTTGGCAACGGCAGAAGAAATGCTTGCCGACCCTGACATGAAAGAGATGGCACAAGAAGAAATCCAAACCGCCAAAGCCACGATAGATAAGCTTGAAGACGTGCTAAACGTGATGATGCTCCCCAAAGACCCTAATGACAAAGTGCCTGCGTTTTTGGAAATCCGAGCAGGGACAGGTGGGGACGAGGCAGCGATTTTTAGCGGTGATTTGTTTCGTATGTACGAGCGTTATGCCCAGTCGCAAGGCTGGACGGTGGAAGTCTTATCCGAGAGCGAAGGCGAGCATGGCGGTTATAAAGAAATCATCACTCGTGTGTCTGGCACAGGCGTGTACGGTCGCTTAAAGTTTGAAAGTGGGGCTCACCGTGTGCAACGTGTGCCAGAAACCGAATCGCAAGGGCGTGTGCATACGTCTGCCTGTACGGTGGCGGTCATGCCAGAGATAGAGATTGATGATACGGTGGAGATTAATCCTGCTGACCTGCGGATTGACACTTACCGAGCGAGCGGAGCGGGCGGTCAGCATATCAACAAAACCGACTCTGCGGTGCGAATTACCCACATTCCCACAGGCACGGTGGTGGAATGCCAACAAGAACGCAGTCAGCACGCCAACAAAGACAAAGCCATGAAAATGCTTGTCTCAAAAATCCAACAAGAAAAAGTGCAAAAGCAAATTGACGCATCAAGCGATATGCGTAGAAACTTGGTGGGAAGTGGCGACCGCTCCGAGCGGATTCGCACTTATAATTTTCCGCAAGGGCGTATGACCGACCACCGCATTAATTTGACTTTGTATAAACTTGACGCAATCATGCAAGGCGATTTGGACGAACTCTTGGACAGCTTGTTGCGTGAACATCAAGCGGATTTGATGGCTAGCGTGAGTGGCGAGTAAATTTAAACAAAAAGGTTAAAAACGCAAATTTTATTAAAATTAAGCATTTGTTTATTATCTACAAGTTTGTTTGCTTGTACAAATCCAATAGAACAAACAAATAACACCCAAGTGGCAAAAATTGAAAAACCTAATCTTGCCAATGTTGAAATAAAATCGCTGAAAGCTACCCAATCAGAAACCGAAATTTGTCAAAAATTGGTTGTTATGGATTGGTAAAAAATGGAAAAACAGATGGTATTATGTGTGTGGATTAATCTTAAGGTGAAACTATGGAACAAGTAATTAGCACTAAGCAAACACAAAACAATTTTTTTGTCAATCAATGATGGTAAAAAAATTTCTCCAAAAACAAAAGCGTTATTGGAAGATACTGATAACGAATTGTATTTTAGTTTGGTCAGTATTTGGGAATTAACCATTAATCATCTTTAAATAAATTGGATTTTCCTGTTGATATTGAAAAGTGAGATTAGGACTGTTAAAAAACGGTTTAAAAGAAATAACAGTTAATGTCAAACAAATTTTAGAAATAAAGCAATTACCCCACATTCACAAAGACCCACTTGACCGTTTATTAATCGCTCAAGCTAAGATTGAAAATTTTCATTTTTTAACCGTTGATGAAAAAATTATTTTATACCCATTTGATTTTATTATTAACGCAAACTAACTTTTAATTGTTAAAATTTAAGGTAACAAAATGTCAAACCAAAACCAAACCCCAAATCAAGACGAAATTCAAACCCAAGAAGACGTAAACGAACTTATCAAACAACGTCATCACAAACTTGACTTAATCAAACAATCGGGCAAAAATCCCTACCCAAACCAATTCAAACGTGAAGATTACTGTGGTGACTTTGCAAGCCCAAAATTTGACGGCAAAAGCAAAGAAGAAATTGAATCTGCCGACCATGTTTCTGTTAAAGTCGCAGGTCGTGTCATGCTAAATCGTGGCTCGTTTATCGTCATCCAAGATATGACTGGGCGTATCCAACTATATGTGGACAGAAAAAACCTAGACGCTGACACGCTTGCGGTCATCAAAAGTCTAGACTTGGGCGATATTGTGGCGGTTGCAGGCTATATTGGACGTTCAGGCAAAGGCGATTTGTATGTGCATATCACCGAGCTTGAACTTTTGACCAAATCTTTACGCCCATTGCCAGACAAATTTCATGGACTTGCTGATACCGAAGCCCGCTATCGCAATCGCCACATTGATTTGATGATGAACGAAGAAACTCGCAAAACCTTTATTATCCGCAGTCAAGTCATTGCAGGGATGCGTGCCTTTATGCTTGGCGAGCGTTTTATGGAAGTAGAAACGCCGATGATGCACGTTATCCCTGGTGGTGCGGTGGCTCGTCCGTTTATCACGCACCACAACGCCTTAGATATGCCGTTGTTTTTGCGTATCGCTCCAGAGCTGTACCTAAAACGCCTTGTCGTGGGCGGTTTTGAGCGTGTGTTTGAGATTAACCGCAACTTCCGTAACGAAGGCGTTTCCGCTCGCCACAACCCAGAATTTACCATGATTGAGTTTTACCAAGCCTATGCCGATTATCAAGACTTGATGAAACTGACCGAAACCATGTTTGAAAAATTGGCGACTGATATTTTAGGCACGACCGAGCTTGATTATCAAGGCGAAGCGATTAGTTTTAAAGCCCCATTGCACGTTTGCCAATGACAAAAGCCATTGAAATGCATGCCGAAAATTTTGACATGACAAAAATCAACGACCGTGAATATTTGGCAGACTATGTGCAAAATGTGCTAAAAGAAGAAGTTAAAGACATTTTTGGTATTGGTAAATTGCAAACGATTATTTTTGAAGAAACGGCAGAAACTAAGCTCCGTCAGCCGACTTTTATCACCGAATACCCTGCTGAAACATCGCCACTGGCTCGCCGTAATGACGAAAATCCAGAAATTACTGACCGTTTTGAGCTGTTTATCGGTGGGCGTGAGATTGCCAACGGCTTTAGCGAATTAAACGACCCAATTGACCAAGACGAACGCTTTAAACAACAAGTAGCCGAAAAAGATGCAGGTGATGATGAAGCCATGCACTATGATGGCGATTATATTGAAGCGTTGAATTATGGCTTGCCACCAACGGCAGGGGAAGGCATTGGTATTGACCGCTTAGTCATGCTACTTGCCAATGTACCAAGTATTCGCGATGTGATTTTGTTCCCGCATATGCGTAGAAAAGTTGATTAATATTATAGCCATTTAAAAAAGCCCTAATATCACATTAGGGCTTTTTTATTTCACAATTTAAAGGACTAAGAATTAATGGTCAGACGCTTTTGCTGCTCCAATCCCTGTCAATGAACGTACATATTGCGCATCAAATCCGTCTTTGTCAATCGCGGCTCGTGGTGATGAATCAGTTTTTGACACAATCCACGATACAAAGAACGCAATTGGCATACTAAAAATAGCAGGGTTTTTGTATGGGAAAATCGCACTTTCATGATGTAGCACATCTACCCAAACCGTTGGACCTAGCACGATTAACACCGCCGCTGTTACCAAACCTGCAAAACCACCCATTACCGCACCTTTGGTGGTCAAACCACTCCAGAACATTGACAATACCAACACAGGGAAGTTTGCCGATGCTGCCACAGCTAACGCCAAGCCCACCATAAAGGCAATGTTTTGTTGTTCAAACGCAATGCCCAAAATCACCGCAATCACACCCAAAGCCATCACAGTACGACGAGAAACTTTTAGCTCATCTTCATGGCTTGCTCTGCCTTGTTTAATCACTTCAGCATAAATGTCATGACTAACCGCTGATGCACCTGATAGCGTCAAACCTGCAACTACCGCCAAAATCGTGGCAAAGGCAACTGCCGAGATAAAGCCCAAGAACATATTACCACCAACCACTTCTGCCAAATGGATTGCCGTCATGTTGCTACCGCCAATCATTTGCACGACTTCTTTGCCGTCTTTAACAACCGTTTCAAAGAAATGTGGGTTATCTTTGGTAACGAGCAAGATACCACCAAAACCAATGACAAAGGTTAATAGGTAAAAATAACCGATAAATCCTGTGGCAACCAGCACCGATTTACGAGCTTCTGCCGCATCAGGCACAGTAAAGAAACGCATCAAAATATGTGGCAAACCTGCTGTACCAAACATCAAAGCCAAGCCTAAAGACACCGCATCAATTGGGTTTGACGCAAGGCTACCAGGCGCCATGATTTTTGTGCCTTTTTCATGAATAGAAGTCGCTTGTCTAAACATCTCTTCTGGGCTAAATCCAACGTGGTATAATACCGAAATTGCCATAAATGACGCACCAGAGAGCAAAAGTACCGCTTTGATAATTTGTACCCACGTGGTCGCAAGCATACCGCCAAACAGCACATAAGCCATCATCAAAATACCAACGATAATCACCGCCCAAATATACGACAAACCAAACAATAATTGAATAAGTTTACCTGCACCCACCATTTGAGCAATCAGGTATAATAACACAACAATCATCGTGCCAGACGCTGCAAAAATACGCACAGGTTTTTGGCAAAACGATAAGACGCTACGTCCGCAAAGGTAAATTTACCCAAGTTACGCAACCGCTCAGCAATCAAAAACAGCACCAAAGGCCAACCGATTAAGAAGCCTGTTGAGTAGAGCAAACCGTCATAACCGTTGGTAAATACCATTGCCGAAATACCCAAGAACGACGCCGCCGACATAAAGTCACCTGCAATCGCCAAGCCGTTTTTAAAGCCAGAAATACCACCACCAGCGGTATAAAAGTCGCTCGCAGTTTGGTTTTGTTTTGATGCCCAGTAGGTAATACCCAGCGTACCCAACACAAACAGCACAAACATACCAATGGCGGCAACATTTAGCGGTTGTTTTTGTACTTCACCGCTAATGGCATCAGCAAAACTTCCATGGCTAATACACATCGCCATGATAAATGAAAATAAACGAATAACGTGTCTTTTCATAAAACATACTTATTTAAAACTATATTTATAAAAACTTAACAATATAAAGACACTAATCTTAATTATCAAGCCAACCAAATAAAAAGACTACAATTAAAAATCGATTAATGAGCGTTTGTGACCACAGGGGCTTTATCCACCGATAAATTTAAATCGCTGATAACTTTTTTGGTTAAATCATCAAATTCGCCATTGGCTTTATAAATATAAATGACAGTGATGACAAAGGCAAACAAAATAACAAACACGCCCCAATAAATACCGACAGTCGTAACTTTACCAGCACCCACAGGGGTTGCAAATAGCTCTGGCATTGTGCCAATCATAATAATATAGCTAAAATAAACAACCAAGGTTAAAATAGTAAAAACTGTACCCAGACGAGATTTTTTGGCTTCCATCAGTTTAATGATGGGTGATTTTTGATTTGGTCAAGTTGATTTTCGTTCATACCAAGCTCCTTGCAAAAAAAAACGAAAGGCGAAAAGTTCCCTTGTAACTTAATGTAAACTATTTTTGCTAAATTAACAAGTATCTTTACAAAAATTTTGATAATAAATTTCTATTTTTCAAAAATTTGAAATATTTTGTAACAATATTCGCAAATTTAAAAAAAAACAGGCATAATATACACCATTTTCACTTTTACATTTTTTTCAAAAGGAATAAATCATGACAATTTGCCTTACCGCAACAGGACTTTACACCCCACCGTTTAGCATTAGCAACGAAGAGTTGGTAACAGCGTTTAATCAATATGTGGACAATTATAACGCTGAAAATGCCGAAGCCATCGCCAAAGGCGAAAGAGTTGCATTAGAGCATTCATCAGCCGAATTTATTGAAAAAGTATCTGGCATAAAATCACGCTATGTTACTGAAAAATCAGGGATTTTAGACCCAAAAATCATGTCGCCGATTATCCCTGCTCGCAAACTTGGTGAAGAGCTGTCCATCATGGCGGAAATGGGCGTAAAAGCCTTAAACCAAGCTCTTGACAATGCAGAATTAAAAGGCGAAGAACTTGATGCGATTATTGTCGCCAGTTCAAATTTTCAACGTGCCTACCCTGCCATTGCCATTGAAATTCAACACGCCATCGGCATGACAAAAGGCTTTGCCTATGATATGAATGTGGCATGTAGTGCGGCGACCTTTGGTATCGCCCAAGCGATTGGCTCAATCCAAGCAGGGCTTGGCAAACGCATAGCCGTGTTAAATATTGAAGTTACCACCGCTCATGTAAACTGGCGAAATCGTGATAGCCACTTTATTTTTGGTGATGTGGCGACCGCCAGTATCATTGAAGAATGTGGCGATTCGCCAAAAGGCTACGAAATCATCAATAGCAAACTTTACACCCAGTTTTCAACCAATATCAAAAACGAGTTGGGCTTTTTAGACCGTGCCGAATCATTGGCAAGCGACAAACCACTGTATCATGACTTAAACGAGCCTGTTACTGACAAATTATTTTTGCAAGAAGGGCGAAAAGTATTCAAAGAAGTCTGCCCTGCGGTGTCAAATTTGATTAACGAGCATTTAAAAGAAAACAATTTGCAAGGCACTGATGTCAAAAAAATGTGGCTACACCAAGCCAACATTAATATGATTGACTTGATTTTGCGTTCGGTAGTCGGCAAAGATGCGGACAAATCACTCGCCCCAACCGTTATCCAAGAATACGGCAACACCAGCTCAGCCAGCCCAATGATTGCCTTTCACAAACACCAAGAAAATATGCAATCAGGCGATTTGGGCGTGATTTGTTCATTTGGGGCAGGTTATTCTATCGGCTCGGTTTTGGTTAAAAAAGTGTGATAACACGCAAATGACAACCACAAAACCAACACAACTGGGTGCAAAGGCGTTACCAAACCCTTATGCACCCAGTATCCAATCGGCGATTTACAGACAAAAGCCCAGTGATTTTATTGTTAATGAAATCATGCACATAGATTTTGCCAATCAAGGTGAACATCTTTGGCTACATTTACAAAAAACCAATCTTAACACCCAATATGTTGTCAAGCTTTTGGCAAAATGGGCGAATATTCCCACCAAAGACATTGGTTTTTCAGGGTTAAAAGACCGCCATGCCATCACAAGCCAATGGTTTAGTTTAAGAATTCCAAAAAAACAAGCCCCTAGCCAAGATTTGTTAGATTTTGTCAAAAATGATTTGCAAACTAATGAAAATATTCATATTTTGGCAACGCATTGGCACGATAAAAAACTCAATCGTGGCACGCACAAATTTAACCAATTTATTATTACCTTGCAAAATATTGTTGGCAATCATGCAGAAATTGACACACAATTAACGCTTATTAAACAACACGGTGTGCCAAATTATTTTGGTGAACAGCGTTTTGGGCGAGATGATGGTAATCTTGAACAAGCGTTACAACTATTTGAAAATAAAACTATTTTTGGCAAAAAAATTCACCCAAAAAAAGACAAAGACCGTATCAGCCTTTATTTGTCTTCTGCTCGTAGTGAACTGTTTAACGCCATTTTGGCAAAACGTGTCCGAGAACAGACTTGGCAAATGCCAATGTTGGGCGATGTGATGAATTTGGCAGGCAGTCAAAGTATTTTTGTGCCAACGCAGATTGATGATGAGATTATCCAACGGCTCAATCTTGCCGATATTCATTTGACAGGGGCGATGTGGGGCGATGGTGAGTTATTAAGTTTTGGTGCGATTAAAACGCTTGAACAAAGTGTGATTGATGATAATCTAACGTATCAAATTTTGGCAACAGGTTTGGCAGAATTTGGCTTAAAACAGCAACGCCGAGCGTTACGGTTATTGCCTAGCGATTTTGATTGGCAATGGCTTGATGATAACAGTTTGCAGTTAGATTTTAAATTGCCGACTGGGTGTTTTGCCACGACTGTTTTGGCGTGTTTGATGAATTGATAAATCAAATATTGTCGGTAAATTGCATGGCTTTGGCGGTAATGACTTGATTTCTACCTGTGATTTTGGCTTTGTACATGGCTTCGTCAGCACGATTCACCAGTTTATCAAATACCACTGGTAAATCTAACAACACTGATGTTTGTTTTCGCAAATAATATAAAAAAATCAAAATACGGCATTTGTAATGCGTACTCGCTTTGACGATAGAGTGTCGCTATGCCGAGACTTGCGGTTACTTTTAGGTGATGTTGATTGTGATTTATGGCGATGTGGGCGTTATCCGTTAAGATAATCGGATACATTTCAATATGTTTGCGAATATTTTGTGCCAGTTCTGCAACTATCTGTTTGTCGCTATTTGGCACAATCACAACAAATTCTTCGCCCCCTAACCTACCTAAGATTGCATGGTTTGGCAAAAGATTTTCTACCACTTTGACCGCATTGACCAATACTTTATCACCGATTGGGTGTCCAAAAGTGTCATTGACCTGTTTAAACTTATCCAAATCAAAATAAATCACACTCACCGATGACCAACTGTTACGATAATCCCACAAATAATCAAAATAGGCATAAATGCTACGCCGATTGTACGCCCCTGTCAACGCATCAACTTCGGACAAGCGATAAATGGTATCCTCCTGTAACTCAAGCACTCGCAATACTTGGGCAACGCTCAATACTGTTAGCGTAATTTTTGTTACTGACAAATAAATATGACTGACTTTCCAAAGTGGGTGCGTTGCTGATTCAGCTGATGGATACAAACTTGGTAACGAAGCAATATAATTAAACTGTTGGTTTAACAAAAAAACCACCAACATCAACACCGCAATAATATACACTGCCAAAATAAATCGCCAACGCAATAACAACAGCCCTAACACCATGCCACCCAAAAACATAATACTCACAGCACTGGTATTTTCGCCAAATCCCATGGTAAACATCAAACCATAAGACAAATACATCATCACATACGCACCCTGTAGCCACAGCCAACGTTTGCTATTTTCAGGGATATTTAACACAGCAGCAATAGTTAATATAGACAGGCTAAACAATGCCAACGCAAATGTCGCCATTGATAACAACATATCATCGGCAACAATATTGGATATACCTACGACATATTTTTCGGCATTGAGCATAAACATATACCAACTGCCATGCAAAAACAGCTCAATCATAGTTAACAGCACAAACAAAATAAACTTGTCTGTTTCGCTTGCCTTGAGTTGTCCTGATAAAGTATTTGGATTTTGCCATCTTTTTGGTAACAAATAAAAAACCGATGCCAAATGTGACCAAAACGCAACCACACCTGTCGCTTTGGCAGAAGAATTTTGGACTTGGGGAATATTGGCAGACATGATACAAAGTAAAATAATTAAAACCAAAATTATAATTTAATTTTACTTAAAATACACGCAATATCAGTAAAAATTTTGACAAACGCATAAAAAAAACAGACAAATGCCTGTTTTTTTTGTAAATTATCAAACTTTTATGATGTGAACAATCAGAACAATTAAGATTCCAATACTCGGCGAGCAGTCACAAAACGACCACCCCAATATTTTGAGTTCATGCTGGTGATTTCAACCGTTTTACCTGTTGATGGCGAATGGATAAATTTGCCTTCGCCCACATACATACCCACGTGTGAAATACGGCTACCGCTATGTGCAAAAAACACCATATCGCCTACTTGCAAATCATCACGAGATACTTTGCTACCCACAGTTGCCATATCACGAGAAGTGCGTGGCAAAGTCACGCCTGCATTTTTGAACACATATTGCATAAAACCACTGCAATCAAATCCGCTTGGCGTTGTGCCACCAAAGCGATATGGCGTGCCAATCAATGATTTTGCTTTTATCAACAAACCTTCAGCAGTGCTTGACGTTTGATTTTGTATGGTGGTGATTTTTTCCAATAAACTATCAACCTTGTCATTTGCCATTGCAGTCGCTGGCATCGCACTGAACATCACACAAGGTACAATCGTTAGCAAAGTTTTTTTGATAAAAGTCATAATCGGCTCGCTTAACATTTTATCCGTATATCGTCTGTAAAAAGTTATTAACATGAACAAAAAAGTAAATATAAGGATAAAAAATTTAATAAAACAATCTATACAAATGGTAAATTTGATTACATAACATCTCATTTGGTTACATAATCATAAAATTTCGGCTATGATACCAACAAAATGTCCAAATTTGG
>CAKMOY010000085.1 GCA_927911235.1 uncultured Moraxella sp.
ATTTGTTAAACTGCTTGATAAGTGGTATTTAACCCATGAAAATTATCTAAATGAACGCTCTTACAGTGAAGATAATAAGCGTTGTTGGTATACACATAAACGTTTAAGACAAGCCTATTTTAGTTTACGGCGTAATACGAAAGTATTTGTTTTGTTTATCAAGATAAATCCATATATTCCAAACACGACCAATAAGTTAGAAGGTTTTGTTTAGCCAAATTAAACAAAAATTGCGTTGTCATCAAGGATTAAGTCAAGATAGGCAGTTAAAGTTTTATTGATGATTTTATGATAGGTCATGGTGATTTTTAGGTAAAATTAAAACAGATAACCCTTCTATCAAATAGCATGAAAAATGTCTATTAGGGAGGGGTATCTGTTTTTTAGCATGAATTTTGTCTATTAGACCTTATTTTGCAAAGTAGGCTTGCAAATCATCATTACCGCCGATATGCTGACCACCGATAAATACTTGTGGTGCGGTATCACGACCTGTAATCGCACGGATTGAAGTCATACTCGCATCACGACCTAACACGATTTCTTCAAAATCAAAGCCTTTTTTCTTTTAAAGTCGCTTTTGCTTTGGCACAATGTGGGCAACCCGGTTTTGTGATGATAGACACAGATGGCTTGTCTTGCCAATTTGGGTCAATGTATTTAATCATGGTATCAGCGTCTGATACTTCAAATGGGTCGCCATCTTTTTCTGGCTCGTCAAAGATTTTGACGATTTTGCCGTCATCTACTAGCATAGAATAACGCCATGAACGTGCACCAAAGCCTAGATTGTTTTTTTCAACCAAACGCCCCATCGCTTTAGTAAATTCGCCATTACCGTCTGGGATTACTTTCACGTTTTCGCATTCTTGGTCGTTCGCCCATGCGTTCATGACGAACGTGTCGTTTACCGATACGCAAAGAATATCATCTACGCCTAAGTTTTTAAATTCTTTTGCAAGCTCATTATAACGTGGCAAATGCGTTGATGAACACGTTGGTGTGAATGCCCCCGGTAATGAAAAAAGTACAACTTTTTTGCCTTTAAAAAGTTCATCTGTGGTTACATCAACCCATGCATCGCCTTGACGAGTGTGAAAAGTTACGTTTGGGACTTGTTGTCCGATTAAATCTGGAAATGCCATATTATCTCCTAGTTCTTGTTAAGTATTTTTGGATTTTGACTATTGTAACAAAAAATATGTCAAAAAAACGCCTAAAATGTTGAACAATTGTAATCTATTACTTTAATAAAGGATTTAGTTGCTGCTTAAGTTCTGGTAAATATTGTTTTAACGAATTTTCCATTTTTTCATTAAATTGCTTATCTTGCATCATACCTACCACCAATTCATTGGTGTATTCCGTCATAAACGCAGATTGTTTTTTGACAATACTTTGTCCAATTGGTGTATTGTAAAATTGCGATAACGCATTTACTTCGTCTTGTGTAAAATATTTTTTTGCAGTTTTTACATAGCCATCTAGGGCTTGTTGCGACAACTCCGGCGTATTAATACCAGCTAAGATTTTTTCGCTAAAATCCTCAAGGATTTTTTGTACACGATTTTGTTGTTCTGGCGTAAGTTTTTGAAACGCCTTATCTTGCATTACACTTGCAGAAACTGATGATAAAAACCCTTGCTTTACGCCATTTTGGAACTCTTTTTCAAAATTAGATAACTTAGCTAACTGTATTAACGAAGCATCGTTTGGGGTGGTTGATGCCATGTTTTGATTTGTGCTAGTAGGTTTGGCAAATGTGTTATTTGCCAACATGAATAAACTCATACTAACCAGTACAGCTTGACATAGCGAACGTGGTTTTGACATAACAATTCCTTAATAAAAATGATAATCGTTCATTATAACTTGCAATCATTTTTTGTCAAGCTATTTAAAAATCCAGCAAAATCAGTTATGATAACGGTAATTTTAACAATTTAACAGGAAAAAATTATGCCATCATTTGACGTTGTTTCAGAATTACAGACCTTTGAAGTCAAGCACGCTGTGCAAAATACCGAAAAAGAAATCGCCACTCGTTTTGATTTTAAAGGCAGTGATATTAAAGTTGAGTTAAACGAAAAAGACAAAAAAATCACCATTACTTGCGATAATGATTTGCAAATGGAAAATGTGTATGCGATGCTTGAGAAAAATTTGATTAAGCGTGGTGTGGATTTGCAATCGCTTGACCCTAAGGAAAATCAAGGCTCTGGCAAGCAAATCAAAAAAATAGTGGATTTAAAAGACGGCTTGGACAGCGATACGGCTAAAAAAATTAGTAAGGCGTTAAAAGAGTCGGATTTGAAGGTGTCGGCAAGTATTCAAGGCGATAAAATCCGTGTGAATGATAAGAAAAAGGATAATTTGCAGTTGGCAATGGCGTTTTTGAAAGAAAAACAGTTTGGTGTGCCGTTGCAATTTAATAATTTTAAAGACTAATTTTTGGTTAAAAGCAAAAAAGCTCTTTGGAAAAAAGAGCTTTTTTATTTGAAACTTTCAAACAAGTGTTTGCTATTAATGACGCTTGCAAATTCGTTGTTTAAACTTGCCAAAGCGGTTTGATGAATCAATTCGGCATCAAATATTTGTCTGTTGATACCTTTGTTTTGTAATTGTTCGTGCAAATCTGTACCGATAAAACCGCTATTGACGTTTTTGGTGATGACTGGCTCGCCGTCTTTTGGCAAAACATTGTCATGAAAGGCAAAGCCGTCATGCGTGGGATGTAGTCGTGATTGTGGCGTGGTTGAAGCATGGCGAATGTGAAAAATTGGCAAGGACAATTCACGAAATTTTGCCAAAATATCACCGCAGATTGTTTCAGCGTTTGGGTTGTTGCGACCACCACCCTTTTGCACGTCTATCAATAGTAAAGCGGTTTTTGATTAAGCTTTGGCATTTTTACAAGCTCTCTTTTGTACTTGGCAATCTATCCAACGCCCTTTCATCGTATTCAACCGCCATTCGTAACGCCCTTGCAAACGCCTTAAACGTACTTTCAATCTGATGATGGCTATTTTTGCCTTTTAGATTATCCAAATGCACCGTAATCATCGCATGATTGACAAAACCATAAAAAAACTCACTAAACAAATCCACATCAAA
>CAKMOY010000086.1 GCA_927911235.1 uncultured Moraxella sp.
TTTGACATACTCCCACCACCAAACCTAGCGGTAGGCGTGAGAATCTTTGCGACCCATAACAACTTAAGCCTAGATTGAGTTGTTACCTTTCGCCAGCACACTTACGCTGATAAGTATTGTGCTGGGGGAACTCTTTACACAATAGCAAGTCCTGCTATATCAGCTAACGCTTGATAGCGTATATTGCTTGCTGCATTGATATCACGGTCATGGTGTGTTTGACAGTTAGGACACGTCCAATTTCTGACTGACAACGGCAGACTGTCTAATTTGTGATGACAATGCGAGCAAATTTTACTACTGGCAAAGAACCGATTTACTTTTAGAATGTTTTTACCATACCAATTTGCCTTGTAGGTAAGTAAGGTAACAAATTGACCTAAGCCTGCATCATTAATCGCTTTGGCAAGTTTTCGGTTTTTTATCATGTTTTTCACCGCTAAATCTTCAAGTGCATACTGGTAGCTTGGTTTTCGCAAATCAGTTTATGCGTGATTTTTGGTGTAAGTCTAAACGCTGGTTGCGTACTTTTTCATGAATACGAGCAACGGTTAATTTTTGTTTTTGATGGTTTTTTACTGGTCTTTTGTTTGCGAACAAAGATTTTTTGTTCTATAGCAAGCCTTTGGCTAGATTTGGCTAAATGTTTTTATCTATTTTGCAATGCCAACGCCCAGTTGAACACAAACCGACTACAGCCAAAATGCTTTTCGATTAGCAAGGCTTGTTCGATGTTTGGGTAAATTCTGTATTTGTAGGCTTTGAGCATGGCTTGTTAGGCAATTGAAATATGGGTATAATTTAGCATTACTTCCATTTGGTGTCAATTATGAATAATCAACTAAAATCCCATTTGTTTGCTAACGACTGGTGGTGCTACCATTGATACAATTAGACAGTATATCGAAAAACAAGAACGCCCCTGATTGGGGCGTTAGTGCTTACATCTCCACCTGAGAAGCACTGCTTCGCAAGAAAGATTATAGGTGGAGAATTACGCACGATAAGTTAAAGGCATTGACGTACCAAGCATTAGCCAAAACGATATTTTACAAGCGGTTAGCGATAGCCGACAACGATTTTAAACAAAATAATAGGAAACCAAAAATGCTAAATTTTGCCGAAATGGATATGACCGTCAGTCGTACCGAACAAAAAAAAGCCCGTGAACGCCTGCAACAACTTGCCGAACCACTGGCGAACCTATCCAAAAAACAAATGAAAAACCTACCTGCAAGTGAGTTTTTTTTAGACGATTTGTTACAACTTAACGACATTACAAGCCATGAAGCCCGCAAACGCCATATCAAACGTATGGGTAAATTGCTTGCAGAAGAAGAACCGCACGACATTGTAGAATATCTGTTTCGTTGCACCTTTAGCCCAGAGCAACAAGCCAAAATTGAAAGTTGGCAAACTCGCTTAAACTTGCAAGATGAAAACACGCTAAAACAATTTACCAAAACTTTTTTTTAATAGTGAATTTAACAGTATTAAACAATTATTGATTTGGATTGCCTATGCCGATTATACAAAAGACGATGAATTGATGATTGAGAGTGTCAATGATTTACACACCTATATCCGTCAAGTGGCGATTTTGTCAAAAAACAAATAACCAGTTTTTTACTTGTTTTGTTTATCCATTTCTTAATTCACCATAATTTCTATCGGCAATTGTTCATTAACCGACACATTGCCATAACTGCCATTTTGCTCGCTTTGGGTACTGATAAAACCGATAGTCGTCCACTGATTTGGCGATAGCACTATGCTATTGCTTAATTGTTGGCTGTTCAGCATGGTTTGTTCATTGTAGTGGCTAAATTTACCATTACTTTGGCTGATATTGAGCGATACTTGACCATTTGGCAAAGCGGTTGGCAATACGCTAATGCCCTGCTCTGCCGTCAGTAACGTTTTTCCTATCCACACTTGTGGGTGATAGTTACGATAGCGGGTGTAGATTTGGGTGGTGGGCATGAGTTGCGACAGCCCGATTTGGGCAGGTTTGCCTGATAGCGTTTTTATTTGAAAAAACTGTTGCGACTGACTTTGAGATTGGTTGTTTTGCCATTGTCCATTGACATACACTTGGCTGTTCACCATGCCGATTTGTCCATAACCCGTATTTTGATGGCTATAGCCACGACTGCCGACACGCACCGAGACAGTTAAAGTCTGTGGTAGTGTGTCAATTTGACGGATAAATTGGCTGATTTGTCGGTAGTTTTGGGGCGTGGTGTTGATAATCAGGCGTTGTTGATAAACCATGACGTTACCGCCATTTGGCAGTTGGTTAAGCTGATTTTGGATAATCGGTTGCAGGCTTTCACCGCCTAAGGTATCTACGACATACGTTTCGGCGTAGCTAACCGTAGCGAATATTAAGCATAATGCGGTAAGTGTTTTTTTTGATGGTTTCATGATACTTGGTTTAATTGTAGTTTGTTGTTTTTAGATTTGTTGTTTGTAAAAACGCAGTTGGTGACATCACCGTGATACTAACATTATGTGCTTTTGCATAATGATTGGCTTGCTCTATTAAAGGCTGTTCAATGGTTAAAGTGTAATGTGCCAGCATGATTATCTCCAACTTTTAAACACAAGTTAAAATTAACTTTTATATCATTTTAAAAACATTTTATGAATGTTTGTAGTGTGATTTTGTGTGATTTTTGCATACGATTTTTATTGAAAAATCATCAAATTAACGTAATATAGAATAAAATTGTCAAACATATCAATAAAAATGCCAAATAACACAACCCCACCAAATTCTCAAACCGAAAAAAAAACAACACCTAGACCACTTGTTAAAACGTCTGCCAAACTTACCGGGTGTCTATAAAATGCTCGGCAAAAATGGCGATATTCTTTATGTCGGCAAAGCCAAATCGCTCAAAAACCGTGTCAATAGCTACTTTGCCAAAACCATTGACCACCCAAAAACTCGTGCCTTGGTGCAACGCATTGACAACATTGAAACCATCATCACCCGCAGTGAAACCGAAGCATTATTGCTGGAACAAAATCTTATCAAACTGCACCGTCCGCCCTACAACGTGCTGTTACGTGATGACAAATCGTATTTGTATGTATTTGTTTCTACCGACAAATTTCCACGCCTTGCCTATGGGCGTGGCAAGGGTCAGCACCAAAAAGGCAAATTTTTTGGACCTTTTCCGTCCGCCCATTCAGCAAAACAAACCTTGCTACTTATGCAAAAAATGTTTATGGTTCGCCAATGTTCCAATGCGTTTTTTTCCGCTCGCAAACGCCCTTGTTTGGAATACCAAATCAAACGCTGTAAAGCCCCCTGTGTCGGCTTGGTGTCGCAAGAAGAATACCTTGACGATGTCAATAATACCATTCGTTTTTTAAAAGGCGAAGGCAACGATATTCAACAAGCCATTATTGCCAAAATGGAAAAATCTGCCGAAGAATTAAACTTTGAACAGGCGGTTTTTTACCGTGACCAACTGACCATGATTCGTGATGTGCAAGCCAAACAGGCGGTCTATACCGTCAAAGGCGAAGCCGATATCATCGCTATTGACACGCAGGCGGGCATGACTTGCGTTCATGTGATGAATGTAAGAAACGGACAAATGCTCGGTGGTAACAGTTATTTTCCTGATGTGGATAGCCATAATGATATTGGCGAAAATTTGTCGGCATTTATCAGCTCATTTTATTTTCAAATTAGCGATGATTTGCCAGACGAAATTATTTTAAGCCACGACATTCCAGACCAACAGGCGATGACCGAAGCGTTAAGCCAAACTTTTAACAAAAAAGTCGTGTTAAAACAAAAGGTTCGTGAACAACGTGCCGAATGGCTGACCCTTGCTAACATGAATGTGAAAAATGCGTTGCAAACCAAACTCGGCGATTATTTGGAAATTCATCAGCGTTATCAAGCCTTACAAGGCGTTTTACACGATGTGTTAAACGGCAAAACTTTGGATAGGATTGAGTGTTTTGACATTTCGCACACGATGGGGGAAGCAACCATTGCCAGTTGCGTGGTCTGCGATACAGGCGGATTGCGAAAACGAGATTACCGCCAGTACGCCATTCATGGTATCACAGGGGGCGATGATTATGGGGCGATGAAACAGGCTTTGACACGCCGATATAGCAAAAATCCGTTGCCTGATGTGTTACTGATTGACGGTGGTAAGGGTCAGCTTAATATGGCAAAAGATGTGCTAACCGAGCTTGGCATTTTAAATCAAACTTTACTAATTGGCGTGGCAAAAGGCGAAGGGCGAAAAGCTGGGCTAGAAGTGCTACATTTTATCCATCATGAACCAATGGATTTACCGTCCGATAGCAAGGCGTTGCATTTGATTATGCACATTCGGGACGAAGCCCACCGTTTTGCCATCACTGCTCACCGCAAAAAGCGGGACAAACGCCGTTCTAGTTCGGTTTTAGAAGTGATTCCGGGCTTGGGTGAAAAACGCAGACGAGATTTGTTGAATCATTTTGGCGGATTACAACAGTTGCTCGGGGCTTCGCAAGATGAAATTGAACAAGTCAATGGCATTGGCAAAGTGATGGCAAATACCATTTATAAAGTGTTGCATGGCTGATTTTTAGGCTGATGACTCGTTTCGCTTTATAAAAACTTTACATTTGTCCTAAAATTTTAACAAACATCAAGGAATATAAGTGTGGTCTTTTGACGCTTCAAATTCATTGTTTTCAACTTTTGGCAACACTTTATTTAACCAAACATAGCCCAACACGCCAGCAATCACCGACCCCATCACAATACCCAATCGCTCATCAAATGCCTTGTCTTCAATACCGCCAAATGCAAGCCCACCGATAAACAAACTCATGGTAAAACCAATACCACACAGCAACGCCACGCCCAGCACTTGTTTCCAACACACATTTTCCGGCAAACTTGCCAAGCCCAACTTCACGCCAAGCCAACTAAACACCATCACGCCAATTGGCTTGCCAAGCACCAATCCCAACGCAATGCCAAGCGGTACACTGTGAAATAGCTGCCCCACACCGCTACCACTTAGATGAATGCCTGCATTGGCAAACGCAAAAATCGGTAATACCACAAACGTAACCGTTTCATGCAAATCATGCTCCAAGGTTTCTAAAGGCGAATGATTTGGGTCATTATCATTGGTTAAAGGAATAAACATCGCAAGCAACACGCCAGCCAATGTCGCATGAATACCCGATTTTAACATCGCCACCCACATAATTAAACCGACCATAACATATGCAGTCGTGCGAGTTACGTTCATGCGGTTCATCAAATACAGCACCAACAACGTAACCGCCACAATCCCCAATGCCGTCCAAGACAGACCATGCGAATAAAACAGAGCAATCACCAAAATTGCCCCAATGTCATCAAAAATCGCAATAGATGCCAAAAACACCTTTAACGCCAACGGCACACGCTTGCCAAGCAACATCAACACACCCAACGCAAAGGCAATATCAGTCGCCGCAGGAATCGCCCAACCTTTTAACAAAGTTGCATCATGCTGATTAAATCCCGCATAAAACAACGCAGGCACTAACATACCACCCACCGCCACCAACGCAGGCAAAATCACCTTTTTGACATCAGACAGCTCGCCTATCAGCACCTCACGCTTTAACTCAAGCCCCACCAAAAAGAAAAAAATCACCATCAAGCCATCATTAATCCAATGCACCGCATCATGGTCAATCTTTAAACTGCCAATCTGCACAATAATCGGCAACTCAAGCCAATGATTATACAAGCTATATAAAGGCGAATTTGCCACAATCATCGCAAGAATAGCCGACAACGCCAGCACAATGCCACCTGCCATATCAAGGGCAAAAAACGCCTTAATTTTTTGTCTAACATTTTGATAAGTCATCATACCCCCTATTGGCAAACTTTTACGAACATTCTTAACCACTAAAAACGATAAAAATTAACACATTTTTATAAAAAAAGAAAAATAATCGCAAAATATATACATATTTGATAAATAAAATCATATTAGCACAAAAACCCACCATAATCTAGCCTTTTTATGTGCAAAAATGGTTGTTTTTATTTAAACCAAACTTAAATAAAAAAGTGAACTTTATCCAAAATCAAGACTTTTTATAAGTTTTTTTATTGCTTTTTGTGGCAAAAAATGGTATAAATAGCCCCTTTAAATTAACCTTAAATTTTTTATTGAAAAAACTTTTACAAATAAGATTTTTGATAAAAAATAATTAATAGATAACTTTGATAAGATATCGTATCGGCTATGTTATAATAGCGTACCTTATTTATCAACCAGATTTTGGCATGAGCGACCCTCATGCACACCGATTAGGAGTAAGCCATGTCTCGAGTATGTCAAGTGACTGGAAAACGCCCAGCGGTAGGTAACAATGTTTCTCACGCAAACAACAAAACCCGCCGTCGTTTTCTGCCAAACCTACACAACCATCGCTTTTGGGTTGAAAGCGAAAACCGTTTTGTTCGCCTACGTTTATCTGCAAAAGGTATGCGTATGATTGATAAAGTTGGTATTGACCAAGTTTTAGCGGACATGCGTGCTCGTGGCGAAAAAATTTAATTTTTTTTGCCAAAACTTAATATTTATTTGGAGCAATAGCGATGAGAGATAAAATCAAATTAGTTTCGTCAGCAGGTACGGGTTATTTTTACACCACGACCAAAAACAAACGTACCATGCCAAACAAAATGGAAATCAAAAAGTTTGACCCAGTTGTACGTCAGCACGTGATTTTTAAAGAAGCAAAAATCAAATAATTGGCAGTTTTTTTATGCCAATTTCACAGCTTACTTAGCGTTGGTTTTTTGATGACGTTTTTGGCAGTTGTATGATATGATAAGTGAGTCTATTTTAGGCTCGCTTTTTTATTTTTAAATTGATAAAAATTAGACTGATAAAAAATTTGTAGCGTGGGTTAAACACACCATGAAAGTTATGCGACTGCTGTCATCTTTGTATCATGATGAAGATGAACGTGGTATTTTTTCGTTAAATCGCTTGTTAATCAAAAAAGGTCATCAATCCGTCATTGTGGCAAGCACCCCAAAAAACAATGAACTGGCTTTACGCCTAAAGCGTGATGGCGGTGTGTATGTTCCTTTGTCTATGGAAAAACATACTTGGTCTTCGCTGTGGTCGGTGATTCCGTTGGTTCGGCTGATTAATCACCATCGCCCTGATATTATTCATGTGCATTCTCGCACGCCTGCGTGGGTGCTAAAATGGGCGTTACAACTTGTGCCAATAGCGTATCGTCCGATTACCATTGCGACCATTTACGGTTATTATTCGACCACCGCTTATAATAAGGCGATTTTTGAGGCTGACCATCTGATTAGCGTATCAAACAGCGTAACTGAATATATCAAAGCCCATCACGATGAGTATGATGATACCACGATTACTCGTATTTATCGTGGCGTAGATATTCGCAAATTTATTTATCGCCATCACCCATCTGTGTATTGGTTACGTCAAATTTTTGCCGAATATCCCAATCTTGAGCACAAAAAAATGGGTGGTATTTCCCAATACGCTGGACTATGGCAAAGGGCAACAATGGCTATTTGACATCGTTGGCAATCTAAAAGAAAGCATTCCCAACATTCATGTGATTATCATGGACGATGATGGCCGAGAAAATCTGTATGTGGAGCAGTTTTTGCAACGCAGTCGTGCGTTAAATTTGGATAATTACTTTACTTTTGTTGGCAAACGCTTTAACGATAGCCGAGAGTGGCTGTCTGCCGCCAATGTCGTGGTCGGTCTTGCCAATCAGCCTGAAAGTATCGGTATCAACGTGCTAAAAGCCATTCATCTAGGTACGCCTGTGGTGGCATGGAATTTGGGGATTTATAGCGAACTGTTAAGCGAGCTGTTTCCACAAGGTTTGGTTAAAGATATTACCGCAAAATCGCTTTGTAAAGTGGTAAAAACCCAGCTCAAAAACGTCTCTCGCCCACAGATGAGCAATGAATTTACCCAACAACAAACCGTTGAACAAACCATTGACTTATATGAAGAATTGTTAAAAATCACCCACCCAGAAAAAGTGGCTAAACCTACCAAACCAAAACCCAAAAATAGCGAAATCAGCGAGCGAAAATTGTGCCGTAACGAAAGCCAAACCTTGCCAAAACAATGATTCAAACCATCATTCTACCAATTTTGCCAAACTTTTTTCATCAAGTTTATCTAACTGTAAAGTTGTCGTTTCGCTGTGTTGCTGTTCGGTGATTTCAGGTTTTTGCGGATTGTCTTGTGCCAATGGTTTTAGATTTTTTTCAAACTCTGACAACATTCTTTTCATCTGTTCACCGATGACAAATTGCGGTTCGGACGGTTCAAAACCCATCAACCTTTCACGTTTGCCGATATTGACAATCGCTTCTTCAAAGGCAGGTTGAAAACGGCGAAATTTTGGCAAACTTTCGGCAAAAAATGCTTGTCCAAAATAAGTGTATTCCGCTTCGTTGGTGCAACCAAAAGATGCTTTGTCGCTTGCTGATGCGGTGATAACCAAAGTCGTTGGCGATTTTAAATCATCAATAAACGAGCCAGAATAACAAGCAGATACCACGATGACACGCCATTTTATCCCAGATTTGTCAAGGCTTTGGCGTAACCATTTGGCATCAACTTCATCAAGCTCTAGCGGTGGATTGGACATTTCCAGCAGTTTATCGCCACCGTGCGATGTTAAGGTCAAAAATAGCACATCTTCGGTTACATTCATTTTTTGGCAATCGCTTGTAATGCCCTGTCAATACTGGTTTTACTGGCGATTGGCAATACTTGCAAGGTCATCGGATTATTAATCAAATTAACCGAACGCCCCATCATGCCAAATTGGTTGTTCAAAAATTCGGTGGTTAGCTCAATTTCGGCACGAAAAACGTCTTGCTCGCCATAACCTGCCACGCCCAAAAAGTACCAATCACGCACCGTTGGACGCTCTGGCAATATATCTTTTAAGGTATTTTCTAGCAAATTTTGTTGTGCGTAAAACGCCTCTTCACTGATGGTTGGCGGTATGACATCGGCTTGGAAAATCGGTTGTGTTTTGACATTTTGTTGCCAAACGCTAAACACCACAAACGCCCCAAACAAAATCAAACCCCGCTCAAGCCACGACCATCGCAACTGTTTACCAAAAATCCAAAGCAATGCCAACGCTTGCCAAACAAACAGCACCGTGAAAAATATCGGCAAAATCGCATAGCTCCAAGCAGGCAACCAACCGTAATGCGATATCCACTGAATCAAGCTTTGTAGCAACGCCATCAAGGTATCAGCGACCAACCACAGCACTGCAGGCACAAAAATCAAATTGGCATTGGTATGGCGTTTGGCAAGCACCAAACCTGCTACCAACATCACCATCGGCCACACCAAATAACTAATCAAGCCTTGTTGATTAAAATGCGTACTTTCATCACTGGCAAGCCACGAAAACAACAGATTGCTAAATAATGCGGTCGTCCCAAAAAACAAAAACTGCCAAACGGTCGGCTTTACCCAATAAATCGCCTTGGTTGAACCCATCAGCATATAACCTGTGGCTCGCAAATTGGCAAGCAGGTTTTGGGAAAAGTGTTGCAAGGGCTTTAAGTCTAACTGACTTAGCGAATTTGGCATGGCGGTTTGTTAATTGATTTGGTGAATATGAGTTTAGTAAAATTGATTTGTCAAAGTGATATTGTTAATCAAAACTGATAAATCTGATTTGATGATTTAAATTATACCTTTTTTTGGCGGTAAAAAATGCTTAGGTAACAAATATTCACATATTGTATAATACTTTTTGGATAAAAAGATATCTTTTTTTTTATTTTGTTTGCAAATTTTGCAAAACCAACGTATTACAT
>CAKMOY010000087.1 GCA_927911235.1 uncultured Moraxella sp.
TAATGATAAACAAAATTTAATAACGAATAATCCGCAAAACAGCCAGCAAACCAATTCATTTATCAAAGATGGTATTATGGTGGACGATGCCAGTATCCAAAGCCAAGACCAACGCCTTTGGCAGTTTTCGGCGGATATGGCGAGTATGTTTAATCGCTATATGACTTATCGTGAAAATTGGCTAGAAAAATGGGGCAAAAATCAAGCGGTCAATGTGCAAGCCTTGATTGATGAAAAAGACAAATTACAAGCCTTAATCAAACATCAAGAAATAGACATGGTCAAAACGCCTGATTGGTTGGTTGAGCATTATATGCAGTTAGAACAAGCCCAGCGTTTTTTGTGGCGAGCATTGTTTGACAACATTTATCAAGAACGTAAAAATTTACAAGATAAATTTTGGCAAGTTTTTGATGATAAGGATAAACAAATTGCCGATATTTGTAGACAGCAATTACCGACAAATGTGGTGCTATTTACTGTGCAACAGTTGCCACCGAGCGAGTTAAACGATTTAAAACGCTTAAGTGAGCTTGTGCCTGTTACTTTGTTGCATTTTAACCCATCAGAGCAGTTTTGGGCGGATATTGTGGATAAAAATTGGTTGTTAAATCAACAGCTAATTGACCCGACCACCGTTTATTTAAAGGATTATGGGCATACGCTGTTATCCCGTTTTGGCAAACAATCTCGTGAAGTGTTTGCCATGCTTGCCGATTTGTCGGGTAATGAGTATGAAAAAGTTGAATGGATTGATGAGTTTGAACCAAATTCTCAGAATAGCTTGTTAAGTCAATTACAAAACGATATTTTAATGCTTGATGAAGGCGAAACACAAACCAAAATTTTGAATATGATAAATTTTGACAAAACCAAACGCCATCAACAAGCCGAACAAGAAAGCCAACGCCAAAACCAAAATTGGCAAATCGGTACAACCGACAAGCCATTTGACAGTAGCCTTGCCATTCACGCCTGCCACAGCATGACACGCCAGTTAGAAGTGTTGCGAACTTTGATAATCAGTTGGCTGAACAACACCGATAGACCTGCTCCCAATGAAGAAAATAACCGCCGTCTGTCTGATATTTTGGTGTTATTGCCAAACATTGAAGCCGAACGCAACGTGATAGAAGCGGTTTTTCCCAAAGGCGTGGGGGCGGACGGTTATCATCTGCCAGCCAAAATCACAGGTGTGGTCGCAAAAGATGTCAATCAGTTTTGGCAAGCGGTGATGGGTTATTATACCTTGTTAAACAAGGCAGGTAGCCGTTTTCACCGTATGGAAGTGTTTGATTGGTTGATGTTGCCACAGTTATACGAAAGTTTTGGGCTAAATTTGACCCAAATGCAACGCACTTGCGAGTTGTTAAGCGATGCAGGGTTTGTGCGGGGTTTTGACGAATTACATTTGAGCCAAACCTTGCACGATATTGATGATGATTATCGTTATACCTTTGCTTATGCCTTGGAACGACTGGTCGCAGGCTTGTTTATGCCAAATGCCAAAGCGGTCAAATTTGGCGAGCGTGTCAATTATCACGGACAAACCGAAACTATAGAGCCATTGCCAACCGTCAAAATATCGGACAAGCCAATGATTGCCATGTTATGCCAAATTTATCAAACACTTAACGACAATCGGCATATTGGCAAACAAGCTTATAAAGTGGATAAATGGTTAAGCGAAATTGAAAATTTAATGAAACTTCGCTTTGAAAAATTTAACCAAACTAACGCTTGGAAAGCGATTTTTTCGGCACAAAATGAACTCAAACGCCAAGTCAAAGCCAACAGCCAAGCCCAAGATTTGCCCCTAAAACTCAATTTTATGTTGCAAAGTATCAATGATGAAATCGCAAGCCAACAGGTGAGTGCTGAGCCGTCTAGCGTGATTACCTTTGCTCGTATCGGTGCGGTGCGAAATCTGCCGTACAAACTGGTGGTCATGCTCAATCTGAACCTTGCCGACTTCCCACAGCAAGAACAGAGCAACCGCTATAATCTCATGCAGGCAGGCGTGAACAAGCGTGGCGATAGGTTTCGTGAAGATGACGATTTGGGGGCGTTTTTGGACGCATTGCTGTGTGCCAAAGAAGCCTGTTGGTTGTTTTATAATGCCAAAAATAATACCGATATTTATCAATATTTGCCCGCAAGTCCCGTGCAAGAATTGTTGGACTTTTTATCTCAACATTTGTCCAAAGACCAAATTGGTAATTTTGGCGAAAAAATTCAACAATATTTGGTAACTCATCATGCGTCTTTGCCATTTGACAAACAATATTTTGAAATTAACCAAAATACCAAAAATCCTACTTTTGTTGAACAATTAGACAGCCAAAAAGCCAACTTATATCCGCCATCAAAGGTGTGGTATGGTATGTATGAAAAACTGCATGGTGAGCAAAAAACTCAGCATGATGACAACAAAATCAGACTGTGGCTTAAAAAAGATTTAAATCAATGGTTAAAAAAATGGCAAGCAAGTAAACAATTGTTAAATAATAATAGCCAAACGCTAAAAAAATATATTAGCCTAAGCAAAATTTTCCAACAATTACAAAACCCTGCCAAATCATTTTTAAACGCTCAAAATCTGTCTGTTGAGCGTTTTGACAAAGACTTAAGCATTTTGGAAAATTTGAAATTGGACGGTTTGTCAAAATATCAGCTCAATGCCGATTTATTGCAAAGTATGTTAAACGATGAAATGTTGGACGAAAAAACCGCTTTGGCGTTTAACGATATTTTGCCTGCTGGCGTGAACCGTTATCAAGCATTGGACGAGCAAAAACAACAAATTCAGCAACATTTGCACGAGTTTATTGATAAATTAAGCGTGTTTGATGCAAGGTTGGTGAACGAAAGTTTGCAAAAAACCATTTGCCAAGCCAAGATTTTACCGCTTTATCAAATATGATTGACAAAAATATCAAACCAAATTTACAAAATCAAGATGTTTTAACCCTATTAAGAGGCTTTGATCAAACCCAACTCATGAACAACATTTGGCAATTTTTAATCAATGATTTAAAAGACGATGGCACGATTGATAACAAAGCAAGCGATGTGGTGTTAAAAGTGCATTTGCCAACCGATTTAAACGATAAATATTGGCTAGATTATTTGCCAAATAGCGGTAGAGAAAAGTATCAAATCCGTTTTTGGCTGTCGCATTTGTGTTGGCAAGTCACCCGAAAACTAGCGATGAGCAACAACAAGCCCAGCATGGCTTTTCATTGTGGCAATATAGCAACAAACAAACGCTCTACCTACCTGCGATACAATGGCAACAGGCGTATGCCATGCTTCAAGACTGGCTGATGCTGTGGCAACTGACCGAACGGCAAGTGATTGTGCTACCACCGCAAAATGCTTTGCAATATCTGCAAAATATTGCCAATGATAGTGATAATCAAAAATCAAAGATGAGCCATGTTAAGGAATGGGTAGCAACGTCTTATAATTTTGAGCCAACTGAAGAGAATTTTGAGTTTAATCAATGGCAATTGTTAATTGGTGATAAAAAAGCCAACGTGATTTTACGCTTTTTGGATACATTGGGCGAGTGGGCGTATCAGCCATTACGCCAACATTTGGTAAAAATTGACTGATTTAACAGATTGATTTTAAACAATAAAAAAGACACGAGTACAATAATGAACACAACGAATATAGACCAAGACAACACAACCCAACAATCCAAACTACAGCCACCTGCGGTAACGCTTGCGTTAAATGGGCGACATCTGATAGAAGCGTCCGCAGGCACAGGCAAAACATGGACTTTGACAGGTGTGGTGTTACGCTTGATAGTAGAAGGCGGTTATCCTTGCGAAAAAATCATCGCAACCACCTTTACCAGAAGTGCGTCCGCCGATATGCGACAACGCATTAACGAACGTTTGCAATCTTTTTATCAACTTTTGTTATTTATTCTTAATCCGCCTAATGATGATAAAAATAATGATGAGAAGAAAGAATTTTTATTTAAAAATAGCCTAAGCAATTTTAATGCTAATGGATTAAATGATGAAGAAAAAAATCAACGTTTTAAAGATTTTTTTACTGAATTAGATAGCGAAATTTTAAAACACTCAAAAGCATTACATGAGCAATATGAAGACAAGGTAAATTATGCTTTGCTTGAACATATTGTCAAACAAATGTTTCAAATTGAGCAAAAAGACCCAAAATTGGATTTTTTGTTGGCGAAACGCCGCACCCAAACCGCATTAAACCAACTGGACAAGCTGTTTGTCAGTACGCTTGATAGCTTGTGCCAAAAATGGCTTCTTGAGTTTAGTAGCGAAACGGGTTATTCGTCTGATGTGCAGATTAGTAATGATGTGAGCCATGTGGTTGGGGCGATGGTGCATGACCAGTTGCGGGGTTTTATGGCGTTTATTTACAATCGTCATGCTGATGATACGGTGTTGTATCAGTTTATTTCGGCTAAGTTGAAGTTGGCTGATGATTTTGAAAAGGCGGTGGAGCGTGCGTTAAATTTTTATACTGCTCACATTGATATTGTGCCGTTGATGGATTTTGATTTAAAAAAATTGCCAACACTTGCCCAACGTATCGCCGAATTTTATGATGATGAATTTGAAGTTTGGTTTGATGAAAGTTATCGTTTAAATGCTCAGATGAATAAAAGTTTGGTTTTACACAAAACATTTAATCTGATTAAAAATATACGACAAGATTTTAGCCAAACACATTTCCCCAATTGGTTTTTTGAAAAAAACAGCAAAGAAAATAAGTTATTAACCGAAATTGCCGAATTTTTTAGCAAAGGCAAAGGCTTTAAAAAAAGACAGTGAAGTTTATCAACAAAGTTTGTCAAATGTTGCGATTATGCAAGATTTGTATCAAGTTTACCAGCTGCAACAACAAATGTTGGTTTATATAGACAATTTAAGCCAACATTTTACCCAGTTTATTGCCAATTATGTGCGTGAAAATTTGCCAAAAGTTTTGGACGCACAGGGTTTGACGACTTTTTCATTGCAACTTGCCAAACTTAACCAAGCCTTACAAGGCAGTCAAGGCGATGCATTGGCAAAATATATCCGCCATGAATATCCGATTGCCCTGATTGACGAATCTCAAGACGTGAATACCGAGCAGGCGTTATTGATTGAGCGATTGTATCTTAACAATGATAAAAACAATGACAAACAATTGGACAAACAATCACAAAAAGGCTTTTTGTTGTTAGTGGGCGACCCAAAACAGGCGATTTATGGTTTTCGTGGTGGTGATGTCAAAAATTATACGATTTTAAAAAAGAAGTTTGGCAAAAACACTTATTATTTGACCGATAATTTTCGCTCATCGCAATCTTTGATTAGCAATCTAAATACTTGGTACGGTGTTGGCGAAAATGCGGTGATGGCAAGCGATACACCAACCAACACAGCCATGCCAAACCAACTGGGCGAAAATATTGAATATCAAAAAATCAATGCCAACCGAGCCGACAGTTATCTGATAGACCCAACTCAAGATGATAAAACCTTGCCAACCGTATATCATTTGCGAGCCGATTATAAACAAGCGTTTATCAATATGGAACAAGATGATGACAGTGATAACAACGATAGTGTCGTGTCCGAAAGCGATATGGTCGTGGCTCAAATTGCTTTATGGTTTGACAAAAATGATGACAATCATCAATCGTTGGTATTTCGCAAAGAAATAGAAACAGATGAACAAAATGCTAAGCCAATATACGAAGATAAACCCTTACAATTATCTGATATTTGTATTTTGGCAACTAAAAATAAATATCTTAATATCATTGAAAAACAGTTGAATAATCATGGCATTGCCACTTTGCGGGGTGGTAGCCAAAGCGTATTTAGCGACAGTATGAGCCGTGATATGTTTGCCTTGATGAATTGTTTGTTAAATCCGTATCATCAGTCAAAATTGCGGACTTTGCTCTTATCCAATTTTTTTCAAATGCGTTTGGAACATATCAATCAATTATTTGCCGAAAATGCACACGACAATGACAATCCACAGTTGTTGGACAGTATTCAACAGGCGATAATTGACGCAGGCGAGATGTGGCAAAAAGACAATTTTTTGGTGGCGGTGCAGTCGTTATTTAACAAAAAATTTGACATTAACGGACAAAATTTGACAATATGGCAACGCCTAGCCCAACACGAAGCAGGCGAGCGTTGGTTGGTTGATATGCGTCATCTATTTGATATTATTCATGATTTTTTAAATGAAAATCAAAATGGGGCAGGTGAGTACCAACTGTTTGACTGGTTTGCCGAGCAATTACAAACCGAGCCGACAGACGAACAATATCTGCAACACCGTTTGACCAGCGAAAATGGCGTTAAACTGATGACCATTCACCAGTCCAAAGGTTTGGAATTTGAAGTGGTGTTTGTCGTGGGTTTAACGGACAATTTAATGACGTTAAAAGAGCCGTATTTGTACCTGTATAGCCAAAACAACGAGCATTTAAAAAACCGCCATTTGACTGCTTTGGCAAGTGATGGACAGTTTGATTTTAAACAAATGGAAACGGACAATAATTATGAAGAAAGATTGCGATTGTTGTATGTGGCTTTGACACGAGCCAAAGAGCAGGTGTATATCGTAACGGTTGGGCAAAAAGAATTTCGCAATAAAACATCGCCATTAAAACCGTTTGTAAGAATGGTTAAAAAAAGACAAGCAATTTGTACAAGATATCAAAAGATTTTTGTGCTTGATGAACGTTTTGGTAAATGCGGTCAAAACTGATTGACACGTCCGAACAAAAATAGCCTAAGTAAAAAAAATGGCTGAACTGCAACAAAACCCAAAATACCAAGTAAACTTTGAACAAACAACCGAAAATAATGATGATTTAAAAAACAAACAAAAATTTATAAATGATTATAATCAATGTATTGCCAAAATTAACCAACTAAGCTATCAAGGGTGGGCGAGTACCAGTTTTACCAATCTATTAAAATTGGCTCAAAATCAGCAAACCCATAACCAAGATGATACCATAGAAATAAAAGATGTTGATAATGTAGAAGAAAATATCATTTCGCCAGTTGCCAATATTGTGAACCCAAGCGATTTGCCGATGCGGTTTCGTTTTGAAAAAGGGACGAGTGCAGGGACGTTTTTGCATGGCGTGTTAGAAGATTTGGTGAATGCCAATTTTAATGAAAAACGTGGGTTTGACGAGCATTTGTCTTTTGATGACCATGATAATTTTGTGGCAAAACGCTGGGCGACTATCATTGACAAAGCCTTACGCAAAACGCAATTGCCAAAAAGTTATTATTCAACGCAGTCTGCCAGTGAATTTCAAGGCGAAAAAAATACCAAAAAAGATGAACCGTTTCAAACCGATTATCTTCATCTTGCCAATTGGTTAAAAGATATCATGCTTACGCCATTACAAGCCCCAAGACAGCATGATGGCACGCCTTATGATAAGCCTTTACGCTTGATTGATATTGAGCAAAAACAAGCAGAAATGGGCTTTAATTTAAAGTTTAGTAAAAAAATATCTATCACCGAATTAAACAATCTGTTTGATAAATATGGTATTACTTTAAATCTACAATCCACCCATCAAGAACAGCTTTGGGAGTATCTAAAAGGGGAGATTGACTTGGTTTACCAACATGATAATCGTTTTTATATTGTTGATTATAAAAGTAATTTTTTGGGAAATGACTTTGATGATTATCAGCATGATAACCTACACAAAGCCATGCAACATCATCATTACTTTTTGCAAGCCTGTATTTATCAAGTGGCGTTACACCGATTTTTAAAATTACGTCTGGTGGATTATGACATGGATACGCATTTGGGAGCGGTGGAGTATGCGTTTTTGCGTGGTATGTCGCCTGAAATTGATAGGGCAGGGGTTGGCAGTTATGTTTTTGATATTAACAATGCTTTGGTAACAGAGCTGGACGAATTGTTTGGCAATACTTTTAATCAAGCACATAATAAGGATAAATAATGAACACACAAGCAAATGCAGAACAAACCACAACCGATTTAGAAAATATCAGCCAATTTGTTATGTTACGTCAACAACAAGTTGCAGATATAAAACATTTAAATAAAAATAGCCTAAGCAAT
>CAKMOY010000088.1 GCA_927911235.1 uncultured Moraxella sp.
ATGGTTTATTTTAGTTTATAATTGGGTGATGGTAGATTATTTTTTAGCATTATAAAGTTTTAAATTTGGGTTAGAAAGTTGCCAATCAATTATTTTGCCATCTGCGGTTAGCAACGTATAATTGTGATAAATAGCAGTCGCTGTAATCAATCGGTCGGCAGGGTCTGGGTGTAGTGTTAATTGGTCAGCAAGAATTCCAATTGAGCCATTGATAGCAACTTCTTGAAAGCCTTTTAGTAATAATTGACTACGAAATTCTATTGTAGAGATACCCAAGTTAATGCGTTGTTTTCGTTGTAACATTTCAATTTCCCAAAAACAAATCGCAGGAATAGCGATTAATTGTTGAGAAAATTTGGTTTGAATAATATTTTTTGAGATTTCACCTAATTTGTGTAGTTCAAACATTAGCCAAAGCAAAACATGGGTATCAAAAATAATTATGTACTATTCATTAACATTACTCGCAATTAATTGAGATTCTCGCTCGCCATAATCCCAATCATTTTCGCCAATTGGTTCAATAATGACTTGCTTTTCAATAGGAATATCAATCATTAGCATTGTTTTTCTCCAAACATTTTTTGAAAAATCAACTCTCCGCCCCATCAGGCACAAAGCAATAACCCACGCCCCACACCGTCTGAATATAACGAGCCTGTGTCGGATTATCTTCAATCAAACGGCGAAGTCTTGACACCTGCACATCAATGGAACGCTCCATCGCACCCCACTCACGCCCTCTCGCGAGGTTCATCAATTTATCACGAGTCAAAGGCTCTCTTGGGTGCTGAACCAACGCTTTTAGCACGCTAAATTCGCCTGTTGTCAGCGTTACCACATTGCCATCACGTTTGAGCGTACGAGTGGATAAATCAAGCGTCCACGAACCAAACTCAACCACTTCCATCTGCTGACTTGGTGCACCAGGTAACTCACGATTTTGACGGCGAAGTACTGCTTTAATCCGAGCGAGCAATTCTTTTGGGTTAAATGGTTTGCCAAGATAATCGTCTGCCCCCGCTTCAAGCCCTGCGATACGGTCAGTATCCGAGCCTTTTGCGGTAAGCATGATAATCGGAATATCCGAATTTTGTTCACGCAAACGCTTGCAAATACTGATGCCGTCTTCATTTGGCAACATCAAATCCAGCACAATCAGCGAAAACAACTCACGTTGCAACAGTTTATCCATTTGACTGCCGTCATGAGCGGCACGCACCACATAGCCGTCATCTTCCAAAAAACGCTGTAACAACGCACGCAGACGAGCGTCATCATCAACCACCAAAATGCGTTGGCTAAAATTATATTCAGCATTCACAGCTTCTTGATTGTGGTCTAACGATTGATTTGTCATTTTATTCTCCATGATTATTGTAACAATTAACAAAGATTGATTTATACCATACTTCCACTATATAACTTAAACCAAATTTGTCAATAAATATTTACTTTTCCAAGGCGATTTGCCATAAAAAGAACCATTTAATTGCGTTTGTTCAATCAAATATTCCCTAAAATGCTGATAAAATTCTTTATCAGGCACGGTTGGATTTTGCCAAAAATCATCAAGCGATGATTGATGTGTCAATTTTGGTAAGTCATACAAGGCTCTACCCATGATTTTGGTTGGGCGATTGTGGTACACAGATTGTAAAGCTGTAGTACTATTAATTGTTACCATACCTAAACTATGCTTAATCAAAGTCGGCAAGTGCATATCGCAACCATAATGCACCCGCTCAGCAATGCCAAGATTAATAGATAATTGTTGAATAAAATCGCCATATTGCCGATGTGCTCTATCTAAAGGGTGATGCTTGAATAACAATTGTTGGTTTTTATCAGAAAAACCAGCAAAACTTGTTAAAACTTCTTCAATAAAATCAACAACATCTGCATAATCACTGTGGAAGGTAATTTGTGAATCGTTATAAACCTGTAAACTTACCAAAAAATACTGATTTAACCAAGTCGTTTCGCATTTTTTTTGTAATTTTTTATCGGCAAAATAACCAAAAGCCTTGATAAACGGAGCTTTTAGCCAAGTTATCGCCTCTTGCCAAGCCGTCATGCCACGATAATGATGATAATTTGGGTATTTTCTGCGACCACATTGTTCAACAATATAGTAAACAATTGCTGACAAACACAAGCGATAAAACCGATTATTGGTAAACAAAGGTTTATCATTTGCCTTTTGTAAATGGGAAATTTGCTCAAAATCCAATTGCGAATAGGCGTTAATGCCGTCTTGTTGCAATGTGATATAATCTGGACGAAGATAGCCTTCTTCAAATACAAAAAATTGCGTGTCAGTCGCTTGGCAAATCTGCGATGCCATCGCATGATGCGGACGACAATCACCAAAACATACTACCGCATCAACTTGCTGATTTTTGATTAGATTTTCTAAAAAAATATCAAAATTTTCTAAACTATCTTGATAATTATAAACGTTGGTTTTATGTTGATAAAAAAAGGCATCCCCTGCATTCAAATTGATTTTACTAACCGTTTTTCCCTGTTTTTGCAAAAAAGAAGAAAATCGGCTAAAAAAGTCCCCCATCTTGCCTTGTATCAGCAAAATGTGTTGATTTTTTAGCAGATTTTGTAAAGATTTTGCCATTATTGATTGGGTCGTCAATTATAAAATATGAAAATGATATGATGTAAAATTTTTGCGTATTATAAAACGTTATCTCATTGATTTCTTTTGATAGATTGTAAAATAATATGTCTGGTTTGCATCAATTTATGGTTAAAAATCGGCTTAAGTTCATTTTTTAACGTGGAAAATAGACTACGATTGGATTTTTGTTCGGTTTTTTTGTCCGTTTTGTGGGTATAAAAAAATCAATCACATCTTCTACTTGTGCCAATCCATAACCGTTTGGAATGGAATACAATGGATAATCAATCAAACTGGCATAAATCAACTGATTTAAGGTCAAAACCGTTTGCCGTTGTCGGCGTTGTTTTGTCGCTTGAGCGGTCGGATTTGTCGCTTTATCGGTAGTTAAACCAAATCCTGCATAAAACGGCAAGCCGTAACAGGTTACTTTTTTACCACGCAACAAGGCTTCAAACCCTGTTAATGAGCTGATTGTATGCACTTCATCAACCACATCAAGACATTCGGCAATATGAATATCCAATATCACTTTATCGGCAAATTGGTGTATTTTGTCTTCATCAATTTTACCTGTGCGTAGCCCTGCTTGCACGTCTGGGTGTGGTTTATAAATGATAAAAGCGTTTGGATTGTCGGTTTTTACTTGTTTTAGCAAGTCAAAATTAGTTTTTACATCGCTCGCACACAGCTTGACCGACATATCGTCTTCAACTTGCCCCACCGCCAAAATTTTGGTTTTTGTAGTATTAATCAATAATTTTTTGTTTTCACCAACATTATATTTACTAACTTGTTGCGTTAATAATTTGTTAATTAAATGCTCAATGCGTTGATTTTGTTCGTCATTTAACAAATTGATTTTTATCAATAAATTTTCTAAATCACTCGCTTGTGTCGCATTATAATAAATGCCATTTTTATCAAGCACAACTGACAACGGCTCAATCAAATTCGCCCCCAAGCCATTGGAACGAATAAAACCGTCTTCCATACAATAAATAACGGCTGATTGATTGTTAAGTTTTTGAATTAATTGCTGTTTTTTGGCAAACCCCCACACCAAAACGGATTTTTTTTTGGAAAAATAAAATGATTTTTATCGTTAAAAGTGCGTGGTTCTAAGCGTGGTTTTACAAAATATTTACATTGGCGGTTTGCAAAATAATTTTGTACAAATTGTTTTTTTCCAAAAACTCACATGATAAACTACGTCAAATGTTTGGGAAAATTATCTCGCCAATGCCGATTGGTAACCAGCCAATTTATCGCTTGCGTTATAATCGCAAGCCTTGCCTGTGGCAGGATTAGCGTAATGACTGTACGCTATA
>CAKMOY010000089.1 GCA_927911235.1 uncultured Moraxella sp.
GATTAAAAAATCCCGATTGCCGTGCATGATGTAAATTTGACAACTATTATTTGCTAAAATTTGTAGTTTATTGATAATAGGATTAAGCCAAGTTTTGGGCGTGTCGGTTTCGGCTACGTCATCGCCAAGCCAAGTTTCAAACCAATCGCCCAAAATAAACAGTTGTCGCAAGTTCGGCAAAGTTGCCAAATTATCCAATAAAGCCAAAAACGCCTGCTCTAAATCATTAGTAGCAGGCGTGTCAGCCAAGTGTAAATCGCTGATAAAAACCGTTTCAATCACTTGCGGTTTATCAGCGATTAACGTTGCAAAATCTTGCATAAAGGCTTATTTTTCAATCACTTTTGCATTGATAATCACGATTGGCGTGCTTGGCACATCAGCGTGAAAGCCGTACTTACCAGTCGGTACGCCTTTGATTTTGTTCACCACGTCCATACCTTCGGTAACTTTACCGAACACCGCATAGCCCCAGCCTTGTGGCGTTGGGCTTGAGTAGTTCAAAAAGCTGTTGTCTTTGACATTGATAAAAAAATTGTGCAGTTGCAGAATGTGGGTCTGACGTGCGAGCCATAGCAATCGTGCCGATTTCGTTCGCCAAGCCGTTGTTCGCTTCGTTTTGAATCGGTGCGTGGGTGCTTTTTTCTTTCATATTCGCATCCATGCCACCGCCTTGAATCATAAAGCCGTCAATCACACGGTGAAAAATCGTGCCATTATAATGCCCTTCATTCACATAACTGATAAAATTCTCAACAGTTTTTGGGGCCTTGTCAATGTTTAGTTCAATTACAATGTTGCCCATTGTGGTTTCAAATTCAACGTATGGCATATCCATAGGGTTCTCCAAGTTAGGGTTTTGAAAAAAATTTAAACCTTTATAAAGGCAAAAACCGCATTTATCAATAGCAAATTGCGAAAAAATTGTAAAAAAAATCAGTTTTCACGATTTTAAGCTGTTAAATCAGCAAAAAACTGTTAAAATAAACCGTTTAACCTTTTTATTTTAAAAACCTTTTATCTTGTAAAAACGGAAAAACCTATGACAAATAATTCAACCAACAACGCAACCGAAACCACCGAAAAAAACGACTTTATCCGTGCCATTGTGCGTGATGACTTGGCTGAGCAAAAATATTCACAAATCGTAACTCGTTTTCCACCAGAGCCAAACGGCTATTTGCACTTGGGTCATGTTAAATCAATTTGTTTAAACTTTGGCTTGGCAAACGAATTTAACGGACTTTGCAACTTGCGTTTTGACGACACCAATCCAGATGCCGAAGACCAAGAATTTGTTGATAATATCAAGGCGGACGTGGAATGGCTTGGTTTTCATTGGGCGGGCGACACTCGCTATGCGTCTAGCTATTTTGAACAATTGTACAAATGGGCGATTAAACTGATTGAACAAGGCGATGCGTATGTTGATTTGCAAACACCTGAACAAATTCGTGAAAATCGTGGTAACTTTGGGCAAGTCGGTAAAAATTCACCATATCGTGATGCAACTGTTAGCGAGAATTTACAACGTTTTGACGACATGAAAAACGGCAAATTTGGCAATGGCGAAGCGGTTTTGCGTGCCAAAATTGACATGGCAAGCCCAAATATGAATATGCGAGACCCTGTAATTTACCGTGTTATGCACAAGGAACACCACCAAACAGGCGACCAATGGTGCATTTATCCGATGTATGACTACGCCCACCCACTGTCTGATGCGATTGAAGGCATTACCCATTCTATTTGTACGCTTGAGTTTGAAGACCACCGTCCGTTTTATGATTGGATTGTGAATAAAGTAGGCTTTGAAAAAGAGCCACATCAGTATGAATTTGCTCGTTTAAATGTTAATCACATTTTGACCAGTAAACGTAAACTCAAAAAATTGGTAGAAGACAACCTTGTAACAGGTTGGGACGACCCACGAATGCCGACCATTGCAGGTATGCGTCGTCGTGGCTATACGCCTGAAGGTTTGCGTGATTTTTGCGACCGTGTTGGCGTGAGCAAGGCGGACGGTGTGGTGGATTTTGGTTTGCTTGAGTTTAGCATTCGCAATTCGCTTGAAGATACCGCAAATCGTGCTATGGCGGTGATTAATCCGTTAAAAGTAACGATTACCAACTTTGATGAAGCGGTTGCCGATGTGGAAAATTTGAAAAAACCAACGGTAAAAACCAATCTTGAAAACGGTATTTTGTGGCTAACACAACCAAAAAACAGCCATGATGAAAGTCAAGGCAATCGTGAAATTCCGTTTACCAAAGAAATTTATATTGATAAAGCCGATTTTGAAATAAATCCGCCAGACGGCTACAAACGCCTATCGCCAAGCAATAGTGAAATCCGCTTGCGTAATAGCTATGTATTAAAAGTGGAAGAACATATCGTGGGCGACAATGGCGAAGTGGTGGAGTTAAAAGCCACGATTGACCCAAAAACGCTTGGCAATAATCCAGAAGGGCGTAAGGTAAAAGGCGTGATTCATTGGGTATCGGCAACGCTTGGCGTGCCTGCTGAGGTGCGTTTATATGAACAATTATTTACCCAAGAAGACCCTGCAAAAATTGATTTGGAAAATCTTGCCAATGAAATCAATCCAAATTCTTTGACGGTGGTGAATGCGGTGGTTGAGCCGTCTTTGGCTAAGGCTGAAAAAGGTGAGCGTTTTCAGTTTGAGCGTGAAGGTTTTTTTGTGGCGGATAGCCAAGATTTTACAAGCGAAAAACCTGTGTTTAACCGTATTGTGGGTTTAAAAGATGGGTTTAAATAATTAATATTTAATCAAATTTAAAATTCCCTACAATTTAATTGTGGGGTTTTTTATCGGTTCAAATTTGCGTAATGGCGATATTTTTGCGTTAAATTTAGATGTCAAAAACGAACAAAAATTTAGCATTTTGTCAATTGATTTGGAGTATCCTAAACAATGGCTTAATTGGCAATAGCGAGAAACCATGGCTTTACAAAAATTTCTTACCAATCTTTACCAATCAAACGGTGTAAATGATGGCTTATAATATCAATTTTCAAATCAAAAATTGGAATAAATAAAAAAGGTGAGCATAAACTCAAAATTACTTGCAAAATATTTTGTTATGTTATAATATAACAATAAATTCACCAAAAAGGAAAAACCATGCAAGTATTAAGCTCCCTAAAATCCGCCAAAAACCGCCATGAAGACTGCCAAATCGTCCGCAGACGTGGGCGAGTGTTCGTTATTTGCAAATCAAACCCACGCCTAAAAGCCGTACAAGGCAAAGGCAAAAAGAAATAACCTAAATTGGTGCGGTTTTGAATTATTGATTTAACAAATTTTGCCAAACTTCCGTTTTTTTGCCAAAATCATTAACCGTTGCCGACAGCCACAGCAAACGAGCAAAAATCGCAGGAATCGTCAATTCGCCTGTTGTCAAAACGTAATATTTTGCCAACCAAGCCCCTGCTTCATAAGCACCGCTCACCCCACCAAACGGGCATTGCGTGGTAATGGCGACCAGACAATTTTGCTCAAATGCCTGTTGTAAAGCGGTTTCCACCTTGTCATTATGCGGAATATTACCTGCTCCAAATCCTAATAAAATCAACGCATTTGGCTTGTCGTTTAACACATTTTGGATATTTTTTGCTAAATCGTTTGCCGTCATTGGCGTGATAAAAATTGGTGTGATTTTGCTTTGGCTTAAATTTTTAACAGTTTGTGTTAAATTGTTAAAATGTGAATTTAACCAATTTTTACAATTTTGTTTGTCAAAAGTGTAAAAACTATTCGCAGGATAACTGATTTTATCCGAGCCTTTAAAAGCGGTTAAATCATGGCTATGGAATTTTTGCACCGTTTGGGCATGCCAATTGGCGTAGTTAAAACATACTTTTACGCCCATTTCGCCACTCACCGCAAGACGACAACTAGCGAACAAATTTTCGCTGGCATTGCTTGTTTCATTGACTTCAAAAGTCGGCGATAATGGCTGTAATAACGGTTGCATCGCACCTGTAACCACCACGCACACATCGCTATTGGCAAGGCTTTCCGCCAAAAATGCCGACAAATAACTTAAGGTATCCGTCCCTGTCAAAATCAAAAATTGGCGAAAACCTTGCTGATACGAGTTGATAATTAACTGATAAAAATCGGCAAAATCGCTAGGGGTCAGTTGGCTACTGTCTTTTACCACGTTATTTGGCAAAATTTCCCAGTTAATCGTTTGGGCGTAACCGTCAAAATGATTGGTTAAGATATTTTGCAAAATCGGTAAAAATTTGTCCGAATTTAGGCTTTTTAACGGCTGACCATGACTGCCAAACGTACCGCCTGCGTAAATAATGCCAAGTTTTTGGGTTGAATTTAACATGATTTTTTCCATTGTAAACGTCAATTAATTTTCATAAGGATTGGCAATGTTTAATTGTGCCAAAATCGCAATTTCCAAGCCTTCCATTTCGTCTTGTTCGGCTTGTCCAAGTTCATGGTCAAAACCCAACAAATGTAAGATACCATGCACAAGCAAATGCGTTAAATGCTCTTCAACTGTTTTGCCTTGTTCATCGGCTTGTTTGGCAACCACGTCATGACAAATCACCAATTCACCAAGCACAAAACTCGGCAAAACTTCGGCAATGTTCTCTGGCAAATCGCTCGGATAGGACAAAATATTGGTCGCATAATCTTTGCCACGAGCATCAAGGTTTATCGCTTGCCCTTCTATCGGTTCAACGACATAAATATCAAGCTCTAATGCTTTGTTTTTAATCAATTTTTTATTTACTTGTGGAAAATTAACGTCATTTTGCCAAAAATACTCAAACATGGTTTTGACAATATTTTGCACCTTGTCAATATCATAAAAAGGCTCAATTTGGCTAAAATTTGCTTGATTAAGCAATGCTTCGCTAAAGCTGATGACAATGTCCAAATCGCTGTCTGGGTCGTTGTGAAAGCTGTCAGTTGTCATGGTTTTTCCATTATTTAGTAAAATTTGTTTGGTAAAAATTGGTGGGTTACGCCAAAAAGACGGTTAATCCACCCTACAAAAACTTACTTTTAAACACTACTTTTATTCGTTATCATTAGTGCGAGTTAAAGAGCTTGCAATTTCACTTAACTAAGCATTTTGTTCCGCTTGGTGATGTGCTTGCTGTTGAGCCGTTTGTTCTGCTTGTTCAGCAAGACGAGTCTGTTTTTTCTCAGCTTTAATAACTTCTTGTTCTTCATCAAATTTATCATACGCTTGCACGATTTTTTGCACCAACTGATGTCGTACCACGTCTTTGCTATCAAAACGTGTGATGTGAATTTCGTCAATATCGCTCAAAATATGCAAGGCCTGAGCAAGTCCAGACTTCGTGCCACGAGGCAAATCCACCTGTGATGTATCGCCTGTAATCACCGCACGAGAGCCAAAACCAAGCCGTGTTAAAAACATTTTCATCTGCTCTGGCGTGGTGTTTTGGGCTTCGTCTAAAATCACAAATGAATTATTCAGCGTGCGACCACGCATATAGGCAAGTGGAGCAACTTCAATGATTTGGCGTTCAAGTAGTTTGCCCACTTTTTCAAAACCAAGCATTTCATATAAGGCATCGTAAAGCGGTCGCAGATAAGGGTCAATTTTTTGGGTCAAATCTCCCGGTAAAAAGCCCAATTTTTCGCCTGCTTCCACCGCAGGACGCACAAGCAAAATCCGCTCAATTTCATTGCGTTCTAGCATATCCACCGCACACGCCACTGCCAAATACGTTTTGCCTGTCCCTGCCGGCCCTACGCCAAATGACACGTCCGAAAGTAGGATTTTTTTGACGTATTGTTGTTGGTTGTAGCCACGAGGGATAATTTTGCCTTTGCGAGTTTGTAGGGCAATTGGGGTAAAATCTTGGGCGGATTGTGAATTTTGTTTTTCTACATGATTGTTTGCGTTATTTTGTAACGTGTTTTCTAATTTTTCTAAACTTTTTTGTGTTTTTTCTAAATTGTCGGTCAAAATCGGCTCTCTTTTTTGGCTTGTTTGGATTAACAAATGTAGGGTTTCTGGGCTGATAAAGTCGCTTGTGGCGAGTTCGTCTAGCATTTTGTTTAACAGTTGTTCGGTTTTCTCAACACTTAGCAAATCGCCTGATAGCACTAGGCTGTCTTTTCGTTGTTGAATGTGGATGTCAAAGCGGTGTTCTATGTATTTTAGGTGTGTGTTGTATTCGCCGAGTAGGGCTTTGAGTGTGTGGGTGGGTAGGGCATTGATGTCAAAATGTCGGCTGATGCTAGCGGTCAAGTTTTTTTCCTTTTAAAAATTTGTTCAAACGATGGGTTTATTATGGTAAATTTTTACAAAAATTCAAGGCAAAAACAAGAGTTCATGTTAAAATATTGTAAAATTTTGAAAAAAGGCAAAAAAAATGGGTCAAAATAACACACAAAATCAGCAAGACAATTTACAAATTCATTATTTCTCACAAGCCGATTACCAAAAAACCCATGACGATATGTTAAATAAAAACGTTATGGCGAATTGAACAAAAAAAACAAAACATTGCAACTGCCGATGAATTGTGGATTGTGGAGCATAATGATGTCTATACGCTGGGGCAGGCGGGTAAGCCTGAACACATTTTGCAACGCAACGACACGCCAGTCATCAAAACCGACCGTGGCGGACAGGTAACGTGGCATGGGCGTGGGCAGTTGGTGGTGTATTTTTTGTTTGATTTAAATGGCTTGGGGTGGGGCGTGCGAGATTTGGTGAGCCATGCCGAAAATATCATCATTGATAGCGTCAGCCCTTATTTGCCAAGCGGTTTTTTGCAAAGCTCGCCAAGATGCCCCTGGTGTCTATGTCTATAATCAAGATGGTTTGGAACTTGGCAAAATTGCGTCTTTGGGCTTTAAGATTAAACATGGGTTTAGTTATCATGGTATTGCGTTAAATTTGGTGAATGATTTAACGCCGTTTAATTTGATAAACCCTTGTGGTTATGCTGGTATGACGATGTTGCGATTGGTGGATTTTGCCACAATAGACCAAAAAACTGTGACTGATGAATTTATTAATATTGTTAAACAATATCGTGCTTTACCAGTGCAACGTTAAATACGTCAATCGTAAATTTAAACAGTTTATCTAAAATGTTAATGAAGTGTTGCAGTTTTTAAGTGATTTTGTGCTAAAATGTAGGAGTTTTTAATAATAAAAAGGCTTAAAAACATGGCAATTAAGTTTTCATTACCCCAAAAAAAACAAAAAAATAAAAATGAAACCACGTCAAACACAAATCCACCAGCGTTTGATGTGGACGCTTTTTTAAATGACACACCAACAAAAGCACCAACGACAGCGACCACCACGCCAAAAAAAATCCAAACTTTCTCTAAAACACACACCAAAATCAACCAACGAAAAACAAACCAACAGCGTGGCTCGCAAAACGGATAAAAAAACCTTGATGATGGCAGGGGTGTTAGGTGTATTGGCAGTGCTAGCGGTGCTTTATTTGTTTGTACTGCCGATGTTTCAAGCTGAAGAGCCAACACCAGTTGCTACAGTAGCAACACCTGCGCCTATTGCCAAGCCTGTGGCTAGCCCTGCAAGTACAGCATCTGCGGTTGCCCCTGTTGCTACTACGGACAATTTACGCACCGAAACGGTTGTGATATCAGGTGAGCAATTGGGCAATACGGCATCTGCACCTGCGTCATCTACTATGCCAACGGCTGTTCAAGTGGATAATAGCGAGACTCAAAAAGCACTAGAGAAAGCTCAACCAGTCGAATCTGCACCACCAGCACCAGAAGTTAAGGCGGAACAAAAATTGATGGAAAAATCCAGCCCAAGCAAAGAAAATCCAATGACCAAAGCCCAAGGCTCAATGTCGTATGCGGACTTTGTCAAAGCGTCTGAACAGCAAGTGTTTGCGGACAGATAGTTTTTTTGGATTGATAAAAAGTAGGGGCGTATTGCATACGCCCAAGTTGCCAAATATGAAAATTAAGTGGTTTGATAAAAAAGCGATTGTCAATACAATCGCTTTTTTAATGGGGGAAAACTGGGGTTATTGCAAATTTTTTACGTTGTTTTAACAAGACCAAAACTGCACCGTTGCCACCTTGTTCGGCTGGGGCAGAACAAAATGCCAACACGTCTGGGATTTGGCGTAACCAACCGTTTACACAAGTTTTTAAAATGCTATCCACGCCTTTGCCATGTACGATTTTGACTGATGTTTCGTTATTTTTTTGGGCTTGATGGACAAGGCTACTCACCGCTTCACGGGCTTCTTCAATCGTTGAGCCGTGCAAATCAACCGCCCTATGCCAACGGATTTTGCCTTGTTTGAGTTGATTAAACACTTTGTTTTGTAAGGTCGCAACTTTGTAGCTTAAATATGATTCGCCTGAAACAGGGTTTAACAAGGCTTGCATATCGGATAATTGGTGCGATTCGCTTGCATCTGTACCTGTGGCTGAAGCACGTTTGGCAAGGGTAGTCGCATCAGGTTTGACGGTGGTTTTGGTTTTGTTTGCCAAATTTTTATCTTTAATTGGGCGAACGCCTGCCATCGCTTGCATAAACAGCATTTTGTCGTCATCAAGATGTTCGCTGTCGTATTTTTTGACTTGTTTGGCAATTTGTTGTTTGCTTGGCAAGGCGACATTTTCGGTTGGTTTGCTGTTTTCATCGGTGCTGTTACTGGTTGAACGCCCTTTTGATAGTTCTGATTTGAGTTGTTTGAGTTGGTCTTGCATTTGTTTAGAAAATAGGTCGTTTGACATGGCTCTCTCTTGTTTTTTAAAATGTTATGGGGCTGTACTAGATTAGCTATCATATTATACCAAAAATATGAAGCTAACACATGTAAATTAAGTAAAAAGCACAGAAAAAACTACTTGAATTTTTTGTACTAGAAGTTACTGCTCGAGCAGCAGCTGGTTTACTACAAATTCACCCTAATTCAGCAGCCTTATTTTACCATAAAATAAGACTTGTGATAGAATACAATCTTAGCCTTGAAGCTCACGAAACCTTTGACGGTGAAATAGAATTAGATAAAAGCTATTTCGGTGGTATTCGTAAAGGTAAGCGTGGTCGTGGTGCAGGTGGAAAGACTGCTGTCTTTGGTCTTTTAAAACGTAATGGCAAGGTTTATACTGTCGTTGTCAAAGACACTAAACAAACCACATTAATGCCCATTATCACCAATAAATCAAGCCTGACAGCGTTGTTTACACTGATAGTTATAGAAGTTACAATGCTCTTGATGTCAATGATTTTAAACACTTTAGAATTAATCATTCAAAAGAGTTTGCAGATAAAAAGCAACAAGCTAAATCACATCAATGGTATTGAGAACTTCTAGAATCAAGCTAAACGAATTCTTAGAAAATACAACGGTATTAAAAAAGAAAACTTTCATCTTTTTATTAAAGATGAGAAGCACTGCTTCGCAAGGTTTAGGTTTAATTATGGGGACACCATCTAATCAACTTAAAATATTGAGAAAATGGTGTGAAATTTAACTCTAATCTAGTACAGCCCCCAAAAATCATTGTATCACAAACTCTTTTAACACAGCGATTTTATCACGGATTTTCATTGCTTCTTCAAACTTTAACTCTTTTGCAGATTTTGTCATTTGCTTTTTGTAACTTGATGATATGTCTTGCCAATAAATCTGGCAGAAACGCAAAATCATGTATATCCACATCGGCTAGGGCTTCATTTTTAGCCATCTTGAAT
>CAKMOY010000090.1 GCA_927911235.1 uncultured Moraxella sp.
TTGTTTGTTTATCAAGATAATCCATATATTCCAAACACGACCAATAAGTTAGAAGGTTTGTTTAGCCAAATTAAACAAAAAATTGCGTTGTCATCAAGGATTAAGTCAAGATAGGCAGTTAAAGTTTATTGATGATTTTATTGATAGGTCATTGGGTGATTTTTAGGTAAAATTAAAACAGATAACCCTTCTATCAAAATAGCATGAAAAATGTCTATTAGGGAGGGGTATCTGTTTTTTAGCATGAATTTTGTCTATTAGACCACATTTTACAAATTTTAAAAGTAGATATTTATTTGCTTTTGCATGAAAAATGGCTAAATCTTGCGGCTCGATGTCAAAAACTTGCCTGATAGAATGACTATCAGTCTGCGTTTTTTCCTTAAAAAGCTGGCGATTTATCTCATTTTTCATCGCAAAAACGTTATGAATACAGGTTCTTAAAACCAAATTTTATCAGGATTCATAATATTATTTGGGTCAATCGCCTGCTTAACCGCACGCATGAATTGAATGGCATTGCCGTGTTCTTTTTCCATATACTTGCGTTTGCCTTGACCGATACCATGCTCGCCTGTACACGTTCCGCCCATCTCAATCGCACGATACGCCAACCGAGCTAAAATCTCTTCAGCAGTTTTCAACTCATGTTCGCTATTGGTATCAACAAGCAACAACACATGAAAATTACCATCGCCAACATGTCCAACAATCGGTGCAAGCATACCTGATGCCTCAATGTCGGCTTGTGTCGCCGTAACGCATTCAGCAAGGCGAGAAATCGGCACGCACGCATCGGTTGATAATCCACGAGCCTCTGGGCGTAAGGCACAGCTTGCAAAATACGCATTGTGGCGGGCTGTCCACAGTTTTCTTCGAGCTTGTTCATCGCTATCCCATGCAAAATTTGAACCTTCAAACTCTTCAATAATGGACGCAAACAGCTCCGCTTGTTCTTTTACGCTGTTTTCTGTGCCATGAAATTCCACAAATAAAGTCGGTAATTCTGGCAAATCCAATTTTGAATATTGGTTACACGCTTTGACTTGCACAGGGTCAAGCAATTCAATACGAGCAATTGGCAAACACATTTGAATGGTTGCAATGGTCGCTTGACACGCCAAATCAATACTTGGAAAATTACAAACGCCACTTCCCACGCATTCAGGAGAGCCAAACAAACGCACCGTAATCTCAGTAACAATGCCAAGCGTCCCTTCCGAACCTACGATTAAACGTGTCAAATCATAGCCCGCAGCCGATTTTTTGGCACGGCTACCTGTATGGATAATTTCACCGTTTGGCATCACGACTTCTAACGCTAAAGTAACGTCCTTCATCGTGCCGTAACGCACCGCATTCGTACCTGATGCACGAGTAGCGACCATACCACCAATCGTAGCATTCGCACCGGGGTCAAGCGGAAAAAATAGCCCTGTCGTCCGCAGATAGTGATTCAATTCCTCACGAGTAACGCCCGCTTGCACAGTCGCTGTCAAGTCTTCGGCATTGACGTGCAAAATCTGATTCATCGTGGACATATCAATGCACAGACCGCCATGCGGTGCGTTGAGCTGACCTTCCAATGACGAGCCGATACCAAAGGCAATCACAGGCATTTTATGCTCGCTACAGATTTTCACTGCATCTGCCACATCGTGCTTGTCATGAGCGACCAACACCGCATCGGCAGGCTGATTTTCTAGCCATGTCATCGTGTGGGCATGTTGCTGGCGAGTGGTTAAATTGGTGGATAATTGTTTGCCAAATCGCTGTTGTAAGGCTTCAATGGCTTGGGCAAAGCGTTGATTTTCATTTATCATTGTTGTTCCCCTTTCATCAAATTAAATAAAAATTTGGCAATTAAACGTCAATATCCACCCAAACAGGGGCATGGTCGGACGGTTTTTCCATCGCTCGCAACTCATAGCTAATACCTGCGTTTTTGACATTAGCAAGCAAATCTTGCGTACACAAAATATGGTCTATGCGTAAGCCACGCTTGGGCGTGTCATCAAAACCCTTAGAACGATAATCAAACCAGCTTAAACCATCACTCTCGGCGTGCAAATGCCGATAGGTATCGCTTAACCCTGTATTCATCAAGGTTTGATACCATTCAAGCTCTTCTGGCAAAAACGAACAGACCCCTTGCGACAGCCAGCGTTTGGCATTTTTTTCGCCGATACCGATATCTAGCGGATTTGGGGCGATGTTCATATCACCCATGACGATAATTTCACGATTTTGTTGTTTTAAATCAAGGATATAATCGGTCAAACGTTGATAAAAATCTTGTTTCATGGGAAATTTGGTTTCGTGTTTGCGGTTTTCGCCTTGCGGAAAATAGCCGTTTAACACGTCAATTTGTTTGCCATCAAAATCATAACGTGCATGAATCAGCCGTTTTTGTTCGTCATCATTTGCACCGATAAAGCCTTTTTGCACAAAAAATTGGGGCTTGTTTTGACAGCAATGCCACGCCATAATGCGATTTTTGTCCAAAAAATTCCACATGATAGCCCAAACTTTTGACATCGTCCAAAGGAAAGGCTTCGTCATGAACTTTGGTTTCTTGCAGACCGATAATATCTGGATTGATAACATCTGTAAGGGCTTGTAGTTGGTGCTGTCTGGCACGGATACCGTTGATATTAAAACTGACAAAACGTGGCATAATTCACTCTTTTTACATCGCTAAAAAATGGCTATGATAGCATTTTTTAGGGTGAAAACCAAACAAAAAATGCAACCTTTCACGATTGCATTTTTTAATAAAACTTAAAAACTTATTGTCAAAATTAATGCAAAAAGATAAATTTTACCAATAAAATCGCTGTCAAAACCCATACCGCAACGCTGACTTCTTTATGGCGACCGCTTACCAATTTGCCAATCGTATAAGTGATAAAGCCCAATGCAATACCATCTGCAATGGAGAAAGTCAAAGGCGTTAAAAGTAGCACAACCGCCACAGGCGAGGCTTCGGTCAAATCGTCCCAATCAATCTCACGCAAGGTAAACAACATCAACACAGCCACATAAAAAATCGCCCCAGAAGTCGCATACGCAGGAATCATACCAGCCAGCGGTGCAAAAAACAACGCCAACAAAAACAACAAGCCAACGACAATCGCCGTCAAACCTGTACGACCACCTGCCGCCACGCCTGCCGTGCTTTCAACATAGCTTGTTACAGATGACGTACCTAGCAACGAACCTGCCACCGCAGCCGAAGAGTCGGCAAACAAGGCTTTGCCAAGATTTGGGATTTCGCCATCGGTTTTCATCAAGCCTGCTTTTTTGGTAACGCCAATCAACGTACCTGAGGTGTCAAACAGCACCACAAATAAAAAACGCAAAAATTACACTAATCATACTGACATCTAACGCCCCTGCAATGTCTAACTGCATAAAGGTTGGTGCGATAGACGGCGGTGCGGACACGATACCTTGATATTGAGCGTGTCCTGTGATTAGGCTAATCACCGTTACAATCAAAATGGACAACATCACCGCGGCAGGGACTTTTCGTTGCACAAACACAACAATCAAAAAGAAACTCAAAATCGCCATCGCAGGGCAAAATCGGTAATATTACCCATACTCACAAAAGTCGCAGGATTGGCAACGATAATTCCCGCATTTTTTAACGCAATAAACGCCAAAAATGCCCCAATCCCCGCCACGATGCCTTGTTTTAAGGTATAAGGAATGGCGTTAATCACCCATTCACGCAGTTTAAACACGCTGATTAACACAAATAACAAGCCAGATACGAACACCGCACCCAATGCCACTTGCCAACTTTTGCCCATACCTAGCACGACACTAAAGGTAAAAAACGCATTTAAGCCCATACCAGGGGCGAGTGCCACAGGCAATTTGGCGATTAACCCCATCAAAAACAGCCAATCGCTGATGCCAAACAGGTCGCCACGAATACCGCACCTGAGTCCATGCCTGCTTCTGCAAGCATTGACGGATTGACAAAAATAATATACACCATCGTCAAAAACGTGGTAACACCTGCCAAAATCTCTGTTTTGATGGTGGTATTGTTACCATCAATCCCAAAATAACGTTCTATTGCGTCCATAATGACCGCCCAATAATAAAAAAGTGAAAAAACACACAAATTGTCAATTTTTGCGTGGGTTTTGTAAAAGTTTGTAAAGCAACCTATTTTATAAGAGTTAAGGTTTAATCACAATCATTTTTTTGGCAAAAATGGCAAAAATTTGCCGATTAAATGCCAAAAATTTGTTGATTATTTTGTTCATTATTTTGATTGTTTATCATTGAATTGCTATTTTGATTGCCTTGATTTTGACTCACCTTTGCCAATTGACTGTTAAAAAATCGTTGTTTATCATCAACTTTGACCGTAACCCACACATGAAACGCTCGGCTTTCCACACTGAGTAAATTTGTCATGGTTTGGCGTTGTGTTTCACTGATATTGGCAAAAATCGGTATTTGCCAAAAAGTGTTGATACTTTCTATTGGCACAGCCGTTTCACGTTCGCTTGCCCAGTCATTTAAGGCGATAATATCAAGGGTTAAGTTGGTTGAATTTTGTTGTGTTGCTGATTTATTCGTGTCTGTTTCGCTGTTGTTTGTCTGATTTTGGCTTTGATTTTGATTGTCCGTTTGTGAATCTGTTATCAAGGTGATGGCGGATAACAATTCAGGTTTTATCTGATTGACATTCATCGGCAAAAAATACGGCACAGCGGTCAAAAAAGGCTTAATTTTTGCCAATTTTTGTTTATCCATACCACGCACAAACAACAAATCATCAACCGACATCAACGGCTGATTGGCAATATTCACAGGTAAAGGCTTGCCAAGACTTTGATAATAATCAAATTCCGCACCGCCATCGCCTGACACATCGCTGTCTGGGTCTTGCCAGTCCAACACTGCTTGGGCGACTGTCGGCTCAATACCGTTGGCAGTCAAAAGTGCGGTAAAATACGCCATCGCTTGCTTATCCACCGCCCCATCATGGTACAGATTGTTGATGTTAAAAAATTGGCTGTCGTCTTGGATTTCAATCTGAATCTCGGCTTGACTGAGTTTTATCGCTTTGATGGGTTTTGCCCAGATATCTTGTGGGCTGTCGGTTTGGTTCACATTGGCATCATCTTGGATTAACCCCTTTGCCACCGCTTCGCCATACAGGGCATATTCGTTCATTTGGCGTTGGTTTTGAGTGAGTGCATACTCTCGCAACATCACTTTTTGGCTGGCAAGCATACTGCCTGCGACCACCGTAATCGCCACCACCAATAACAAAATCGTCAATAACGCCACGCCCTGTTCAGATTGTTTCATCAGTTATTACCGCCGTTATTGGGTTCGTTGCTCGTGTTCGTATTATCAGCATTACTGGTATTATCTGAATTTTGTGTATTATTTTGTGAACTGTTTTGTTGGTTATTTTGCGAATTTTGTGAATTGTCTTGCGAATGGTTACTTTGCGTTTGGTTTAACGCTACCACCGCTTTTGGGGCTTTATCCGCCAAAGCAAATTGCCAAACAATCGGTTGGTCTTGATACGTAAAACTTAACACCACGCCTTTTGGCAATTGTTGATAATCGGTTAAATCCAAATTTTGTGCTGTATTTTGTGAAGCATTTTGTAAATTGGTTTGCGAATTGTTTTGCGAACCATTGGCATTATTTTGGTTACTAACCTGTTGATTGTGGATATTAACCGAATTTTGTTTAACAAATTTCAACGTTTTGCTATCAGGAAATTGATTGACCAATTCTGGCTGTGGCGTTGCCGACCAAGCAGACCATTTGACATCTTTAACATCGTTTAAAATCACGCTGTTTATCGGCGTTTGTTGATTTTTATCATTGACTGATAACTGATAACTGCGTTGTTTGACAAGTTTGTTATCTTGCACAAAATAACCGATTTTTGCCAAAGTCGGCATGGGGTTAAAGCGTGGGTCTGGACTGGCAAAACGGATAAAACTCACCTGCTCTGGCGTTAAAGTAAAACTTGCGGTTATCGCTTGTGGGTTTAGGTTTTGGTTGTTTTGGTTATTTGGGTCATTGGACAAGCCCACAGGCACAGCGACATAATTGGTAACTTGAGCAAAATCCTGCGACAACTGCAAATAAGCATACTGCAACTGGCTTAACGTCTCAATCTGCACTTTGGCACGCTCTCGGCTTTTGGTCAAAGCGTCCATAATCTGCCAACCTGATAACGCCAACATCGCAAAAATCAACATGGCAATCAATAGCTCAATCAAGGTAAAACCTTGCTGAAAGTTATTGTTTTTACTAAACTTTTTGTCAAAAATATCTGTCAAAATGGCTTGTCATTTAACGTTGCCCCACAGGTTTTAACAAAAAACTTTCCACCGTAACAATGCTATTTTTGGCTTGTCCGTCAGTCATTGGGGCGACACTTATGCTAATGTGCTTAATTTGGTTGTTTTGACTGGCAAAACTGTTTGAATTGTCTAGTGAATTGTTTGGCGTGATGGTAACCTGCCATTGTTGTCCCTGTGCTTCAATTCGTTTGGTAATGACGCTATCTGTCCACGTTTGTTGAATTTTTAGCTCGGCAATGCTATTTTGGGCGACAAAATTGGCAAGCGTTCGCATTTTCATATTGCCAACGGAACTGACATAACTGCGACTGGCTTGGCTTGCCGATATCGCCACCACCGACAAAATCGTCAAAGCCACCATCACCTCTAACAGCGTAAAACCTTGCTGTTTTGGCAAATTTGACAAACTTTTTGACAGCCTTTTTGACAAACTTTTTGACAAAAAACTCATTGATGTTGCCCCTCTATTTCCATCGCCCCTGCTCCGTTGATAATGATTGGCTCGGCAACAGGATAAATCGTGTCATCATTGTTATTTTTCTTTTGCACATAAATGTGTACTGGCGTTGCCTCGCCTGTACCAAACCAAACCACAGGCGGTGCTTGATTACCGACCAGATAATTGGGAATTTGGCGACTGTCCACCATGTCAAGCGGTTTGATATCCACGGTAATATTATTCGGCACGTCAAGCGGTGGAATATCTTTTTCTAACGCCCAAGTTGGGGCTTGGTTATTGGCTGGATTGTTTGTTTGATTGCTCGCTTGAGATTGGGTTTGGCTTGTTTGGTTTTGATTGCTTAGGCTATTTTCAAGTTTTACCACGACCAGTTGTGTTGGATTGTCATCTTTTGCCAAACGAATTGCCAAGCCGTACGGTTGCATTTGTTCAGCAGATAACAGACGAATATAGTTTAAATTACTTTGCAAATGTTCATAAAATGCCAAATTTTTGCGGTTATCACTACTGCCAACCGACAGCGTCATCAGCCCTGCAAACACCGACATAATCACAATCACCACCATGACCTCAACCAGCGTAAAGCCTTTTGATGACAAAGGGAGCGAAAAAGTGCGTGAAAAATGATATTGCGTTGTCATATCAATTTGCCATATCGTTTTTTATCCATACAAATTTTATTAAAACAAACAAAATTTGACAAATCATGACGCTAATGTGTCTGATAAACTTTGTGGAAAGCTATCTGGCAAGGTTTCACGGTATTGTTTTGGCAAATCCAAAATCTGCTGAACCAACGCCAACCGCAAGGTATCACGTCTGCCCAAATAACGCTGATAAAAGCTGGAATTAAGCAAACCTGCCCCACCGTAGCCCATCGCCCAAATCGTGGACAAATAATCTCGTGTCGTCAAATTGCTGTCAAGCGACTGCAAATAAGCGTTGGTGGTGGCAATCATCTGTCGCATACGCTCACGGCGAATACCGTAAAGCTCTGAAAATAAACGATTTAATCCAACCGCCGAACTTGCCAATTTTTCCTCAATTTGGTTTAACAACATCGCTCGTTGCGGATTTAACAACTGATACAAAATAATCCGAGCCACGCCAGCGGACGCATCATCACCAATTTGGCTATTTTGTAAAAGTTGCTGTTCATGACGGATAATAATGCGTAAAAACAGTTCGTCTTTGCTGACAAAATGCTTGTACAACGTACCTTTTGCCAAATCCAACTGCTCCGCCAAACTATCCAAGGTGATATCGCCATCGCCCGATTCTAATAATAACTGCTCGGCGACCTGTAAAATGCTTTCTTCTCTATGTTTAAATTGTTGCTGTCGGCTCATCAAATCTTATTTCCTTATTCGTATCAATTTTTCGCAACTATGATACATGACTGACAAGTCATTGCCAAACGTTTTTTTATACATTTTTTATAATTTTTTAAAATAAATAAAGAATTGTTGGCTTTTAAACATATTGATTTAACAAATTATCAAAATTTTGATTGGTAATGTTGGCAAATTGTTCAAGCGGCAATTGGTATAAATTTGCCAAAAATTCTGCCACATACGGCACAAAGGCAGGTTCGTTTGGCTTGCCACGCTTTGGCACAGGGGCAAGATACGGACTGTCCGTTTCTATCAAAATACGGTCTAACGGCAATTTTTTGGCAACATCTTGCAAATCGGTCGCATTTTTAAAGGTAACAATGCCTGATAACGAAATGTAAAAACCCAAATCCAACGCTTTTTTGGCGGTATCATAATCTTCGGTAAAACAGTGGATAATGCCATGTTCCGCCTTTTCTGCGGTCAAAATATCTATGGTATCATGTCGAGCTTCACGAGTATGCACGACAATTGGTTTTTTTAGGGTTTGGCTTGCGTGAATGTGATGAGAAAAACTTGATTTTTGTTCGTTAATAAAATCTTTTGACCAATAATAATCCAGCCCCGTTTCACCAATCGCCCAGACATTTTCACGATTGGCAAGTTCAATGAGTTTTTCAGCGGTAACTTGATTGATGGTGTTTTGGCAAGGGTGAATACCAACGCTCATGCCAAGCGTCAAACCGTCAATCTGCGTGCTGATAATCTGCTGAATGCCATCATATTCATCAAAATCGCACATAATCGCCATAATGCGGTGGACATTGGCATCTTTGGCGATTTGTAGGGCTTTTTGAATATCGTTATCGTGTTTTTCTAAGTCTAAACGATTTAAGTGGGCGTGGGTATCGGTGAACATAAGTTTTAATTGGTTGATTTTAAAGAAAAAATATAAAAGTGATATTTAGTTGGATTTGGTTTTGTTTGGCGTATCAGAGACTGCACCTGCTGGCACAACGGTACTGATATTGAGATTTAAAAAGCCCATTTTACCAGCAACGTCCATCACTTTTACAACAGACTGATGGCTGGTGTTGGCATCTGCCGAAATAACGAACAATAGTTTGCGATTGTCGCCAGTTTCTTGGCGAATCATCGAAGTTAGCTCGGCTTCGCCTGTCCCTACCAGTGCGATACCATTTACCAAATAACTGCCGTCTTTTTGCACCGATACTTCTACACGTTGGTCTTTTTCGGTGATTGGCACACCTTCAGCTTGTGGTAATACGATATTTAATTTGCTAAAGTGGTTAAATGTCGTTGATAATAATAAAAACACAATCAAAAACAATAGACAATCAATCATCGGCGTAAGATTGATATCAACAGGTTCTACGGTTGGCTTACGAAAACGCATGGCTATCCTTTTGTTTTTTATCAATTACAGATTATCGGTCGTTTTGGTTTGGATTAGATGGTTGTCTAATAATTCTTGTAACATTAGGCCTGCTTCTCGCTCAAAATAAGCATTAATATCTACGATACGACGCTGAAAAAAACGATAAGCAATCACCGCAGGAATGGCAACAAACATACCGCCAGCGGTGGTAATCAAGGCTTGTGAGACACCCGCTGCTAACATAGCAGGGTCTTGCATAGAGCCATCAGTGACCGCCAAAAACGAAGTAATAATCCCTAAAACCGTCCCCAACAGCCCAAGCAAAGGTGCAATCGCCCCAATCGTGCCAAGCATATTGATATTTTTTTCAAGTTTGTGAATTTGGACGCTGGCACGATTCTCCATGTGCATGGTCATCGATTCAATACCATGCTGACGATATAACAAACCTGTCGCCAAAATATCGCCCAAAGGTGAATTATTTTTTACATTGAGTAGCTTTTCACGCTCAATATCATGGCGTTCCAACAAGTGAACGACTAGCTGTTCACGCAACTGACTAGGGGCAACTTCGCTAAATCGTAATTTGATACCACGTTCAATAATGATAATCAACATCAATACCGAACACAGAATAATCGGTGCCATCAACCAGCCACCTGCACTCACTAATTCCCACATAGCTTACCACCTTTTTTAAACTGTATCATATCAATCAACATTTGACTGCAAATTTTCAAGCAATGCTTTTAATTCTTCTTCATTGTGAAAAAATATTTCAATACTGCCCTTGCCCGATGATGACCCTTTTACTTTTACCACCGCACCCAACTGTTCTGACAGCCGTTGATTTAAACGCAAACGGTCATAATCTATTTCTTTGACAGGTTTTTGTTCTTGTTTTGGGTCAAGAATTTCTTTGACAAGTTGCTCGGTTTGGCGTACCGTCAGTTGCTCATTGACAATCCGTTTGGCAATCATGGGCTGTTGGGCGGGCGACAGCGATAACAACGCACGGGCATGACCCATATCAATCTTGCCTTCGTTTAATGCAGTTTTGACATCATCGTGTAACTGATTTAACCGTAACAAATTTGACACCGTTGCACGTGCCTTGCCGACAACATCAGCAATTTGGGCGTGGCTCATGCCAAACTCATCGTGAAAGCGTTGCAATGCGACTGCTTGCTCCATCACGGTCAAATCTTCACGCTGAATATTTTCAATCAACGCCAACGCAATCGCCAAATCATCAGAAATCGGACGGACAATCGCAGGAATTTGTTTTAACCCTGCAATCTGCGCCGCTCGCCAACGTCTTTCCCCTGCGATAATTTCATGGGTAATTGTGGCGTTTTTATCAACTTTTGTTAATGGGCGAATGACAATCGGCTGCATTACACCATGTTGTTTGATAGATGTAGCAAGCTCTTGCAATGCCTCTTCGCCCAAATCAATACGTGGCTGATATTTGCCTCGTTGCAAACATTTGACATCAATGTGCAACAAGTTAAGATTATCGGTTTTATCTGGGTTCGTTTCGCTTGTTTGTGTGCTATTTTCTAAACTTTTGTTTTTATTTTTGTCAGATGGTTGTGCTTTGTTGGTAGGGGTAATTTTTGATGTATCTTTTACAGGTATATCTTTTGTATTGGCTTTTGATGACGAATCTTTTGGCACAGATGGCTTAATCTGTGGTTCTACAGGCACACTTGTCTCGGTCAAATTGTTTGTAATCAATTTTTCTTTTTTAATTGACCCAAGCAGTGCATCTAGCCCTCTGTTTGATGCAAGACCTCGTTTTTTGACCATGTTAAATTACCTGTTTGCTCATCAGTTTTGTTAAATCGGTTTTGTTAAAATTGTTGCTAAAATCATTAGAACATGTTATTTTAACAAAAAATCTGCACGACAACAAAATATTTTATACATTTTTTTCGCAACAACAAAAAAAGCTGACAAAAAATCAGCTTTTTTAATTATCAGTTATTTATATCAACCTTTATGCCAACAATTGTGCAATGCGGTCATGTTGGCGGATTTGTTGCTTGTCCAATGTCAAACGATGAGCGATGATGATAGATTTGATTTCTGCCAATGCCACGTCAAAATTATCATTAATCACCACATAGTCAAAATTCAAATAATGTTGCATTTCTTTGACCGAGCCTGCCAAACGCTTGTTAATCACTTCATCGCTGTCTTGTCCACGATTTGACAGGCGTTCACGCAAAGCGTCTTTGTTGGGCGGTAAAATAAAAATCATGACTGCTTGTGGCATGAGCTTTTTGACTTGTAATGCCCCTTGCCAGTCAATTTCCAAAATCACGTCCGTGCCGTGCGACAGCATATATTCAACGCTTTGTTGCGATGTGCCATAAAAGTTGTCAAACACTTCGGCATATTCCAAAAACGCATTATTATGAATCATTGCCACAAATTCATCTTTTTTGACAAAATGGTAATGTTGTCCATTAATTTCGCCTACTCGTGGCTCTCGTGTGGTGTGAGATACGCTGACCGATAGGTTATTGGTGGTGGTGGTCAGTTGCTTAACTAGTGATGTTTTGCCTGTGCCTGATGCGGCGGTGATGATAAATAATGAACCTTGAGCCATGTTATTTTTCCTATAATTTGTATGAAATTTAAATGAAAGTTGTATTTTAACACATTTTTGCATGGTTATTTTTATCATTTTTGGGTAAAATTAACATTTTTAAATATTGATAAAACGAGAAAACCATGCAAATTTTATTAGCCAATCCACGAGGATTTTGTGCAGGGGTTGACAGAGCCATTGCCATTGTCAATGAAGCTCTTGCCCGCTTTAATCCGCCCATTTATGTACGCCATGAAGTCGTGCATAACAAATTTGTCGTCAATGATTTGGCAAGTCGTGGGGCGATTTTTGTGGAAGAATTGGACGAAGTGCCAGATGGGGCGATTGTGATTTTTCGGCTCATGGCGTATCAAAAGCGGTGGAAGACGAAGCCGAACGCCGTGATTTAACAGTGTTTGACGCAACTTGTCCGCTGGTTACCAAAGTGCATATTGAAGTCAATAAATTTGCCAAAACAGGCATGGACGCCATTTTAATCGGACACGCAGGACACCCAGAAGTGGAAGGCACGATGGGACGATTTGACCCACAATTTGGCGGCCGCATTCATTTGATTGAAGATGTGGACGATGTCAAATCGCTTGATTTGCCCACCGACAGCGAGCTTGCTTTTGTAACGCAAACCACGCTGTCAATGGACGACACCGCAGGGGTGATTGACGCATTAAAGGACAAATTTCCCAAAATCCACGCCCCACGCAAAGATGATATTTGCTATGCCACACAAAACCGCCAAGATGCGGTGAAAGATTTGGCAAAAAATTGTGAAATTGTATTGGTTGTTGGCAGTCCAAATTCATCAAATTCCAACCGTTTGCGTGAACTTGCCGAAAGACTTGGGGCAAAGGCGTATTTGATTGACAATGCAGGACAGATGGATAAAAGCTGGTTTGATAATGTCAAAACAGTGGGCGTTACCGCAGGTGCATCCGCACCAGAGATTTTAATCCAAGAAGTACTAGACACGCTACAATCTTGGGGTGGTGATACGCCAAAAGAGCTGTCTGGGATTGAAGAAAATGTAACGTTTAGTTTGCCAAAATCTTTACGTTAATTTTGTTTAAAATATTTTAAACCTTCTAAAAAAAGCCAAATACCATGTCATCAAACCGTTTTTTAAAACTTGCAGGCATGACCGCAAGTATCGCAGGCAAAACCGTCAAAAGCTCGCTAAAATCCATCGCAAGCTCAGACGAAGACCGCCAAAAAGCCCGTAGCGAAATGCTCCAAACCATCGGTATCCAAATCGCTGACACGCTTGGCGAAATGAAAGGAGCGGTGATGAAAGTCGGGCAAATCGCTTCACAATACAAAGACGTATTTCCGCCTGAAATTGCCAAAGCCCTTGAAAAACTGCAAAAGACGCACCGCCCATGCCATTTGCCATTATCAAAAATCAAGTGGAAAAAGAGCTTAACAAGCCTTTGCACGAGCTGTTTTTGCAGTTTGATGAACAGCCGTTTGCTTCTGCTTCCATCGGTCAAGTACATAAGGCGGTGCTTGCCACAGGCGAGCCTGTCGTTGTCAAAGTGCAATACCCAGAGATTGACAACAACATTGACAGCGACCTAAAACAGGTCAAAATGGCGTTAAAAATCGCAGGCGTGATAAATATGGATAAAGCGTTACAAGACAAAATCTTTACCGAAATCCGTGATAGCCTGTATGACGAACTAGACTACACCAAAGAAGCCCATAATCTTGCGATTTTTGCCAAATTTCACAGCGATGATGACGGTTTGATTATTCCCACCGTGTTTCACAGTCATTCTAGCAAACGGATTTTGACCCTTTCCCAAGAAATCGGTGAAACCTTAGAAACTGCAAGTCATTGGGACAATGACATCAAACAAAAAATCGCCACTCGCCTATTTCGCTTTAGTGCAGGACAATTATTCAAACTGTATCGTGTGCATTGCGACCCACACCCCGGCAATTTTGCATTTCGTGCTGATGGTTCGGTGATTGCGTATGATTTTGGTGGGATAAAATCCTACAGCCATGACGAAGTGGCGTTATTTCATCGCTTTGCAATTCATTGTTTAAAAGGTGATGTCACCGCCGTTGAGCAAGATTTAATCACCTTGACAATCAAAAAAGATAATGAACCGTTGCCAGCCGATTTTTATTATGATTGGTTACAAATTGGGCTAAAACCCTATGGTTTTACCCAACCGTTTAATTTAAGTCAGCACAAACCCTTTGATTTTGGCAACAGTCAAACCCATCATGACATCATGAAACAAGCCAAAGTGTCGCTAAAATATTGGCAAAGTTTTCAGCCATCGCCCAAAACCATGATGTTAGACCGCACCATTTCTGGACAATATTGGAATCTTGTCAATTTGGGTGTAACCATTGATTTAAGCGAATTGATGGCAGAATATATTGATTTGCCGACTTTGCCAAATGCCAAAAATTAAAAGGGTAAAAATAATTTTACCCTTTTAAAAAACTATCAAAACCAATCGTATTTTTAATTATTCTTGGCGTTGACCACGGCGTAGCATATCCAAAAATTCTTGCGGAATTTGTTGCTCTTGGGCATCTTGTTCAGCGAATGGGTCTATAAATTGTTGCTCTTGACTGCCTTGTTGATTTTGTTGCAGTTGTTGCACTTTGTTTTGGGCTTCACGCTCGCCTAGCGTTACCACGATATCTTGTTCTTTATCGCCACGTTTGACCGTCAAAGTTACGTTACTGTTGGGCGATTGGCGTGCGATTAATTGAATAAGCGCATTGGCATCATTGACAGGTTGTTTGTTCATCGCAATGATGATATCGCCTTGCATCACGCCTGCTTTACCTGCAGGGCTATCCTTCATCACGTGAACGACATTCACGCCCGTTTCATCTTGCAATTGGGTTGGGTCTTTAACACGACCTTGCAACTCAATACCAAGCCAGCCACGGCGGACTTTACCGTCCTTGATAATGCTGTTCATTACGTGTTCCACAATACTAGTCGGAATGGCAAAGCCAATTCCCATAGAACCGCCAGAACGTGAAAAAATCGCCGTATTAATACCAACCAACTGTCCGTAAGCATCTACCAACGCACCGCCTGAGTTACCGGGGTTAATCGCCGCATCAGTTTGGATAAAATCTTCCACTGTATTAATACCAAGCCCTGTCCGCCCTGTGGCTGAAATAATACCTTGCGTTACCGTCTGCCCTACCCAAACGGATTGCCGATTGCCAATACCACATCGCCTACTTGGGTGGCTTGCTCCTTAAAGCCAAGCGGTTTTAAGCCGACCATATCCACTTTTATCACTGCCAAATCACTCTCTGGGTCAGAGCCAATCAGTTTGGCAGTCGCTTTTTTGCCATCATTGAGCATCACTACAATGTTATCCGCCTTGGAAATCACGTGGGCGTTGGTGATAATATAGCCATCTTGCGACACAATCACACCAGAACCCAAGCTGGTATTTTCATCATCTTGTGGTCGCATACCGTGAAATTCATAAAAACGGCGTAACACTGGGTCGTTCATGTACGGATTTTCCACTTTTTGGGTGGTATAAATATTGACAACCGATTGCGAAGCAGTCGCCACCGCATTGTGATAACTGCTAACTGCCGTGTCATTTTTTAAGGTTTGGGCTGGTACAGGCTCGGCTTTGGGTGGTTGCCAAGTTGTTTGACTATTGGCAATAGCGGGTTTTTGTTCACCAAAAGACATTTTGCCCTGTGTAATTAACCAAAACCCTGCCAACATCAGCAATAATAACAACAGCCACGGCAAAAATAACAAAAAACTGACTGGGTTTTTGGTAAGTGGTTGGCAATGGGTTTTGCGGTGCTTTAGGCTCGTTAGGATTGGGTTCTTGAGGCTGTTGTGTCATTTTTATTCCAAAAAGTTTATTAAAATTGGCAACTATAAAATTTTTGCCTATTGTAACACCAAAATATTTTTGTGTTTTAACATTTTCTTCATAAAAATGTATATTTTTTGTCGTAATTCTTACTCAAAGGCTGAACAAATCGCTAATTTTTCAAATTTTTCTGATTTTTGAAAAAACTTTTTTAAAAACACGATAACAAAATGACTTTGGCAAAGAAATTGGTTATAATAAACGGTTTTATTTCTTTGGCAACAGCGGCCAAGCACAACTTTCAATCATCAAGCAAACATCATGAACAAAATTCCAGTATTTAACCCAAATGAATTAAACCAAACCGAACAAAAAACCAATCTTTTGGGAATGTCAAAAGATGAGTTGGGTGAGTTTTTTAAAAATTTGGGTGAAAAGCCGTTTCGTGCCACGCAAGTGATGAAATGGATTTACCAATTTGGCGTTACCGATTTTTATCAAATGACCAATTTGTCCAAAAAATTGCAAGAAAAATTGGACGAAGTGGCATGCGTTGTGCCACCTGCGGTAAAATTTAAACAGTTTAGCGAAGATGGCACTCGCAAATGGGTGTTTGAAGTGGCGGGCGGTTCATTGGTAGAAACCGTATTAATTCCTGCCGAAGATGGTAAACAGTTTGGGCGAAAAACCTTGTGTATTTCATCGCAAGTGGGCTGTGCGTTGGATTGTTCATTTTGTAGTACAGGTAAACAAGGTTTTGAGCGAGATTTAAAAGCAAGCGAAATTATCGGACAATTGTGGGTGGCAAATCAATCCTATATGGAAAATGTGCCTGTAAGCGAGCGTGAAAACCGTGTAACCAACGTGGTAATGATGGGCATGGGCGAGCCGTTGTTAAACTATGAGCCTGTGGTGGCGAGCATGGGGCTAATGCTTGATGATTTTGGGTTTGGTTTGTCAAAACGCCGTGTAACCCTTTCTACATCTGGCATCGTGCCAAAAATGTACGATTTGGCAAAAGACATTGATGTGGCGTTGGCGATTTCTTTGCACGCCCCAAATGACGAACTGCGTAACGAGCTTGTGCCGATTAACAAAAAATATCCATTAAAAGACCTAATCGCCGCCGCTAAAGCCTATGTGTATGACGAAAATCCACGCCACAAAAAGCACGTTACCATTGAATACGTCATGTTAAAAGACGTAAATGACAGCGATGAACACGCTCATCAGTTGGTGAAATTATTAAAAGATTTGCCCAGTAAAATCAATTTAATTCCGTTTAACCCATTTCCGCACGCACCGTATCAGCGTTCTAGCAACAATCGTATTCATGCTTTTAGCAACATTTTAAATAACGCAGGTTTTGTCTGTACCATTCGCCAAACTCGTGGCGATGACATTGATGCGGCGTGTGGGCAGTTGGTTGGGCAAGTGGCGGATAAAACTCGCCGAGCAAAACAATGGCAACAAAAAATTTGGCAAGGAAAAATTGAACAACAAAAATAGGAAAACTGCATTCAAACAATTAAAATAGCCGTCATGCAATGATTGGTTTTTTATGATTTTTTTGATATAGTAACATAAATTTTTTTCACGTTTAAAAATCCCATTTTTTTTGGTTCATTTTTTTTAACAGGCTTGTTAATATGAATACACAATCACACATGGATAACATCATCAAAGCACCGATCTTAAAACGTGCTTTTACCCCTACTGTGATGGGGGGGTTGGCGATTTTTGCTTTGGCAAATTTGTCAGGCTGTACCTCAAGTCAAACCGTCTCTAGCCAAACGCTTACATCAAGCGACCCTAGCAAATGGCGACAAGACCCCCAAAGAAATCGCTCGCTCTCGCACAGCGATTGCTGCCGAGTTTATCCGAGACCACAAACTTGATGCAGCCCAACGCCAATTAGAACAAGCCTTAAAATCTGACCCACGCTCTGCCGCCGCTCATGACATGATGGGCGTTTTGTTACAACAAGAAGGCAGTCGCCTTAATCTACAAAAAGCCGAAGGTTATTTTAAAAAAGCGATTGACTTAGATCCGACTTTTACCCAAGCTCATAACAATTACGGCGTGTATCTAGCACAAGTCAAACGCTATCCAGAAGCGGTGCAACAGTTTGAAATCGCAGGTTCTACACTGGGTTATGATGGGCGTATTGAAGCACTTGAAAATTTGGGGCGAACCTATCTACAAATGAACAATACCGACATGGCGAAAAAAAACCTTTGCCAAAACCTTAGATGCTGACCGTTTTAGCGTGATTGCCCGTTCTGAGATGATTGATATTTTTATCAAAGAAGGTCAGACCATGAATGCCAAAAAACTGCACAGCGACCTTGTGTTAATTTTGGGTGAAAAAAGATTAGACCCAAGAACCCTACAACAAGGGGCTAGACTGGGTAAATTATTGGGTAACTCAGCAGATTTGCAAAAATTTAGCCAACAATTATTTGATAAATATCCACTTAGCAGTGAGGCAAAACAACTACGCCAATGGTTAAAAACGCCCAATGCGGTTTGGAAATAACAACGACGATTTTTATTTTGGTAATTATTTATACATTTAACAAGAGTTTAACAGTATCATGAGCAATCCAACAACCAACCCAAAAAACGCACCGACCGTAGATACCTCGCACCCATTGGGACAACGTTTAAAACAAGCACGTGAAAAGAAAAACTTGAGCCTTGAAGATGTGACAAGCCAGACCAATATTTTAAAACGGCATTTGGTCGCATTAGAAGAAGGTGATTATGAGTCGTTGCCACAGCCGACTTTTGCTCGTGGTTTTGCGGTGAATTATGGGCGTTTTTTGGGAATTGATTCGCAAGTTATCAATCAAAGTTTTGATGCTCAATACCCTGCTAATTTACGCCAAAAATATGAAGATTTTAAACAAAATGCCCCACTACAGCCGATGGGTACGCTACAAAGAGACAGTTATGGCGGTTTAAAAATAAATTGGTTTGTGGTGATTGGTGCGATTGTTGCCTTGGTGGTGGCGATATTGGTTTATAGAACCATCAAAAACGCCCACCACGAAAATCAACCACAGCAAACTATCCAAGAAGTTACCCCACAAGAGCAAACAACAGGGGCATCACTGTCTAATACGGGCTCGGCAATTAATATGCAAGCACCTGCCAGTACGCCTATTGCGACTGCCAATTCTGCCAGCACACCGATGAGTACAGGTATTGCGACAGCAGGTAGTTCAACGCTGGATATTTGGATTCAAGCCAATGCCACCATCAATATCACCGATGCCACAGGCAAAGTGATTATGCAAGGCGATTATACACGTGGTGGACATCAGCTCACAGGACAAGCACCTTTTAATGTACAAATTGATAAAGTAAATAATGTGAGCATTGATTTTAACAAACAACCCATGAATATCAAACAATACGCCCAAAATAACCAAGCGAATTTTACCTTACAATAAAATAAACTATTAAATTTAAAGTAAATTTAGGAAAAATTATGTCAAATCATCACACCCCCATCAAACGCAAACCCACCAAAAAAATCTATGTTGGTTCTGTCGCTGTGGGTGGTGATGCACCGATTAGCGTGCAGTCCATGACAAACACCGAAACGTGCGATGTTGAAGCCACCGTTGCTCAAATTCAGCGGTGTGTGGACGCAGGGGCGGATTTTATGCGTGTGTCCACACCAACGATGGAAAGTGTTGAAGCATTTGCCGAAATCAAAAAACGTGTGAGCGTGCCTTTGGTTGCCGATATTCATTTTGATTATAAAATTGCATTGGCGGTTGCCGAAGCAGGGGCGGATTGCTTGCGGATTAACCCAGGTAATATTGGCAATGAACAAAAAAGTGCGTGAAGTGATTGCTTGTGCAAAACATCACGGCATTAGTATGCGAATTGGCGTAAACGCAGGCTCGCTAGAAAAAGATTTGCAAAAAAAATATGGCGAACCGACAGGCAAGGCGATGTTAGAATCCGCCTTACGCCATATTGACATTTTAGACCGCAACAACTTTGACCAATATAAAATCTCGGTCAAGGCAAGTAATGTGTTTTTGACCCTTGATGCTTATCGTTTGATTTCTGCCCAAATTGACAACCCACTTCATCTTGGCGTTACCGAAGCAGGCGTGTACCGCACAGGCACGATCAAATCGGCAATTGCCTTGGGTGGTTTACTGCTTGACGGCATTGGCGATACCATGCGAATTTCCTTGGCAAGTCCACCAGAAGAAGAGATTAAAATCGGTTTTGACATTTTAAAATCGCTAAATATCCGCAGTAATGGCGTAAACTTCATCGCTTGTCCAAGCTGTAGCCGTCAAGAATTTGACGTAATTAAGGTGATGAATGAGCTAGAATCTCGCCTAGAAGACATTCGTGAACCGCTTGATTTGTCGGTGATTGGCTGTAAAGTCAATGGGCCGGGCGAAGCCAAAGAAGCGGACATTGGCGTGGTGGGGGCAAGTCCAAATTCGCTAGTTTATAAAGCAGGGGAAAAAAGTCATTTAATTGATACTCATCAATTAGCCGATGAAATTGAAAGCATGGTGCGACAGCACGTTAAAGAGTTGCAAGAAAAACGAGCGAATGAGATTATTCGGGTGGGGCAATAAACGATATTTACTATCAAGTACAACTAAATAATAAATAAGAGTAATGAATATGAGCTTAAAAGCAATCAAAGGTTTTAAAGACATTTTACACATCGCCACCGAAGACACTCGCCCAAGTAGCGAATGGCGACAACTAGAAGCCACACTCACAGGCGTGCTAGACCAATTTGGCTATGAACAAATCCGCTTGCCGATTGTAGAAGAAACGCAACTGTTTAGCCGAGCGATTGGCGATGCCACCGATATTGTTGAAAAAGAAATGTACTCATTTTTTGACAAAGGCGAACCACCAACACCGCTAACCTTACGCCCAGAAGGCACAGCAGGGGCGGTGCGAGCCGTTATTGAGCATAATCTATTGCGTGGCGATACGCCAAAACTCTGGTACACAGGGGCGATGTTTCGCTACGAGCGTCCGCAAAAAGGGCGTTACCGTCAGTTTCATCAGCTAGGCGTGGAGAGTTTTGGCAGTGAATTGCCTGATGCCGATGCCGAGCTGATTATCATGACTTATAATATGTGGCGTGAATTGGGGCTGATTGACAATTTGCAATTAGAATTAAATACCTTAGGCGAAAGCCACGAACGCCAAGCCTTTCGCACGGCATTAATTGAGTATTTAACCGCTCACAAAAACGACTTGGACGAAGACAGCCAACGCCGTTTAAGCACAAATCCGTTGCGAATTTTGGACAGTAAAGACGATAAAACCCAACAAATTTTAGAAAATGCACCAAAATTGGCGGATTTTTTGGGTGAAGAAACCCAACAACATTTTAACAAAGTTAAAGAATATTTAACCGCTGTTGGCATTGATTTTGTCATTAATCCAAAATTGGTGCGTGGTTTGGACTATTACAACAAAACCGTATTTGAATGGACGACTGACAAACTTGGTAGTCAAGCGACCGTTTGCGGTGGTGGGCGTTATGATGGGTTAATCGGTCAAATCGCATCAATCGGTAAAGATAAACCTGCTCAAACGCAACCTGCCGTTGGTTTTGCGATGGGGCTTGAACGTCTGCTGTTATTAATCCAAGCGGTTAATCCGTTTGAAACGGAGTCAGCGTGCGATGTGTTCGTGGTGGCTCACCCAGATTTTTATTTGCAAGGCATTGTTTATGCGAACGATTTACGAGCGACCAATCCGTATGTGCGTGTCAAAATGGCAAGTGCGACAAGCATAAAAGCACAGATGAAAAAAGCGGACAAATCTGGGGCGGAATTTACCGTGATTTTGGCGGAAGATGAAGTGAATAACAACACAATCACCGTCAAAAATATGAAAACAGGCGAACAATTTAGCACAGATAGAGATGACGATACGTTTTTCCTTGATGAAGAAGCATTACAAATGTTTGGTTTCTTAGACAATCTTGATGATGACAACGCTTGATTAATTGCTTGTTTAAAGCCAAAAATGTAGATGTAGGGTGGGTTTTACCCACCTTTTGATAACAAATATTTAGATTTAAGTGGTGGGCTAAGCCCACCTTACGATGAGTATTTTAAAAATACAAAAGGGTAAGCAATGGTAAAAGATGTAACGCCAAAAAGCATGAATGACGAACAGCAATCCATGCAAGCGTTAAAGCAATACGGTAGCTATATTGTGATGGCAATTGTGTTGGCTTTGGGTGGTTATTTTGGTTGGCAATATTGGCAAAATCATGGCGGACGTATTGATGAAGCTGCGTCAACCGATTTTGCCAAAATCCAAGCCAGTGAAGATAATCTAGCCAATCTATCATCAGCCACCGATGACAAGGCACAAGCCCAGCTAGCCACCGCTCAAGCGACTTTTAACAAAGATGTGGACGCTTTTATTGCCAAACATGGCAATTCGGTTTACACTTGGCAAGCCTTGATGTTAAAAGCTAAACAGCAGACCGATGGCAACGATAATAAAGGGGGGATTGCCACTTTGCAACAGGCAATGGCGTTAAATATCAAAGATGATGGTCTAAAAGCGATTGCAACATTGCGTTATGCTCAAGCCTTGTTAAGTAACAATCAAGCTGACGAGGCGACAAAAGCATTGCAAAACCCAATGCCACAGGCGTTTGAGGCGAGCAAACTTGAGTTGTTAGGCGATATTGCATTGAGCAAAAACGACAAAAAAACTGCTTCGGATAACTATCAAAAGGCGTGGGAAATGATTGAACAACGTAATAAAGACAACGTCATTCAACAAGACCGTGCATTTTTGCGGTTAAAAATGGAAAATTTGGGTTTAACGCCCAAACAGCCAGATTTAAATAGTGGGATTGTCGCAACACCTGCGGTGAGCGAGTTGCCGACTGATATCGCATCATCAGCGACGATTGCGTCAAGTGTCGCATCTACCCCAAGCCCTTAAACTTTAATCCGAATTTTACAACCTCTTATTTAACAGTTGAGTAATGATAATGAACACACTTTTTTCATCAGCATTTGCCTTACGTTTGACCAGTGTTTCTGTGATTGCATTGTTGGCGTTAAACACCACCGCTTGCCAACGTTTTAAAAAATCTGACAACATGAACGAGCCGACGCCATTGGTGCAATTGGCAAACGACAAAACAACGCTAAACCCAATTTTTAGCCAAAATTTATCTGGTAAATCCAAAAGTTTTAAAAATAAAAAACAAACCCTAACCCAAAGCACGACCGCATTTAAAACCACTGTAGACACTCAAGGCTACATCAGTGCTAGCCCTGATGGCACAGTCGTTGCGACTGATAACAATGGTAAAATGCTTTGGCAAGTTGAACTAAAACAAGGCTTGCACGCAGGGGTTGCTCTAGACAACGCCCAAACCTTTGCCACGACAGTCATTGTCGCTGATAATCTTGGCAAGCTGATTGCCCTTGACCGTGCGACAGGCAATATCCGCTGGGAGCGTCAACTGTCTAGCAATGTACTCTCCCCCGCCCTAATTAGCGGTAATCGTGTGGTGGCTTTGGCAAACAATGGCTTGATTTATGGCTTATCATTGCAAACAGGTGATGTGATTTGGCAATTTGGCACACAAAACCCAAGCCTTAGCGTGCGTGGCAGTGCCACTCCGATATTGTTAGATACCAAAACCGCCATTATCCCAACGGCTGATGGGCGTATTCATGCGTTAAATATTGACAATGGTTCGCCATTGTGGTCTCGCCGTGTAAGTATGAGTGTGGGGGCAAGTGAAATTGACCGTTTGTCCGACATTGATGCAACGCCTGTGTTTGTGGACAATATGCTGTATGTAACGACTTATAGCGGTCAGTTGGTGGCGTTTGATATGAGTAGTCGCCAGTTGGCCTTTGTCAAAGAAATCGCCAGTTTAAAATCGGTTGCAGTGGACAATTCACAAGTATATGCAACCACGTTGGACGGCTCGGTTGTCGCTTTTGACCGTTTTACAGGCAATGAAAATTGGCAAGTAGAAAGCTTAAAATACCGTGGCTTGAGCAATCCGATTGTTACGTCAAATTATGTCGTGGTCGGTGATAAGCTCGGCTATTTGCACAGTTTGGATAAAAATAGCGGACAGATTGTCGGCAGAAGCCAAAGCAAAACCGATATCAATGCTTTAACATCACAGCCCAATAGCAAACGTATTATCGCCCAAAGCCAAAATGGTAGCTTTAGCGTTTGGCAGTCTGTTGATTAATTGTCAATTTTATTAAAAAATTATTAAAAAAAATTAAACTTAGTTATTGTTTGGAATACATTTTATGAAACCAGTTGTCGCCTTAATCGGTCGTCCTAATGTTGGTAAATCCACAATTTTTAACCAACTTACCAAAAGCCGTCAAGCCTTAGTCGCTGATTTGGCAGGTTTAACCCGAGACCGTCAATATGGCGATGCGACTTTTGAAGAAAAATCTTTTATCGTGGTGGATACAGGCGGTATTGGCGAAGATGATGACGGCTCTGGCAACATTGATGACTACATGGCTCACCAGTCTTATACCGCCATTCATGAAGCGGATATCATTGTTTTTGTGGTGGACGCTCGTGCAGGGATTGTCGGCTCTGATGAAGTGATTGCCAAACAATTGCACACGCTTGGCAAGCCTGTATTTTTGGTGGCAAACAAAATTGATGGCGTGCATGAAGCTGCGATTAACGAGTTTTTTGCGTTAGGATTTGGCGAACCATTTCCGACAACGGCAAGTCATGGACGTGGTATTACCAATTTGTTGGAAAGTTTGACCGAGAATATGCCGACCAATGCCGAAGAAGAACAATCGCCAGACGGTTTAAAACTTGCCATTATCGGTCGCCCCAATGTGGGTAAATCTACCCTTGTCAATCGCTTGCTGGGTGAAGAGCGTGTTGTTGTGTTTGATATGCCTGGTACAACTAGGGACAGCATTTATATTCCATTTGAGCGTGAAAATCAAAATTATGTGTTAATTGATACCGCAGGGGTACGCAGACGTGGGCGAATTGACGAAAAAGTAGAAAAATTTTCGGTCATTAAAACGCTACAAGCCATCAAAGATGCCAACGTTGTCGTGTTGGTGGTGGACGCTCGTGAAGGCATTACCGACCAAGATTTGCATTTGTTGGGCTATGCCATAGAAGCAGGGCGAGCAATGGTGATTGCGATTAACAAATGGGACGGCTTGCACCAAGACCAAAAAGATTGGGTAAAACTGGAGATTGACCGCCGTTTTAACTTTATTCCCTATGTGAAAATTCATTTTATTTCAGCGTTGCATGGCACAGGCGTTGGTAATCTGTATCCGTCCATTCACAAGGCGTATGACTCGGCAATGTTTGACATTTCTACCAGTCGTTTGACCCAAATTTTGCAAGATGCCGTAACCGCTCATCAACCGCCGATGGTGTCTGGTCGCCGTATCAAATTGCGTTTTGCTCATTTGGGTGGACACAATCCGCCTATCATTGTGATTCATGGCAATCAGACCAGCCAAGTGCCAAACAGCTATCGCAGATATTTGGAAAATGAATTTCGCAAAGTGTTCAAACTGGAAGGCACGCCTGTTAAAGTGGAATTTAAACAAAATGCCAATCCTTATGCAGGTAGAACCAATACATTGACCGATGCCCAAAAAGAACGCAAACGCCGTCAAGTACAAAAAATTTTAAAAAAACGTGAAAAACGCTAATTAAACATTTTTAAGTAAGGCACGCTATGGGAACGAAATCATTTAACTATTCATATTTGGCAAAACGCTTTGTTACCATGCCGTTTATTTTGGTGCTGGCGATGTGTTCTGTCATTTATCTGATTAGCGACATGATATACACAATGCACCACGAAGTGGCTTATGTTAAAAATATCAATAAAATCCTTGCCAAAACAGCGACCACGCAAAATACCGAACTGATTAATGCACAAGTAAAAAATATTTCGCAGTTGTCGCCACAGATTGAAAGTATTAATTTTTTTCCGACCACCATGGCTCAGACGGTGAATAATGATGATTTGACGCTTGGCAATATATTTTTTGGCGATTATTATGGTCTGAATGTGCCTGTGGTGCTACAGCTCAATTACCAAACGTCCAATGACCAGACCCACGTCAATCAGCTCATTGGCTATATTAACACGACTTTGAATTTGCAATATATTCGCAAACATTGGTTTCATGATAATTTACCCATGTTTGCAGTAATTATTATCGCCTCGATGATTAGCTTAATGCTTATGTTAATGGCATTAAAAAAAGCGACCAAACGCTTGCCTTTATTAGAAGAGTTAAGCAAAAAAGCCCTACAAGACGAACCCATTGACCAAAACGCATACCAACAAAACAAAGACAATCAAGCCGTTTGGCTATACGAACAGGCTTTGTTTTATTTATTAAATAAAGAAAAAAAATTACAATACGCTTTGGACAAAGCCACCAGTGAAATCAGCTTTATCAACGATGCCAAGCTTCAACAACAAGAACAAAGCGCCAATTTCCAAAGTAGCCTAACCCAAGAGTTAAAACTGTCATTGGACGATGTGCAAGCAGGTTTGACATTGTTAGAAAATCAATATGTCAGCAATGAACAAAAAAGTGCCATTGAAATGATTGGTTTTGGCGTGAATGATTTAAATGCCAAACTCAATCAGCTTATTCAGCTCAATCGCCTTGAAAAAGGGCAAATCGGCATTGAAGCCCAAAAATTTAACCCTGCAATTTTGCTTAGCAATCTTATAGACAGATTTCAAAATGACGCACGTGAAAAAACATACTTTTGTCCGTCAAAAGTTACCATGCGGACTATATATTAGAAGGTGATGCCCAAAAAATTCAGCTTATCATCTCATCTATGTTAGAAAATGCGTTAAAATTTACCGATAATGGTTCAGTTACCATCACATCACAAATCCAACACTTAGAAAAAAATATCCGCTGGACAATTCAAGTGATTGACACAGGCATTGGCATGGATAAAGCCCATCTACACGATATTTTTCAGCCATTTTTCCAAATCAACCCAAACCACAAGCATAGCACTAACCCCAACACCATTGGGCTATTTTTGGCAAAAAGATATGCCGATATTATCCATGGTGATATTGAAGTGGATAGCCAACTTGGGCATGGGACGACCTTTCGCCTACACGTACTGTTAAAAGACTGGAACAGCCACAGCGAGCAAAATGTGCTACAAGGTAAAAAAATTTGCCATCTGGTACAAAAAACGAAGCGGTGCTATCTCAAGCCAAACGGTTGATAAATACAGGTGTGGATATTAGCACTTTTAAAGATAGCGAACTGTTATTTGATTTTTTGGGTCTAATAGACAAAATTCATGCTAAAAACAGATACCCCTCCCTAATAGACATTTTTCATGCTATTTTGATAGAAGGGTTATCTGTTTTAATTTTACCTAAAAATCACCCATGACCTATCATAAAATCATCAATAAACTTTAACTGCCTATCTTGACTTAATCCT
>CAKMOY010000091.1 GCA_927911235.1 uncultured Moraxella sp.
AAAAATATCTAAATTTGATTTAATAAAAAGGATACAATCAGTGTCCTTTTTTGTTTTTCGTTTTTGTTTTAAAAAAAATTAAAAATCGCTTTTTTTTTTCAAAAAAAAATAACATTTTTTTCTATTATTTTTTGTATGTTCGCAAGTGCAATATGGATTATAATAGGCAAGTTTGAAAGCCATTATGTTTATAGGGAAATCTATGTCAGACCAACATTTTAATCAATTACCAAAGCCACACACCACCTACGCCAACATTATCAAAAGTTTACTACCGATAAATGACCATGACAAACTTGATAAAAGTCAACTACCGTCCGCCACTTATAGCGTGGATAGTTTGGTGATTGACCATGATAATTTGACCGATTATCGCAAGATTTGTGGATTTGCCAATAATAGTTTTGTACCACCGACCTATTTTGCCGTGCTGTCGCAAAGTTTACAGATGAATATGATGGTAAAAGAGCCGTTTCCGTTTGCCATGTTGGGCTTGGTGCATATTCATAACCGTGTCGTGCAGTACCGCCGTATCCAAGACACAGGTACGTTTAAAATGACGGTCAAATTTGACAATTTGCAAGACCACGACAAAGGCAAGCAGTTTGATTTTGTCACCCATGTTTATGAAAATGATGAACTGGTTTGGGAAGGTACATCTACTTATTTATCACGTCAAAAAAAGCCAAAAACCGCCAAAAAACCAACTGAAATCACGCCAAAACCGACCTTAGACGAAAACGATATGCACCAATTTTGGGAAATCAGCGAAGATATCGGTCGCCGTTATGCCTTTGTTTCAGGCGATTTTAATCTGATTCATTTGCACCCACTTTCCGCCAAAGCCTTTGGTTTTCCCAAAGCCATCGCTCACGGTATGTGGACAAAAGCCAAATGTTTGGCACAGTTGGACGATTTGTCAAAGGCGTTTCGTTGTGATGTAGATTTTAAATTGCCTGTATTTTTGCCCTCTGAAGTGGAATTTATTGCCAAATATGACAACAGCGAAAAAAAATATTACCTTCGGTGTGTATGATGTCAATACGCCAAAACCGCACGTATTGGGGCATATTGAAGATTTGACGGCACACAAAATTACAGATTAATGTTTAAAGCTTTAGGAAAGTAACAATTACATGGATTATCAATACATGGATTATCAAGCAATCAATCAACAACTACAGTCTATTATCAATCAATTTGACCTAAACCAAGCAAGTGGTGGCTGTAGTTTAACCATTTTTCATCATGGCAAACCTGTAAGCGAGCTTAATTTTGGCAAAACGCATATCGCTGACGAAACTAACTGGAACAATCATACCTTATCGCTCAACTATTCCACAGGCAAAGGCGTTTTGGTAACGTTAATTCATATTTTGGTGTCCAACGGTCTGTTAAATTATGATGAACCGATTGGTAAATATTGGACAGATTTTTCTCAAAATAGTAAACAAAATATTACCCTTGCTGATGTGTTAAGCCATGAAGCAGGGTTGTTTGACATCACGAGCGTAACCGATAATGCCAAAGATGTGCAAGATTGGCAAAACATGCTCAACAAAGTCGCCAAAATGGCGGTCAGCCCAAAAAAATTGGCATTTGATGAACAAGACAACGAAAACAATGACAAATTTGTCGCTTACAGTGCGTTGGTTTCAGGCTGGGTGTTGGGCGGTCTGATTGAGCAAGTTACCAACATGACCTTGCAACAGGCATTAGACAATTATTTGTGCGAACCGCTTGGTATCGTTGGTGAAGTTTATTTTAAATTGAATTTAGAAAAATTAAACAAAATCGCTGTTGCCAGAACGAGTGGTAAAATTTTAAGCACTCGCACCAAACCTGTGCTAGCCAATGATAGCGAACAAACGTTGGCTTTTTATCAAAGTTTGCCGTGTTATGCTTGCTGGCAAAAATTAGTCAATAAAAACAATGACAAGCCATTAACCACACAAGAAATTAACCAACTTTATTTTAATATTCGCAAAATTGACATGGCGGATTATAAAGCGTCCCTTGTACCAAAACAAAGCCGAGAATTTGATTACTATCAAACCGATACCCTAAAATCACAAATCCCTGCCGCCAATGTGGTCGCAAGCAGTTTTGCGATGGCAAAAATTTATGCCATGCTTGCCAATGCTGGTGAGATTGACGGTGTTCGGCTAATTGATGAACATTGGTTTGACAAATTTACCGCCATTCAAAACGCCCAATACGACCGTGTTATGCCTGCGGTGATGAATTGGCGACTGGGCTATCATCGGGTATTTAGCGTGTGCCAAGACGCAGACAATGCCTTTGGGCATACAGGCTACAACGGCTCTATGGCGTGGTGCGACCCGAGCCGAGATTTGAGCGTTGCCTTTGTGCATAATTATGATGTTACCATGCTGACCGATATTCGGCAGTTTATTATTAATGAAACGGTTTTAGATTTATTTGATAAAAAATAAGGAAAAACAATGGCTTACGATAATCAAAATATTTTTGCAAAAATCATTCGTGGCGAAATTCCTTGCCACAAAATTTATGAAGACGACAAAACCTTGTCGTTTATGGACATCATGCCGATGGCGACAGGTCATGCGTTGGTAATTCCAAAATGCGAAGCGGTGGAACTCTCCGATATGCCTGCCGATTATCTGCAAGCGGTTTTTAGCACCGCCCAAAAGGTCATGCAAGCCCAACGCCAAGTACTAAATACCGAAGGCATCGTACAAATGCAACTGAACAACGCACAGGCAGGACAATCAGTGTTTCATTATCATGTGCATTTAATCCCAACTCATGTGCATGAGATTGGCAAACATGAAGACAAAACTGCCAATCATGAAGAGCTTGCTAAACTTGCCGAACAAATCCGTCAAGTGATTGTTTAAATCATCATTAAATCAAGATTTTTCTTTGCACGCAGGTAACAGACTGGTCTGTTGGCAAATCGGTAAAAACCCTGCGTCATTCAGAATTTCTTGGGCTTTGGTGGATTGTAAATAATCCACAAATTTTTGGCTGGCATCGCTTTGTTTTAACACGATGCCATCTTGATAAATGGCAGGATAGCTGTTTTTTGGCAAAACAGCATAAGAATGTTGCTGTGAAGCACTTTTTACGGTCAATTCACGGCTGTCATTTAGCACTTGTCCTAGACTGACAATCGCAAAATCCGCTTGATTAGCATTTACCATTTCCACACTTTGTAAAAAATTGTCAATTACTATCAAATTTTGCTCAATGCGTGGGTATAGATTTTGATTGATAAGCCATTCTTTGGTCGCAATGCCGTAGGACAAATTTTCCATATCGCCCACCACCACCGAAAACGGCTGATTATCCATCAATAGACCATCAAAAGTCGCTGTCGGACTGCTTGTCATGTCATATTTTTTGCTATATACGACCAGCTCGCCTTGCGTATAAGTAAAGGTTTTGCTCGCTTGATTGAGAATCTTGGTGGCAATCTCAAAAGGAACAACTTGATTGTCCGCAAGTACAATATCATATCGCTGTCTGTAGTCTTTGACATCGTTTAAAATCACCCGAGATGGGGCAAAGCTATAGGTGATATCAATATTTGGGTTGTCTTCTTTAAACTCACTGGCGATAATCGGCAAAGCAAATTTGACATTGGGAGCGGCAGCGATGTGCAGATGATATTTTGGTAAATTTTGGGTAAGGTTTTGTGATAATTGTGCAAGCGGTTTTGGGGTAGAAGTGGTGTCTTTATGGGCGTTATCTTTGGGTTTGGTCGCAGGTTGGCACGCTGTCAAAGCGACCATACCGAGCAACAACCAGCCTTTTAGATAAACAGACATAAAAAAACCAAACTTAAATAATGAATTTTGACAACCGCTTTTAAAATAAATTTTACAATAAAAATGCAAAACCACCTTGTAATTGTTATTATCGTTTTTAGTTTACAATTTTGATTAGAAAAATTATAAAATTGAATAAATGCAATTACTTAGCATTTTTTGTATATGATAATATGAAGTGAATGGGTTTTATGTAGCAAAATGTAGCAAAATTTTTATGTTTGTTTACAAAGTGGATTTAACATGAATACCAAGCTCACTTAACTGCGTATCCAAAATTTGATAAACACTATCGTTTAACACTGCCACCACGGGCAACACCCAAATTCGTTCGGCAATCTCATGCTGTTGGCACAAAATCCGTAATTTTACTGCATCTTTACTGGTTACAACGATTGGCAAATTTGGCAAATTATCAAAATCGCTTAGGCTAAATTGATGATGGTCGTTTTTTGGCATTTTGATGACATCAAATCCAAGTTCTGCCAAACTTTCAAAAAATCGCTGTGGATAGCCAATGCCTGTCATGGCGATGACTTGCTTGGTGGTTTGTGGGGTTAAAAAAATAGAACTTTGTTTGTTAAAAAAACAATGGCTCAATGTGTTGTTGTTGCAGTTGCATGGTCGGTTTATTAACAAACTGCTGTTTGGTTTTTTCATTAACATGATAAATGACGGCAGTATCTTCTTGATTTAACCGAGCAATCGGTTCTCGCAAAAAACCAACTGGCAACAATTGTTTATTACCAAAACCACGCATGGTATCCACGACAATCCAGTTTTTATCACGGTCTAGGGCATGATGTTGTAAGCCATCGTCCGCCAAAATTAACTGAACGTCATGCTGTTGCAATAACAAATCAATCGCCTGTCCACGATTGGGGCAGACCGCCATCGGCACGCCTGTGGTCTGCACAATCAGACAAGGCTCATCGCCCACTTGACTGGGCGTTGATGTGGGCGATACAATGGCGGGCATGATACTGCTATCACCGCCATAACCACGGCTAATCACGCCCACCTTAATGCCTTTTTGTTGTAAATATTGCACCAATGCAATGATAAAAGGCGTTTTGCCACTACCGCCTACCGTGATGTTACCAATCACGATAACAGGCACGCTTGGATAATATTTTGGCTTAAGCCCATGCTCATACAGTTTTTTATTGAGCCAAATCACCAATCGATATAGCCAAGCAATCGGCAAAAATAACCACATGCCAAATTCGCTTGTTTTTGCCATGCTTTGATAAAAAACTGTTGCATGCGTGTCCTTTTTTTAAAATTTTCAAACGGTTATTTGGCATTGTTATAGGCTTGATTGGCTTCAATAAAGCGTTTTTCCACGTCATCACTGTTTTTGGTAAACATAGAAACGGCATAAATCGCCAAAGTTGCCAAAATAAAGCCCGGAATCATCTCGTACAATTCACTGCCTGTCAAAGGTTTCCAAGCGACAACAGTAATCGCACCGACAATCATACCTGCCAATGCCCCATGTGCGGTCATTTTTTTCCAAAATAAAGACAAAATCAACACAGGGCCAAACGCCGCACCAAAACCCGCCCACGCATTTGACACAAGGCTTAACACCTTGCTATCTGGATTATAAGCGATAACAATGGCAATGATAGCAATCAATAACACCATCAAACGACCTATCCACACTAACTCTTTTTGACTGGCATTGGGACGTAAAAAACCTTTGTAAAAATCTTCGGTAATTGCACTTGAGCAGACCAGCAACTGACAGCTTAAGGTACTCATCACCGCCGCCAAAATTGCTGACAATACAATGCCAACAATCCAAGGATTAAACAAAATTTGGGATAAAGCGATAAAAATCCGTTCACTATTGACCGCACCTGACGCATCTTTCATTTGGTCGACCAAGTCTGGGTGCGTGGTAAAATACGCCAAACCAAAATAACCGACCGCCACTGCACCGCCAAGGCACAGCACCATCCACGTCATGCCAATACGGCGAGCATTGCTAAGCGATTTGACGCTTTCTGCCGCCATAAAACGAGCCAAAATATGTGGCTGTCCAAAATAGCCCAAACCCCACGCCGCCGCCGACAAAATACCGACAAAACTTGTGCCAAACAGCAGACTATCATACTCAATGCCATTGGCTTGGCTTGCGATTGCCAACGCACCGTGAATTTCGTTCATACCGCCTAGATTTAAATACACCATCACAGGGGCAAGTAGCAAGGCAAAAATCATCAAACTTGCCTGAATGGTATCCGTCCAACTCACCGCCAAAAACCCACCGATAAAGGTGTAAATAATGGTCGCTCCAGCCCCAAGCCACAAGGCGGTTACATAATCCATATCCGTAAACAAACTTTCAAACAGCCTTGCACCAGCGACCACGCCTGCCGCACAATAAATAGTAAAGAAAAACAAAATAATCGCTGCGGTGGCGATTTTCATCAGTTTGTTATTACTGCCAAAACGGTGGTAAAAATACTCAGGCAAAGTCAAAGCGTTCTGGTTAAATTCGGTAAACACTCGCAAACGCCCAGCGACCAACAACCAGTTAAAATACGCCCCAATCACCAGCCCAATCGCAATCCAAGACTGACTTAAACCACTCAAATAAATCGCACTCGGTAGCCCCATCAACAGCCAGCCTGACATATCGGACGCACCTGCCGACATTGCCGTAACAAAGCTACCAAGACTTCGCCCACCCAAAATATAATCATCAAAATTGCGTGTGGCAAAATACGCCACAAAACCAATGCCAAGCACCATCATCAAATACAGTGCGAAAGTGATATACACAGGATTACTAAACATAATTTTTCCTTTTAAATCTTATGAAATTTTTTTTATACAAAACATCATAAATCGCTCGCCCTTCATCAATCCCTCGTTTTTCAAACTTGGTCATCGGACGAAAATCAGGTCTTGGCAAAAACTGTCCCTTGCCAGCCACATTGTCAAACCCTGCCAAACTATCCATCACTTCCAGCATCCAAAACGCATAATGCTCCCAATCGGTCGCCGAATGAAACAGCCCACCCGTCGTCAACACTCGCTCCACCACCGCCATACGCTCACCGCTGACAAAACGGCGTTTGTAATGACGCTTTTTTTGCCAAGGGTCTGGAAAATACAACTGCACCGTATCAATATGCTGTGCGGGCAACTGGTTCATCAGCTCAATGGCATCGCCACTAATCAATTTTAAATTTGTCAAACCTTGCTCACCTGCCAAAAATGCACAGTTACCCAAGCCAGCTTCATGCACTTCAATGCCGACAAAGTTGCGATTTGGCTCGGAGGTTGCCATTTCTACCAAACTTGTCCCCATGCCAAAACCGATTTCAAGGGTCAAAGGATTGTTCGGATTGTCAAATAAATTTCGCAAATTATCAATTTTGTCAATATTCATATCGCCAATTTCGGATAAATCTTGCACAAAATAACGTGCATAATCGTCCGTCAGCCCCACTTCGGCTTTTTTGCCCATGTGAGTTTTTCGTTTCATAAAGGTATTGATTTTGCGTAAATGTTCTGGCGTGTGTGTCGCCACGTCCGCCACTTCATCTTTCATCACTTTGATTTTGATTTTGGCATATTCAATATCATCTTTAATAGATTGTTGAACTTGTGTTGATAAATCAAGGTTTTTTTGGTTAAAATTTGGCATATTCATAAAAAAATCTAATCATCTTAAAAAAAATTACGCTATTATATGCGATTGTTGTCATAATTAAAATCACTAAAAACGACCAAAAAATTCACTCATGTTATTTATAGAAACCACTTCGCCACCGCCTTTTTATCAGCCACAGCTTACCGATGCTGAGCGTTTGATGTACGACAAAGCCTTTATTGGCAAGCGTTCACAGGCGTATTATTTAAAGCGTTTTCAAGATTTTGACAATGCTGGTAGGCTTTCGGCAAAATGGCATTGGGCGGGGTTTTTTATGACATTTTCGTGGCTGTTGTACCGAAAACGCTATTTGGACAGCGTGGTGTATTCGGTCGCTGGCTGGTCATTTATTCATCTCAATATCACGATTATTTTGGTGATTTGTGAATTTTTAATTATTACTTCTTTGCCAACAAATTTACAAATGTTTACTCGTTTTGGTATTGGCATGACAGTTTGGTTATTTTGGGCATTTATGGTCGCTCGTTGGTGCGATGCTTATTATTATCGCACCGCTCGCCGAGAGATTGCCGATGCGATTGAGATGTACCCAAACGATGTGGAACGCCAATTAAATCATCTGCGTTATGAAGGGCAAGTCAGCCCTGTGGGTATGGGGTTGGCGTTTGGCTTTTTTGCCTTTGCATTGATGGTTATTCAAGTGCAGTTTTTGCCGATTTTTGCCAAACAAAAAGCCAACGAAGTATTATTTGAAACCCTAGACATCATACAAAATGTGCAAAACCGTGTGGAAAGTATTTATCAAGCGACAGGGCAATGCCCAATTAACACACCGTTTAACGCCAATCATCATAATATTCGTTTAACTATTTTGACAACATCGGACAAAATCGCCACCACCAGTCCTTGTATTATCCAAGCCACTGTAGAAAACATTGAATTTCCCAACCGTTGGCTTAACGGTCAAACCTTGATTATGTACCGTATCAGCAGTGAAAAACAAGACGGTCGCTGGGCTTGTATCACATCGGTAAACAAAAAACAAACGCCCAAACAATGTATGATTGCTGAGCGTTGATTTTTAAAATCGTTTAAAGGTTGGGTTGTTCATGATGAAATTTTTCCCATTTTAAAAAAATCCAATGGTATAACATAGCGGACGAAATCACAATCACAATCGGTAAAATCAACGCCAAATAGCCGATTTTGACATACAAAATCGCCCCTGTAACGCCACCACCACAAAAACAATACCAAATCATCGCCTGAAACATGACCATTTTTTTGTCTGTACCACGCCCAGCCAACCAGTTGCCAATTGATGCCCCCATATCAGACGTTAACCCTGTCAAATGAGTGGTACGAATCCCTGCTCCACGATAAGTCGCCACCATAGAATTTTGCAATCCGCACGCCATGGTCGCAAAAAAATGCCCCAAAAACGAATGTTGGGTAAACAGCACCAAACTGATAATTAACAATACCGCTTCAATGCTCAAAGCTGTGCCATAACGCCGTCCTGCTTTAAGATTGGTACTGCCCACGACATAGCCACTGATGACCGAGCCAAACAAAAATGACAACAGCACCGCACACACCATCAATAGCATTTTGATGTCTTTGTGGGCGATGGCTGTGGCAAAAAGAGACACATTGCCCGTTACGTGCGATGCTGACAGATGGGTAAACCCCACCAAAGCCGTGCTATTAACACAGCCTGCACTGTATGCCAACACGCCACCGCCCACTTTTATCCATAACGGAAGTTTTTTTAACATGGCAAGACTTACCTACAACAGCGATACCCTAAACGTATAAAAAATTTGTAAAAAATTTCGACACATGATATATAATATTGATAAAGTTTTCAATGTAAACCAACAACCAAAACCCACAAAAACAACGAGAAATATCATGCGTATTTTTGCTTTTAGTCTGTTAAGTTTGCCAATTTTTTTGACCGCTTGCACAGGCGGTAGCAGTGGCAACCAAACAACCCCAACCCAATCCACCACAACCCCAAGCCAAACCACGCTAAAAGGCTTTGAACAATGCCAACAACAGTTTTTGCAAAGCACACAGCCGACCCTGCCTGCCAACTTTGTCAAAGACAGCTATCCGCTTTGTTTTGATGGCTTTGCGGTGATGTATTCGGGCATTTCTCGCACGCCGATTTGGGTAACAGAATATTTGACACGTCAACGTTTGACCTATGCTAAACAGTTGCCACGAGAAAATAATTTTCATGCAGAATCACGCTTGCCAACAGCGTTGCGTAGTGAGTTGGCGGACTATAGAAATTCAGGTTACGACCGTGGACACCTTGCCCCAAATGCCGATATGTCAAACAAAAATTCACAGTTTGACAGTTTTAGCCTTGCCAATATCGCCCCACAGCACCCAGACAATAACCAAAAAAATTGGGTAAAAATTGAACAAAAGGTCAGAGAACTCACCAATCAATACGGTCAAGCCTACGTGGTTACAGGGGTTAGTTACCTAAGCCCTAGAATCAACAAAATTAACAATCGTATCCTTGTGCCAAGCCATTTTTATAAGGCGGTGTATTTTCCAAGCCAAAATCAAGCGGTTGCCTTTATCACGCCCAACGATGCCAGTCAACAAACGGATATTTTAAGTTTGCAACAGCTATACGAACGCACTGGCGTGGACAGCTTTCCCACACTTAACTATCAAATTAAATCCAACAAAATGACCATTAAATTTTAACAACTTATTTAAAAAAAATTAATAAGGAACAATCATGAGTAATTTTGCACCCTTTCAAAACGACAGCCAATCTGTCAGTATCAGCACCGATGTTGGTGAAATCACCTTTGAAAATCAAGGTGACCAAGTCAATATGTACGGCAATGCCAGTTTTACCATTGACAAACAAAGCCTTGAATTAGCCAAACAGTTGCAACAACAATTTGCCGAAATGGTGGATTTTTGCAAAAAATGGGGCAAGTCAGATTGACCACGCCCAAATTGCCCAAGAACAACAAGCCAACGTTACCGAAGTGACAAATCCTTTTTTATAAAAGCATGACACCCAATATTTAACAAGCATTTGTTGAGTATCGCAAGCCCTACCCAACTTATAAAATAGCTTTATATTTTGGTTTTAGATTATTTAGCACGATTTAACACCAAATTTAACACAATGGCGGTCAAAGTCGCTGTGCCAATACCGCCCAAATTAAACTGTCCAATATGTAAGCTAAAATCTCCTGCCCCCATAATCAGCGTTACCGCACCGATAATCAGATTGCTATTTTGGCTAAAATCAATTTTGTTATCTTGCCAAATTTTGACACCTGCAATGGTGATAAGACCAAACACCACAATAGACGCACCGCCAAGCAAGGCTGACCGGAATACTGTGAATAATCGCCCCAAATTTTTGGTGATAAAACCCCAATAATACCGCAACCAAACCTGCCACCACAAAAAATGGTGGTAGAAATACACTTTTGTTACCGCCATCACGCCAATATTTTCGGCATAAGTGGTAACGCCAGTTCCGCCACAGCCAGCTGACAACATGGTACACGCCCCATCAGCAAAAAACGCTCGCCCCATATAAGGCGACACGCTTTGACCTGTCATTGCTTCCACTGCCTTGATATGCCCCAAATTTTCGGCAACTAAAATAAACGCTACAGGGGCGATTAAAATAATGGCATTCGTGTCAAACGTTGGGTGATAAAAATTTGGCAAACCAAACAAAGGAGCATTGGCAATCGGTGCAAAATCAATCGGTGTACCAAATCCCATCACATTGGCTAACACAAAATAAGCAACATACGCCAAAACTAAGCCAATTAACAACAAAAGTCTTCGAACCATGCCCCGAGCAAACACCGCCACACCGCTGATACACAGCACCGTCATCAAGGCAACCCAACTGTCAAACTGATTGCCAGATACGCCTTTGATGGTAACAGGGGCAAGATTTAGCCCAATAATCATCACAATCGCCCCTGTAACAATCGGTGGCATCAATTTTTCAATCCATGCCACACCTGTTTTCATCACCAATAAGCCAATCATCGCATAAATCGCACCGCACGCCATGATACCGCCTAAGGCAACCGATAAATTTAAATTTGCCCCAGACCCTGCATAAGCGGTGGCAGTAATGACAGGGGCGATAAAGGCAAAACTTGAGCCTAAATAACTCGGCACTCGTCCACCTGTCAAAAAGAAAAACAAAATCGTGCTAATGCCTGCCATTAAAATTGCCAAATTGGCATCAAATCCCATTAATAAAGGTGCTAAAACTGTTGCCCCAAACATGGCAAAAGCGTGTTGCAAGCCCAATAATATACTTTTGTCAATTGGCAAATATTCATGAATACCAACAGGATGATGGTCAAGATGTCCATCGTATTTTTGCCATTTTGGAAACCAGCCTGTGTCTGCGTTGTTGTGCGTTGTGTCGTTCATAGTTATCCCAATAAAAGATTGCCCCAGTGATAAAAAAATTGAGTTATTATAATAGAAATGTTGTGAATTTGTAATGTTTTTATATCGCTTTGATGAGATTTTTTTGAGCAAACAAAAAACTAAAATTTTGTTAAAATTTATAAAAAACGCTTCACAATGAATGTGTTATTTGCATAAAATTTAGCAAAATTTCTTATTGTAATGTTACACTTTGTTGTATTTTCACAAAAATCACGCTTTATCTGTTTTATTTTGCGTTTTATCCATGACTTTTTGTTGTGATTGTGGTTAAATTACCGCCAATCTTTAAAAACTGACCTTTTAACTGATATCTTTGGGAATGTTTATGTCTATTTTGTCAAAATCTTTTACTTTAACCACTGGTATTGTTACCGCAAGTTTGCTTTTAGTTGCTTGTTCATCAAAACCTGCAACAGTCAAAACATCAAGCACCAATTACCGCAATATCCCCATGTATCACACGGTTCAACGTGGTGATACAGTCAGCAAAATCGCCAACCGTTATGGTTTAAATTATCGTCAAATCGGTATGTTAAACCGCTTGGACAGCAATTATACCATTCACCCCGGGCAACGCTTGCAATTGACTGCCACACAACAAAGACAACAAGTACAAACTCGTGCGACCTCTCGCCCTGTTACGGTTGCTACCCCATCAACTGCCACTCACACACAAAGCTTTAACACCGTGCCAAGCTATACCAGTAGTACAAAATGGTTGCCACCTGTTAATGGTCGTTTGATTCGTGGTTATGATGAAACGGCTGGCACTCGTGGCGTATGGTATGCAGCTCCACGTGGTTCAGCCGTTTCTGCCAGCCAAGCAGGCACTGTAATCTATGTGGGCAATGGTTTGCCAGAGTATGGCAATTTGGTGATGATTCAGCATAATAACGACTATATTACCGCTTACGCCCATTTGGCAAACTTTGCCGTCAAAGAAAAACAAATCGTACAAGCAGGGCAAACTATCGGCACAGTCGCCCATGTCAATGCGGTTAATCAGCCTGCCGTTGAATTTCAAATCCGCTATCGTGGCTCGCCGATTAACCCTATTAATATGTTAAAATAATCAAAATTGCATTTAAAATCCAAACCACGCATTTATCACAGCGACCGCAGGGTTAACATTGCTCTGCTGTCGCAACGTTTGTGTGGTTTGGCTTAACTCGTGTAACTGTTGTTGATATTTTTGCGGGGTCAAATTTTGTTGTACCGTTCGGCAAATATTATCCGCTGTCGCTTCATCTTGGATTAATTCTGGCACGATTTGCTTGTTTGCCAAAATATTGGGCAATGCCACATAATCAATTTTTACCAAACGTTTGGCAAGCCAATATGTCAACGGTTTCATGGTATAAGTTACCACCATCGGACGGTTTAACAACATCGCTTCAAGGGTCGCTGTGCCTGATGCCAACAAAATCAAATCTGATATTGCCATAATTTGCTGACTAAAGTTGGCAATATTTTCATCACAACAGACGACCACACGTTCTTGTAACTGATTTGGTTCATTTTGCAAATATTGTTCAACCATGGTTTTAAAATTTTGATTAATCGTTGGAATAATAAAACAAAGTTGATTATCCATCAGCAATAATTTGTGCATACTTTCTAACATATTGGGTAAAATACTGGCAATTTCACTCCGCCTAGAACCCGGCATAACGGCGATTAAATGGCTCATGTCGTCTTTTTTGCCTTTGCCAAAGGACGCAAAAAATTGGTGCAAATATGGATTTTCCCAAATCAAATTCAACCGCAAATCTAACACATCGGTATGCAATAATTTTTTGTCAATGGTTTTTAACAATGGGTGTCCGACACACACCGCAGGATGATGATGTTTTTGGTAAACGTCCAACTCAAACGGAAACAGACACAGCACCAAATCAGTAGACTGTTTGATATTGTGAATCCGCCCTTCTCGCCACGCCCAAATAGATGGACTGACGTATTGCACACAAAAAACGCCTGTGGGTTTGAGTTTTTTTCCCAGTCTTAAATTAAAATCAGGTGCGTCAATGCCAACAAAAATGTCAATTTTTTTATCAAAAAAAGTTTGTAAAAATCTCATCTCTGGCGGCGAACAAATCCGACAAATGCGAAATCACTTCCACCAAGCCCATCACCGACAGCCTTGACATATCAATGATAGACTTTAGCCCCAACGCCTGCATTTTGCTACCGCCCACGCCGACCCATGTGATATCATCTCGCAAATTGTTCATTTGATGCATAAAATCCGCACCCAAGGCATCGCCAGAAATTTCGCCTGCAACAATACCGATGGTGAGTGGTTTCAGTTGGGTTTTTACCAAATTGATGGTTTGTGTTGTCATATTTTTTACCAATTTTTGTTAGAACCTGTTCACAATTAATTTTTCTAACTAAAAATGAGATAAATCGCAGGTTTTTCAAGGAAAAAACACAGGCTGATAGTCATTCTATTAGGCAAGTTTTTGACGAAGAAAAACAAGATTTAGCCATTTATTTTTAGCAGAAAAAGCATAGGTTTGTGTATAAAATTTCACAAAAATTGATTTGCGAATTAATTGTGAACAGGTTCTAGTACTTTTATGATTTATACTTTCATGCTAAAATATTAACATAAGGTTATGCTAAATTAAACTAAAAGTAAGCAACAATTTACAATCAATTAATGACAAAAACACATTTTTAGTTTATAGTGAGTGTTCTTTTTTAACTTTTATTGTCAATGATAAAATGTGAACGCTATGACTACTTTTTCCCAAACTGATACCGCAGATATTGATAACGTGAACCTTGACGCAATTTTGCCACTGGCAACCCCAGCCGAGCTAAAAACCGAGCTACCTTTGACGGATAAAGCCTACCAAACGGTGTTAAAAGGACGTGAAACCATCAAAAATATTTTAGATGGCAAAGACAAACGCTTGCTGATGGTGATTGGACCTTGCTCAATCCATGATATCAAAGCCGCCCACGAATATGCCGATAAACTTGCCGTACTTGCCAAAGAGATTGAAGACAGTATTTATATTGTCATGCGTGTGTACTTTGAAAAACCACGTACTACCGTTGGTTGGAAAGGGCTTATCAACGACCCAGACATGAACGACAGCTTTGATATTAACAAAGGCTTAAAAATCGCTCGTCAATTGTTAATTGATTTAAACGAAAAAGGTTTACCTTGTGCAACCGAAGCACTTGACCCAAACACCCCACAATATATCCAAGACTTAATTAGTTGGTCTGCCATCGGTGCAAGAACCACCGAAAGCCAAACCCACCGTGAAATGTCATCAGGCTTGTCATGCCCTGTTGGTTTTAAAAACGGCACAGACGGCGGTATGACGGTTGCGGTCAACGCCATGCAAGCGGTCAAATCTGGACACAGCTTTTTGGGCTTGTCGGCTGATGGCAAAGTGTCAATCATCAAATCCAAAGGCAACCCTTATTCGCACGTGGTATTGCGTGGCGGAAATGGCAAACCAAACTATGATGCAGCCGCTGTGGCTCAAGCTGAAAACGAGCTTGCCAAAGGCAAAGTCACAGGCAAAATCATGGTGGATTCTAGCCATGCCAATTCAAACAAAGACCCCTTTTTGCAACCGATGGTGATTCACAATATCGGTGAACAAATCGTCAATGGCAACCGCTCAATCATTGGTATGATGGTAGAAAGTCATCTTAAAGGCGGTCGCCAAGATTTGACCGCAGATTTATCAAAACTTGAATATGGCAAATCTATCACTGATGGTTGCCTAGACTGGGAAAGCACCGTTGTGTCATTGCACCAACTGCGTGATATGATAAAAGATATCTTACCAAACCGTCAATTAAATGATTGATTGTATGACATAAAAAAAACGGCTAAATCTAGCCGTTTTTTTGGTTTTATAAAATTGTATTAAAAAATCAAAACAGCCGACTGATATCATTGCCAATCGCCAACAGCATAAATGCCCCCATAATCAGCATACCAATGTTTAAACCAACAAGTTGCACCTGCTCTGGTAAGGGTTTGCCACGAATCAGCTCAATGGCATAATACACCAAATGCCCACCATCAAGCACAGGAATGGGTAACAAATTTAGCACCGCAAGGCTTAAACTAATCATCGCCATAAAGTTTAGAACCGCTTCCCAACCGATACTAAAGCTGTGATTGGCAACTTTGGCAATGGTAATCGGTCCTGAAATGTTGTCAATACCAATCAAGCCTGTTAGCATTTTTCCCATAGATTTTAGGGTCATGGCACTCAAATCATACGTGCGATACACCGCTTGCCCTAATGCTGGAATAGGCTCATACACCACCGTTTTTTGGTATTCTTGGGGAATTTTGATTTCGCTTTTTTGCACTCCTGCCCCAATTTGTCCTTGTTTATAGCCCATCGTGTCTTTGATAAGTTGCGGAATAATTTGTAATTCAACCGTTTTACCATCTCGCAATACTTTGACATTGAGCATATTTTCAGGATTTTCACGAATGATTTTGGTAAAACTTATCCAATCACTTATCGCCCTGTCATTGACCGACAAAATTTTATCCCCTGTTTTTAAGCCTTGTCGCATGGCAGGGCTATTTGGGCTGATATCACCTACAATCGGCACAATGGTCGGTTGCCACGGCAATACACCGAGACTTTCTAGGCTGTCCACAGGTTTGCCATTTTTTTCTTGCATAAATTGATTGACGGATAAGGCATGGTTAAATGTGCCATTGGCGTTTTGCACGGTAACATCAATTTTACCTGTCTCGCCCATTCTATCGGCTAAGGCGTAGTTGATGGTTTGCCAACTGCTGACCGCTTTGTTATCAATGGCAGTGATTTCATCGCCAATTTGCAAAGTTGTTTCACTTGCTGGCGTATTTGGCAAAATTGAGCCGATTTTTGTGGACAATTGTATGCTTGGGGTCATGAGTAACAACCAAAACAGTCCAATAGCAATGATTAAATTCATCACAGGACCTGCCGCCACAATGGCAATTTTTTTGAGTGGGTGTTGATTGTTAAAGGCAAGGTGGCGTTCGTTTTCGGCGACTTTGCCTTCTCGCTCGTCCAACATTTTGACATAACCACCGAGTGGAATGGCGGAAATAGCGTAATTAATTTCAGTTTTTTTACTTGTCCAACTGACAATTTTTGGACCAAAACCGATGGAATAAGTCAAAACTTTGACACCGCATAACCGAGCCACGATATAATGCCCCCATTCGTGCAAGGCGACCAAAGGCCCTAGCACAATGATAGCTGACAATACAATTAAGATAAAACTCATACATCACCTTTTAGGCTTAACTCTCAAAATTCACACGTTTATAAATGTCATCATGGTAATAACCGACTTGCCAACTGCCGAGCTTGATTATCAACTGCTAAAATGTCTTCTAATGAAGCAATTTTTTGGCTTTGAATTTGATTTAACACTTGTTCATTCATATCCGCAATATCCGTTAAACGAATTTTTTCGTCTAAAAACGCTTGCACCGCCACTTCATTACTCGCATTTAACGCAATACACGCATAACTGCCCGCTTGCATGGCTTGATACGCCAATGCTAAACATTTAAATTTTGTCAAATCAGGTTTTAAAAAAGTCAAATTGCTTAGGCTAAATAAATCCAACCGTTCAACGCCACTATTTATCCGTTCAGGATACGCCAACGCATGAGCAATCGGTGTTCGCATATCAGGCGAACCTAGCTGTGCCAAAAACGAACCGTCCACATATTCCACCATAGAATGAACAATACTTTGTGGGTGCATGACAACATCAATGTCCACCACAGGCATATTGAATAAATAACTGGCTTCAATCAGCTCTAGTCCTTTGTTCATCATAGTAGAAGAGTCCACCGAGATTTTTTTGTCCCATTGACCAATTTGGGTGCTTGACCGCTTGGGCGACACTGGCATTTTGCATTTGTTCAAAAGTTTTATCCAAAAACGAACCGCCAGATGCCGTCAGCCACAACTTTTTGATGCCGTGCTTTTTATCATGAATCGCAGTGGGATTTTGTTGGATATCGGTCGGCAAACATTGAAAAATCGCATTGTGTTCGCTGTCTAAGGGCAACAAAGTCGCACCAGATTTGGCAACTTCATTTATCATCAACTCGCCTGCCATCACCAAGGCTTCTTTATTGGCAAGTAGTACGATTTTGCCCGCTTTGACCGCTGATAAGGTTGAAGACAACCCTGCCGAGCCGACGATGGAAGCCACGAGCATATCCACGTCATCATGACTGGCTAAGGTGTCTAGTCCATCTTTTCCGCTTAAAATTTGGCAAGGTAAGCCAAGCTGTTGTAATTGCTGATGAAAAAAATCCACTTTGTCATCAGGCACGCAGACAAATTTTGGCAAAAACGTTTGGCAAAGGCTTAATAATTTATCCAAACGAGAAAAACCAGACAACCCCACGACTTCATAGCGGTCTAAATTTTGGGCGATAACGGATAAAGTGCTATCGCCAATTGAGCCTGTCGCCCCTAAATAGCAATGCGTTTTTTTAGTTGAGTCATGGTTTTTCTCTTTTTTATAATGTTAAATGGTTTCGGTTTGTGGATTGGTTTTTTGCGATTTTTTTGGTAACATTTAGCTGAATGCTGTTGTTTTCCATCGTAACCGCCACCGTTCCGCCATGCTCCAAATCACCAAACAAAATCATCTCTGCCAATGGTTTTTTGACCTCGTCTTGAATCAGTCGGCTCATCGGTCTTGCCCCCATCAGCCTATCATAGCCTTTGTTGGCAAGGTATTCTCGCACCTCATCATTGATTTCCAAAATGACTTGTTTATCATCAAGCTGGGCTTGCAATTCTGTTAAGAATTTATCCACAACAGAAACGATAACTTCTTGATTTAACGGATTAAAATGAATGATTGCATCAAGGCGATTGCGAAACTCTGGGGTAAATACACGCTTCATCTCCTCGCCATTGTCACGGCTGTGGTCTTGTGTGGTGAAACCCATGCTGTTACGGCTAATGCTGTCCGCTCCGACATTGGTGGTCATAATCAAAATCACCTGTTTAAAACTCGACGTGCGTCCATTATTATCCGTCAATGAGCCGTGGTCCATGACTTGTAATAGCAAATTAAACACATCGGGGTGGGCTTTTTCAATTTCATCAAGTAATAAGACACAATGCGGAAATTGATTGATTTTTTCGGTCAAAAGTCCGCCTTGGTCAAAGCCAACATAACCCGGTGGAGCCCCAATCAAGCGTGATGCGGTGTGGGCTTCCATATATTCTGACATATCAAAACGAATCAGTTCAACGCCCAACAAATTAGCAAGCTGACGGCTCACTTCGGTCTTACCAACGCCTGTCGGTCCTGCAAACATAAATGAACCAATCGGCTTGTCATCAGGCTTTAACCCTGCTCGAGACAGTTTGATGGAATCGGCTAAAGTTTTAATCGCTTCGTCTTGTCCAAACACGAGATGTTTTAGATTAATTTCAAGGTTTTTTAAGTTTTCTTTGTCATCATGACTGACAGATTTTTGTGGAATACGGGCAACTTTTGCCACGATTTGTTCAATATTTACCACATCAATCACAGGATTTTGTTGATTTTCGTCATCTGCTGTTTGTTGTAAACGGGTAAATGCCCCAGCTTCATCAATCACATCAATGGCTTTATCAGGCAAAAAACGCTCGTGAATGTGCTTGACTGACAGATTCACCGCACTTTGCAACGCCTCATCAGTATAACTGACATGATGAAAGTCCTCGTAATGCGATTTTAAACCACGCAAAATATTGATGGTGTCGTCAATGCTCGGTTCATTGACATCAATTTTTTGAAAACGGCGTGTCAAGGCATGGTCTTTTTCAAATACTTGACGATAATCAACAAATGTCGTTGAACCAATACAACGCAATTCACCGCTTGCCAATGCAGGTTTAATAAGTTTGACACGTCCATCGTGCTGTTCATGGACGAGCCAGCCCCAATAATCATGTGAATTTCATCAATAAATAAAATAGCGTTCGGTTTTTGTTTTAATTCATCAAGCAACTCTTTGATACGTTTTTCAAAGTCGCCACGAAACTTCGTCCCAGCGATTAACGAACCAATGTCAAGGCTATACACTTCACAGCCGTGGAGCGGTTTTGGGGCTTTTTCATGGACAATCAGCCAAGCCAAACCTTCGGCAATCGACGTTTTGCCGACACCAGGGTCGCCCACCAATAACGGATTGTTTTTGCGGCGGCGACACAAAATCTGTGCAGTGCGTTCAATCTCTGCCTGTCTGCCAATCAATGGGTCGGTGTTGCCCTGTTTGGCTTTTTTCGTTGAGATTGACCGTATAGCTATCCAGTGCCGTTTTACGCATTCTTGTGCGAGCGTTGCGACCTCGTGGTTCGTCGTCTTCGTCATCTTCTGGCGTGGTGGGCTTGTTGGCGTGGGATAAATATTGGGTCAATTCTAAACGGGTAATGCCTTGTTTTTTCAGCAAATATACCGCATAAGCGTCCGATTCAGAAAACATAGAAACCAGCAAATCCGAACCTTCTACCATTCTGCCTTGACCACTGGCTTGAACATGAAAAATCGCCCGTTGCAACGTTCTATCAAAGCCACGAGTTTGTTTGGGTGGGGTGTTGGGATTATTAACGGTGGGGGTGTTTTCGTTGATATATTGGGTCAAATCTTTTTGCATTTTATCAAGGTCGGCTTTGCAAGCGACCAACGTCTCAATGACTGAATCATTGTCTTCAATCAAAGTCAATAATAAATGCTCTAAGGTAATATATTCGTGAAATTGTTTGGTGGCGGTGGTAACGACTTTTTGCAAGGTTTTTTGTAGTTGCAGACTTATCATGCGAATTGTTCCTTTTTATTGTATTTCGTCTTATTTTAAATAAGGTTCAATATAACAAAATCAAGTCAGCCAAAAAAGTAAGAACCTGTATTCACAACATTATGCAGTAAAATTTTACAGATTTTTAACAAAAATTATTGTTTTTTTTGATAATAATATAAAATAAACACAACAAAATTTTATATTTTGTTAAGTTATGTGGTATGAATTAACATTTTTGTTACTTTTATTTACATAACTTTGTGGGTAATGGTTTCGCCTAGCCCATATGACAAGTCATTTTTACGTAAATCCTAACACTTTAAGATGGAGTTTATCATGGATAAAAATCACGTTATCAAGCTATCTGCTTTGGCAGTGGCGACAACTTTGGCTTTAACTGCGTGTGGCGGTGATTCTAGCAGTAACAAAGCAGGTAATAAAACACCCAAAACAGCGATAGGTACATTTTTGGATAGTGCAGTTGAAGGATTAGAAGTTATCCAAAATGGCAAATCTATCGGAAAAACCGATGCCAAAGGTCAATTTACTTATACGGTAGGTGCTGGTGCAGTGAGCTTTAAGCTAGGCGAATTGACACTTGGTTCTACTATGCCAAAATCGGTCATTACGCCTGCGGATTTGACGACTGATCGCAATCAAACTATCCGTACATTGCAACTTTTGCAAAGTATCGATAAAGATAACAAGTTAGACAATGGTATTCAGATTGATGAAACCCTTGCTAAGCGTTTTGTATCAACTGACTTTAAGCCTTTATTACAAGAAACGAATGATACGCTTTTTGAAACAGCTTTAAAACCAAAATTAAATACCAATCAATTTGTTGTAAATGAAAAAAAGCAATTGACCATTTTGCTCAAACTGCTCAATCACAAACTGTTAGCAACGCCCCAGAGTTGTCAAAATTGGCAGATAATTTTGTTGGTTATTGGCAACAAAGCTGTGATGAAGGCAGTCAAGAAGTACTCCAATTAGCCAAAGGCAAATCACCAAACACATTGGTCTTGGTTGGTAAGGTTCTGACTAGAAAATACCAAAATACGGATTGTACAGGCAGTTATACAGATGGTTATGATGACAGTAGCCAAGACCAAGAGCTATCAACCCCACAAGTCATCGCCCAAACAACCAATGCTAAAAACCAACGAGTTATCCATTTTTTAGACGTTGAAACTAATGACAAAGGCGAAAAAGAAAACGTTTATGGTAGCGTGACTTGGGTAAATAACAATACGTTTACAACAGAAGGTTTGACTTATACTCGTGTTTCAAAATTGGCGTTTGACAATGTTGTCGTACCACCAACGAATAACCAAGAAATTGAAAAAGCTGTGAATAGCGTGGTTGGTTATTGGCAAAGTGCTTGTATGGCTAATGATGACCCAAGCGATACTCGTGGCAAATCAATACAATGGTTTGCGCAATTTGAAAAAATGAGCAATGATACAATCACGACAACAAAGTCTGTAGGTGTCTTCTTTAGCAATGCTAACTGTACAGGTACTACTTATGTCGTGTCAGATATTAGTGGTGAAACACACCACACCTTATCAGACCCTAAATCTAGCAATGGCACTTGGAATTTTGCTGCAACCAATAGTCATGGTGATAGACTGACTATAATTAATCCAAATACGTTTACCTTTGGTGATGACACTCTCTCTCGTTCTACTGCTGACGTTGTAAATGGTTGGGCGAATAAGGCTAATGTCGTAAAAGATAACAACAAAACCGTACCTGTTGTTACAGATTTAACATTCACCCCTGCATCTAATGGTAAACCTGCCTATCTAACCGCAAAATTTAACACAGATATGCTAGATGACTATTATACTACTGGTAGTTATGAACCTACTAATTCATACTGGCTAGATAGACGAACTTTTGTTGTTGAATTTGAAAGCTATACACCAAATGGTACAATTACCTTGCGAGGTATGTCCACAGATGGTAAATATGAGGGTTTCCAAAACTCTGGTGGTATCGTTTTACCAACACCAAAAACATTTACTTTCCCACAATAATTGAATTTTCAATCAAACAAAAACCCAAACATTAATTTGTTTGGGTTTTTTAATCTACATTAATTAAGTAATTCCTCACCTACACTGGCTCGGCTTTGGTTAATAAAGGGAAACCTGCATTTCTCGCCTCTTGATTAACCGCCTCAGATTTTGTTTCGGCAATATCCTTTGAAAACACGCCAGCCACGCCATAGCCCTCGTGATGCACATTTAACATCACATCTATCGCTTTTTCCAAAGGCAATTGAAAGTGATTTTGCAACACCATCACCACAAAATCCATCGGCGTATAATCATCATTGTACAAAATCACCGCATAGCGTCTGGGAATTTCTAACGCTTCTTCGGTTTCTGGGTCGGCTAATAGCGTATCCTCGCCAAACTCGTTTTCATCTTCCATTGACATAACAATCGTGGATAAAATCAAATCATTCATAATCTATTATAAACATACTATTAAACAAAAATTATTATTGTGCATTGGCTTCATCTTGTTTTTTCTTCGTCTCTTCTTCAATCGCTGCAATTGGGCGTTTATCCGATTCTGGCGATTCTTCTAACGAATACGGCATATCGGCAACAGGTTTGCCAAATTGCCAATCATAAATCTCTTCAGCAGTTTGTCCACCTGCGGATAATTCAAGCTTCACCTGTTTTGGCGTAAAGTTGTTAGGCATCACAAAACGCCCACGAATCCGTGCCACGCCATTGATATCATACTGTCGTGGTTGAATTGGTACTTCTACCATATTAACATCATCAAGCAGAGTTAACTTTGGTGTCAAATTTTTGCACTATTACTCGTATCCACCATGCCAATATCAAAGCGATATTCATAGGCATTTTCGGGCAAAGGGACGATTTTTGATGCAATGACTTGTAACGGCATACCACCTTTTTTGGCAAGCGACTCCGTCAAAAAGCCATTGCCTTGCTCTAATTGCAAATTGGTTACTCTTAAATTCGCCATCTCATCACGCAAATCCTCTAAATTAGCAAGGCTAATATCTCGCTCTTGTTGAGCCGTTTGCACTTGATTTTGCAAGGTATCTACTTTTAGCTTTAACGCCTTGACATTGCGAGCCGAAATCTCTTCACCATCTGCCGCTTGCTTGATTTGTGCCGTTGCATGACTTAACCCTCGGCTATAGCCAATTTTTAAACCAAAAATCAGTCCGATTATCGCCACAATCAGCACGCTCACGCCAAAAGCAGTCAACACACCTGCTGTATGTTGGCTCAAATATTGAGATTTGGACGGCTTAGCAATTTTGTCAATGTTATTATTATCGTTAGGGTTGTTATCGTTAGGGGAAACCATAAAGTTACTCAAAGCCAATATGAAAATTAACTGTGCATTATAACCAATAATACCGACGAAAACAGCTTTATTTATCTATTTTAATTGGTTGATTTTATCTTTTTTAAATGCAATTTTGCAAAATTTTGGCAAAAATTAGGGCGAAACAGGCACGACATTTAATCCCAACGTTTCATCAAGCCCAAACATAATATTCATATTTTGCACCGCTTGCCCTGATGCCCCTTTAACAAGGTTGTCTTGCACCACCAAAATTGTGGCGATTGGACTATTGTCAAAAGTTTGCACAGCAATACGTAAGCGATTGCTACCACGCACACTGCGAGTATCTGGGTACACACCTTTTGGCAACACGTCAATAAAGGCTTCATTGGCATAAAAATCATCATAGATTTTTTGCAAATCTTTGGCTTGCCCTGCGTCCGTCAAACGCAAATGAATGGTGCTAAACATACCACGAATCATCGGCACAAGGTGCGGAACAAAGCGGATTTCGTGATTTTGCACGTTTTTTCCTTGCAAATTTCGCTAACGCCCTGTTCAATTTCTGGCAAATGTCTATGCCCTGCCACGCCATACGCTGAAAAATTGTCTGAAGTTTCACTAAAAATTAAATTTAGCTTACCTTGACGACCTGCCCCAGAAATCCCCGATTTGGCATCAATGATAATATAAGGGTCAATCAAGGCTTGATTGGCTTGGTTTTGGGCGTGAATAATCGGTGCAAGTCCCAAAATTGCTGTGGTTGGATAACAGCCTGGGTTGCCGATAATATCGGCTTTGGCAATTTTTTCTCGGTTAATTTCGGCTAAACCATAAACCGAAGTTTTTAACAAATCCGAACAAGTGTGTTCTAATTGATACCATTTTTCAAAATCAGTTAAACTTTGCAAACGAAAATCGGCTGCTAAATCAATCACTTTGGTGTTATTTTCAGTCAAAAATTTGGCGTGTTTCATGGCAACGCCATGCGGTGTGGCAAAAAATACGACATCGCATTTTGCCAAGTTGTTTTCGTCCAAATCGGTAAAGGCTAAATCCCTTACCACGCCACGCAAACTTGGAAAAAATTCCTCCACTCGTTTGCCTGCTTCGGTGCGTGATGTTAGGTATTCAATTTGGGCGTTTGGGTGTTGGCTTAGTAGGCGGATTAATTCAACGCCTGTGTAGCCTGTTCCGCCTACAATTGCAACTTTAATTTTCATGTTTTTTTCCTGTTATAATTGAAACTCATGCACCGCATCAATAAAGGCTTTGGCGTGGTCTGGGTTCACCCATTGCTGAATGCCATGCCCAAGATTTGCCACATAGCCTGTTTTATCGCCCAAAGCGTACGCATCACTTAGCATTAAATGCGTGTGTTTGCGAATGTCGCCAGGGCTTGCGTACAAGGTTGCAGGGTCAAGATTACCTTGCAAGGCGACTTGTTTTTGGTTGTCTTTTAGCACTTGGCGAGCGGTTTGCAAAGACATCGTCCAATCCAGCCCAAGCATATCTGCTCCATTTTGTGCCTGTACATCAAGCCACAAACCACCGCCTTTGGTAAACACCACCACAGGCACGTTTGGATATTTGGCTTTAACACCTGCAACCACTTTTTTATTATAATTGCTTGAAAATTCGACAAATTGACGATGAGCCAACGCCCCACCCCAACTGTCAAACACTTGCACCAAGTCCGCCCCTGCTTCAATTTGAGCGATTAAATAATCAATCACCGCATCGGCAAGTTTATCCAACAGCAAATGCAAGGTTTGTGGGTCGCTGTACATCATGGCTTTGGTGTGGCGAAATTCTTTGGAACTTCCACCTTCCACCATATAAGTGGCAAGCGTCCACGCACTGCCGGAAAAGCCAAATAACGGGGCTTGCCCACCCAATGCATGACGAATGCTCGTTACCGCTTTCATGACATAATCAAGCTCGGTTGCCATGTTTACCTTTGGCAAGGCTTGCACATCGGCAAGCGTTCGCACGGTTTTTTTGAATTTTGGGCCTTCGCCTGTTTCAAAATACAAGCCCAAGCCCAGTGCATCTGGCACAGTCAAAATATCGCTAAACAAAATGGCGGCATCTAGGTCAAATCGGCGAAACGGCTGTAGGGTAACTTCAGTGGCTCGGTCGGTGTCTTTGCATAGGCTCAAAAAATCGCCTGCTTCGGCTCGTGTTGCCTTGTATTCTGGTAGGTAACGCCCTGCTTGTCGCATCATCCACACAGGCGTGGTATCCACAGGTTCAAAGCGAATAGCTTTGAGTAATCGGTCGTTTTTTAGGGTTGGGAAGTTTTGGGTCATGGTTAAACTCTTTTATTTTTATCAATTAATTGGGCGTATTATAAAGAAAAATTGTTGTAAAAGCTATGATAAGAAAACCATCACAACACCGCCATATAATCCCTATGCAAAATCACCTGTTCCGCTTTTTCGCCTAGAATATGGGCGACTTCATGGCTGTGTTTTTTGGCAATTTGTTTGGCAATGCTTGATGAAAAACTCACCTGCCCCACCGCCACACGCACGCCAGTTTTATCCAGGCATTCCACCACATCGCCTTCATCAAAATCGCCCTGCACTTCCACCACGCCAACAGGGAGCAGACTTTTGTTGTTTTTGACAATCGCATCAACTGCCCCATCATCAAGGATTAACCGCCCTGCCATGCGAATATGAGCGGCAAGCCATTGTTTTTTGGCGATTTTTTTATCTTCATCATTAGTCGTCAAAAGCGTTCCTAACGGCTCGCCTGCCACCACCCGAGTGATGACATCATCAAAATTACCATTGACAATAACAGTCGGACAGCCACCCATTGCCGACAGGCGTGCCGCACGGATTTTGGTGAGCATACCGCCACGCCCAAGTTTTCCGCCATCACCTGCAATGTCAAAGAGATAATCCGCCATTGCTCGCTCAGACTTGATAAGCGTTGCGTCAGGATTAGTGCGTGGATTGTCGGTAAATACGCCATCTTGGTCGGTCAAAATGACGTACAAATCGGCTTGCACCATGCTTGCCACCATCGCCCCAAGACTGTCATTATCGCCAAATTTTATCTCGTCCACGCTCACCGTGTCATTTTCGTTAATCACAGGCAACACTCGCCAGTCCAAAAGCTGTTGTAAGGTGTTGGCGGTGTTCAGATAACGTTTGCGATTTGCCAAATCATCATGGGTTAAGAGAAGTTGAGATGTTTGCACGCCATAAACAATGCACGCTTGCCACCATGTTTCAATCAAACCCATCTGCCCCACAGACGCACAGGCTTGCAAGGCTTCTAGCTTTTTTGGGCGTTCATCAAGGTTCATGCGTACCACACCTTCGGCAACTGCTCCAGACGACACCAGTAGCATTTTATGCCCTTGATTTTGCAATTTGGCGATTTGTTTTGCCCATTCATAAATGGCGGTGCGGTCAAGCCCACGTCCGTTGTTAGTTAAAAGTGATGAGCCGATTTTGACGACAATGGTTTTTTGTTTGACTGGCTGTTTTTGCATTGACATGACTAAAATCCTATACATTTTTATAGTTTTAGAACCTGTATTCACAACGTTTTTGCAATGAAAAATGCGATAAATCGCTAGCTTTTCAAGAAAAAAACGCAGTTTGATAGTTATTCTATCAAA
>CAKMOY010000092.1 GCA_927911235.1 uncultured Moraxella sp.
AAAAAATTTGCCCATCATTTAGAAATTTATGGCAATGTTTAATGCGATTTTTTGGCATTTGCCGACCCCAAATAAATCGCAAACATAGTTAAACACGCCCCAAGCCATTGCACGCTCACGATATTTTTTATTTAAATAAAAATAATCAATCAACAAGGCAACAACAGGTTCGCTTAATAATAACAAACCTGTCAAAGCCAGCGACAAACGTGGAATACTATACGCAATCAGCCCCCACGCCAAACATTGTCCAATCGCTCCATAAGCGATAATCAAGCCAACTTCTATTAAGTTTTTTGGTAAAATTTTACCAAAATCAAATATGAACATCGGCAACAATAACGCCAACACACCGCCAACGCTAACTAAACCCATAAGCGGAAAAATGGCAATATCCTTATTTGTGATATGGTTTTCGGCTTGGTGGGCTTTACGAATGTAAGTCATTGACCCTGCTAACATTGCACCAGATAATATCAGGTTCAAATGTTTGGTTTTCAATTTCGGCAACCATTTGTTGATAAACTTTATCAGATTGTTTGATTTAAGTTTCTGACATTTTTTCTTCTAAAACACTAAATTTTTTAGCCATTAGATTAATCCTAAAAATACTCAATTTTTACTCACTTGTCAAATTTTCATCATCATCATTTTTATTGATAAAATTCGGCACAAGCATGGGATAATTGTTCAAAATATGACAAAACAAATTCTGCCGTTTTTTGTGTATCATACAGAGCGGAATGGGCTTCACTACCGCTAAACTCAATGCCCGCAAACTGACACGCACGAGCCAACACTGTCTGCCCAAACGCCAACGCTGACAAGGTAACCGTATCAAGCACCGAAAACTGATGAAATTGACTTTGATTTTTGGTATGCGTCCGTTCAATAATCGCATTCAAAAAATTTAAATCAAAATGGGCGTTATGCCCAACCAAAATACACTTGGTGCATTGAGTCTGTTGTCGCACGCTTTTTAAATGTTTAAAAATGCGTTTCATGGCGGTTTTTTCATCTTCGGCAATCGCTTTTCGCATGGGATTATCAGGGTTAATGCCTGTAAATTCCAACGCTCGCTGTTCCAAATTTGCCCCTTCAAACGGCTCAATATGGGCGTTTACCGCTTCACCTGCGTAAAATTTGCCGTCATCGCCCATTAAAATGGGAATACAGGCGATTTCAAGTAAAGCGTCCGTTTTGGCGTTAAAACCTGCGGTTTCTACGTCCACCACCACAGGCAGATAATGGCGAAATCGCCCAGAGATTTTGGTGGAAATATTAGGTGTTGTTAAAGACATTTCATCTGTCATTTGATATAACTCATTTATAGTTTTATGGGATTATTTATTTAACGGACAAATTGATAAAAAATTTAAACAATTATCTGCGACCGCCTTATCATTATTATATTTATTCACTAATGGGTATAAGGCTTTTTTTAACTGTTCACGAGCAATTTGCCAAGTTTGTTTTGGCGTATCGTCTTCATCAAGTTTATTCACAGGATAGTTTTTATCACGCTCACTTTGGCTCATTTGTAAAAATGCCAAATAGGTTTTTGCATTTTTAACAAATGGACTATTAGGCATTTTGGCAACTTTTTGTAAGCTGATTAAATCCTTTTTATCATACATTGTTGTGATATCATCATCTGTCCATTGCGTATTGTCCGAACCAAAAAATAGCTGATATTGATAAAAGATACCCAACTGATTTGCCGATGATTTTAATGCACTGTTTGGGTATTTTTTGTTAAAATTTTCCCAAAAAACAATCGTTTCAATGATGTCATCATAGTGCCAAGTGATACCTGCATCGTTAAAAAATGCTTCTTGGGCGTCTTTAGCAATACGCTTAAGATAAGTCGCTTGGTCGTCATGCAGATAAGGGGCAAAAATATCAACTGTTGTTTTGAGTTGATACCAAAACGAAAAATAGCCTTCACCTTCGTTATATAAAATAATTTCAGAGTTGCCAAGTAATTGGGCAAGATATTTGGCTCTTGGGCTTAAATTTTTGTAACCTTTGAGATTGGCTTTGCCATGTTTGTAATAATCATCTGCCAAAACGTATAAATCTTCGCCTTCGTCATTATCGGTTTCGACATCGACAATAGGCAATGAAGTGAATTTATCGTACATTTCGCTATGCTGATTTACCCAAATTAACAGTTGTTTGTTATCGGCAGATTTTACGCAGTATTTCAAATCTTGATTGATTTGGTGAATGTTGTCAATGGTAGTTTTGGTGTTGACTGCTTTCATGCGTTTGCTGATACCTTGACAAAAAGCAGGACCTTTTTCGGTTGTACTAGTTGTCATTGGCATTGCTTTTGACGTTGCAGTTTGGGCGGTTGCCAAATTAGGTAAAATGTGGGTAAAGCCAACAATCCTAGTCCAACTGCTATAGATTTTAAGTTTAACATCATTCACCTTTTATTTATTTTTAATAAAAATTAAACAGCAAACCCAAACGGCAACACTTTCCAATCCAACATTTGCCCTGCCATCAGTGGCGTTAAAGTTTTATCACCAAAATATTCATAATTTTCAGGCACTTGCCACGACTCACGCACAAGCGTAACCTTATCACTATTCACAGGCAAGCCATAAAATTTTGCCCCATTAATACTAGTAAAGTTTTCCAAATTTTCCAATTTTCCAACACTGTCAAACGCTTGAGCGTACAGTGATAACGCAAACGGAGCAGAATAACAACCCGCACAACCGCACGCATTTTCTTTGGTGTGCGTGGCATGTGGGGCAGAATCCGTACCGATAAAAAACTTCGGATTGCCACTGGTCGCCACGTCTAACAATACTTCTTGATGACTTTGACGTTTGAGAATTGGCAAACAGTAAAAATGCGGTTTTACCCCGCCGACTAGCAAATGATTGCGATTAAACAACAAATGTTGTGGCGTAATCGTTGCAGCTATGTTTTTGCTTTGAGAAATGACAAAATCCGCCGCATCGCTTGTAGTAATGTGTTCAAACACGATTTTTAGTTTAGGAAATTTAACAATTAAATGCGTCAAAACTTCATCAATAAAGCGTTTTTCACGGTCAAAGATATCCACATGATTGTGCGTCACTTCGCCATGCACCAGCAATGGTAAGCCGATACTTTCCATTTTGGCGAATACATCGGTGCAGTTGTTAATATTGGTAACGCCGTCTGCTGAGTTGGTAGTCGCCCCTGCTGGGTAGAGTTTTACCGCTTTTACCACGCCAGAATCTACCGCATCTTGAATATCTTGTGGCGTTAAATTTTCGGTCAGATACAGCACCATCAACGGCTCAAACTGTTGGCTAATGCTATCGGTCGGCACGTTTGCCAAAATCCGCTCACGGTAGGCGATGGCATCTTGGGTAGTTTTAACAGGTGGGACAAGATTCGGCATACAAATCGCACGGCGAAATTGGCTCGCAACGTGGGGAACGGTGGTTTTTAGTGCGTCATTGTCTCGTAAATGAATATGCCAGTCGTCTGGAGCGGTGATGGTTAGGGTTTGGATTTGTTCAGTCATGGTCGTGCTACTTATTGTTTTCAATAAAATTTTGCAAAAATAAAGGTGAAATGATACCAATTTTGGCAAAAAAACAACATAACTAAAACAGATTTTTTTTACAAAACGTAAAATAAAGCGACATTTTATGTCGTATTGATGGTTTTTTAACAAAAATTTGACAAAATAAAAATGATAATAAAAAGTTATATTTATGCCAATGATTATTTTTTAAATTTTATGCTTTTTAACTTATATTTTGATAAAAATTAGGTTACAATCGTTCTATTATTTTAATCATTTTTTTAACAAAAACTCGGAGAAAATTTATGTCAAATAATGCGTCAAACGACATCAAAAAAATCGTCCTTGCCTATTCTGGCGGTTTGGACACATCGGTGATTTTAAAATGGTTGCAAGAAACCTACAACGCTGAAGTTATCACCTTTACTGCGGATTTGGGGCAAGGCGAAGAAGTTGAACCTGCTCGTGCCAAAGCCGAAGCAATGGGCGTAAAACACATTCATATTGAAGATTTGCGTGAAGAATTTGCTCGTGATTTTGTGTTCCCTATGTTCCGTGCCAATGCCATTTATGAAGGTGAATATCTGCTAGGTACGTCAATCGCTCGTCCGTTGATTGCCAAACGTTTAGCCGAAATCGCCAAAGAACACAACGCTGATGCGGTTTCGCACGGTGCGACAGGCAAAGGCAACGACCAAGTGCGTTTTGAGTTAGGTGTTGATGCATTAGACCCAAATATCAAAACCATTGCCCCTTGGCGTATTTGGGATTTGACCAGCCGTGAAACCTTGATGAAATATGCCGAAGAGCATAATATTCCGATTGATTTTTCATCAAGCAAGAAAAAATCACCATACTCAATGGACGCAAATTTATTGCACATTTCGTATGAAGGTGGCGTGTTAGAAGACCCATTGACCGAAGCCGAAGAATCTATGTGGCGTTGGTCGGTCAGCCCAGAACAAGCCCCTGACACCCCAGAATACATTGAATTGACCTATAAAGCAGGCGATATTGTGGCGGTGAATGGCAAAACGATGAAACCGCATGAAGTCATGATTAAATTAAACGAGCTTGGCGGAAAACACGGTATCGGCCGCCTTGACATCGTGGAAAACCGCTATGTCGGCATGAAATCTCGTGGCTGCTACGAAACCCCAGCAGGCACAATCATGCTAAAAGCCCACCGAGCCATTGAATCTATCACGCTTGACCGTGAAGCCGCTCACCTAAAAGACGAGCTAATGCCACGCTATGCCGAAATTATCTACAACGGCTACTGGTGGAGTCCAGAACGCAAAATGTTGCAAGCGTTGATTGACGAAAGCCAAAAAGATGTTGATGGTTTGGTACGTTTAAAACTGTACAAAGGCAACGTAATTGTGGTCGGTCGTGATTCTGAAAAATCGCTATTTGACAGCAAAATCTCAACATTTGAAGATGATGCAGGTTCTTACAACCAAAAACACGCTGAAGGCTTTATCCGTTTGAACGGTTTACGTTTGTCAATCGGTGCAAAAAAAGGTCGTAAAATGAACTAATTTTTGGTCTAATAGACAAAATTCATGCTGACACCCCACTCAAAGCCTGATACCATATAGCTTTGAGTAGGATTTTTTATGAAAAACAAAAAGTATGTCCTGTTTTGTAGGTCTACAAACACCAAGAAAAACGGTAAAAAAGACCATAAACAGCAATATTACTGCAAAG
>CAKMOY010000093.1 GCA_927911235.1 uncultured Moraxella sp.
ATATTTTTAAAAAGGAAGAGGCAGTAGTAATAATCATACTTAACACCGTTAAAATAGCGAAACTGATCCTACCGTCATTATAGCAATCTTTTTACACAAGTAAGCAAATAATGAATGAAATTAATTTACAAAAAAACTAAAAAACTTGCTATCATAGTGCCATTTTAGCCATTTTAGAAATCAAATTTATGAAAAACATCATCTTAGCCATCACAGGTGGCATTGCCGCCTACAAATCCGCCTTTTTTGCTCGTTTGCTTATTAAAAACGGTTACAACGTGCGTGTGATTATGACGGACGGAGCAAAGGCTTTTATCACGCCTTTGACCTTGCAAGCCTTGACAGGCAACCAAGTCCATACAGAGCTACTTGACGAAACGGCAGAGCTTGGCATGGGGCATATTGAGCTTGCCAAATGGGCGGATTTGCTGATTGTTGCCCCTGCTACTGCCAACACGATTGCCAAGCTTGCGATGGGCGTGGCGGACGATTTGCTTAGCACGGTTTGCCTTGCCACCACCGTACCAATTTTGGTCGCCCTGCGATGAATCAACAAATGTGGCAACACCCATCAGTTAAGTTAAATTTGCAAACGCTTAGAGATTATGATTATGAAGTCATTCAACCCGCTAGTGGCATTCAAGCCTGTGGCGATGTCGGCGAAGGGCGACTGCCAGAACCTGAATATCTATTGGAATATGTTGAATATTTCATCGCTCGTCATACGACACCGCAATTATTGGCAGGTAAAAATGTAACCATTACCGCAGGAGCAACGGTGGAAGCCATCGACCCTGTGCGTTTTTTGTCCAATCACTCAACAGGTAAAATGGGCTTTGCACTTGCAAAAGCGTGCCGCAATGCAGGGGCAAATGTTACCTTGATTGCAGGGGGGAAAGTGCATTTGCCGACACCGTTATTTGTCCATCGTTTTGATGTATTGTCTGCCGAAGATATGTTAAAAATCGCCAAAGACTGTGCCAATGGCTTGGCGTTGCCTTGTTGTGATGACGAAGAACATGACCACGAGCATCACCACCACGACCATAACGAGTTTGGTAACGATATCGAAGTTGAGCCGATTAGCACCGCCACCGATATTTTTATCGCAACGGCAGCGGTGGCGGATTATCGTACTCGTGATGTTGTGCCACAAAAAATCAAAAAAACGCAAGATGAAATGTCGTTGGATTTGGTAAAAAATCCTGATGTTTTGGCGACCATTGCCAAAGAATTTCCAGAGATTTTTGTAGTGGGCTTTGCTGCTGAAACCCAAGACGTTGAAAAATACGCCAAAGGCAAATTGGAAAGTAAAAAGCTAAATATGATAGCTTGCAATGACGTATCACGCTCTGACATTGGTTTTGGCAGTGATGACAATGCCATGACGGTGTTTTTTAACAACAAAAACGAGCCTGTTGTTTTGGAAAAATGAGCAAAGAAAAAATTGCCGAGCAGTTGGTAGAGTTGATTGGGGTGGAATTGGGCAAAAAATTTACGTTTGTTAAGCCTTAATTTTTAAAACCGCAAAGAGCAATTATGGACATCACTATCACGCATTTAATAGGCGCAAAATTGGTATTTATTTTAGGGATAAAATTTCACAAGTAGGGTTTAAAAAATTGGTGCTGATGATTTTGCTTGTGCTTGGTGTGAAGGCGTTGTTAAAGGGTTTTTCTTAATAATATTTGAGCTTTTTTACAAGTTTATTTGCCAAATACTGCTAAACAATCTATAATTACAATAATGTAACTATTTAAGTTTTTGAATACCGACCATTACAAGCCCACTAAGCAACAAATAACAATCAGATTGGATAGTGATGTTTTAGAGTGGTTAAAAAAAGATGGCAAAGGCTATCAGACAAAGGCAAATGATTTGCTTAGAAATCTGATATTGAGTGAGTTAGCAAGATAAATCATTTTTGGGGCAGGCGTTGAGTTTGCCCTTTTGATTTACCAAAAACCAACAAAAAAAAGGTGGCAGACCGATAAGCCGGGTTCTGTCTAGGACGAACATTCATCTAGGCGTACCGTTACCAGCACGCTCAAGCAACCTACCCGTGTTCTGTGCGGGCAACACATTGAACACCTATTTGGTCTTGCTACGAGTGGAGTTTACCTTGCCATGAGCTGTTACCAGTCATGCGGTAGGCTCTTACCCTACCGTTTCACCCTTACCATTAACCAGTAAATGGCGGTCTATTCTCTGTTGCACTTGTCGTAGGCTTACGCCTCCCAGCCGTTAGCTGGCACTCTGCCCTTTGTAGCCCGGACTTTCCTCCCTTTACCTTTTAACAGTAAACAGCGTTCGTCTGGTCTGCCAGTGGCTATTATACCTGTTTTTATGGCTTTTGTGTAAGTCTTTTAAACTTTTCCATCAATTCATCATCAGTTTCTGGATAATTTGGGTCTTTGGGAATACAGTCCACAGGGCAAATTTCCACACATTGCGGTACGTCAAAATGCCCCACACATTCGGTACACAATTGTGGGTCAATCTCATAAATCAGTTCGCCCACATAAATCGCTTCATTGGGGCAAACAGGCTCACAAACATCGCAGTTGATACATTCTTCGGTAATTTTTAACGCCATTTTTTATCTTTTTTACCATTAACAATTGGGTGTGTTAAATTTTTGTTTTAATAAAGTTTCAACATTTTTTGGCACAAATTTATGCACATCGCCATGCAATTTGGCAATTTCACGGATAAATGTTGATGAAATAAACGAATATTCTTGGGCTGGGGTCAAAAATACCGTTTCAAAATTTTCATCAATTTCTCGATTAATATTGGCAAGTTGAAATTCGTATTCAAAGTCGCTCACCGCTCGCAAGCCACGCAAAACGGCGGTTGCTTGTTGCTCTCTGCACAAATCCACCAACAAACCATCAAAGCCAATTACGCTCACATTTGGCAAATCTTTGGTGCATTCTTTTACCATGTCAATGCGTTCATCAATGCTAAATAGCGGTTTTTTGTGATGTCCGATGGCAATGGCAATCACCACTTCGTCAAATAGCTTACTTCCCCGTTTGGCAAGGTCAAGGTGTCCTTTGGTAATGGGGTCAAATGTACCGGGGTACAACACTTTTGTCATGATAAAACCTTTTTATTGTCGTTCAAAAAAATATGCTAAGTTTAACAAAATTTTGCATAAATTATTAGTGAAAAACTGTTATTTCTTGAATATTTCGCTTATCATAACTATTATGATTGTTTAAAATAACAAATTGATATTTTTATTAAAATTTTGTTGATAATTGGATAAAAAAATGAGTAAAAAACCCAAAACCCCAAGTTTGATTGCCAGTAACAAAAAAGCCCGTCATGAATTTTTTATTGAAGAAACTTTTGAAGCAGGGCTTGAGTTGCTCGGTTGGGAAGTCAAGGCGATTCGTGCGGGCAAAATGCGGATTACTGAAAGTTATGTGATTTTTAAAAATGGCGAAGCGTTTTTGTTTGGCTCGCACATTCAACCGCTGATTAGCACGTCTACGCACCACGTCGCCGACCCGTTGCGTACTCGTAAGTTGTTGTTGCACCGCCGTGAGATTGATAAGTTGTTTGGTATGGTCAACCAAAAAGGTCATGCGTGCGTGGCGTTAAAGGTGTATTGGAATCATGGGCGTGTGAAGTGCGAAGTGGCGTTGGCGAAAGGTAAAAAATTGCATGATAAGCGTGCGACTTTAAAAGAGCGTGATTATCAAAGGGATAAACAGCGTGGGTTTAAAAATTTAGCATGAAAATCCAAGACCGCAATTTTGATGAAATCAGCGAACATTTTGAGAAAAAAATCTACGGTGGCTTAAAAGGTCAAATCCGCCTAGCTGTTCTACGCCATGACATTTTTAACTGGGTAGAAAATTGGCAAACTTCTCAAAAAGCTAAGCAAAACCGACCCTTACGAATACTAGACATCGGAGCAGGGCTTGCCCAAATTTCCATTGAACTTGCCAAAAAAGGACATGACGTAACCATTAACGACATTTCCGCTAATATGCTAGACATCGCTAAAAGCAACGCCCACAACGAACTTGGCGAAATTGCCGACAAAATCGGTTGGCACACTTGCCCCTACCAAGATTTAAACGACAAATTAACGGGCGAATACGATTTAATTCTCTGTCATGCCGTCCTTGAATGGCTTGCCGAACCCAAAGCGATTATGGATTTTTTTGATAAATGGCTTGCTAAAAATGGCGGATTATCACTATGTTTTTACAATCCTGTCAGTTTTACTTATCGTAATCTTGTCATGGGTAATTTTAATTTGCTGAATAATACCGATTTTAAAGCGGATAATGGCAGTTTAACGCCAAATAATCCTGTCGCCAAAGACGATGTGTTGGCGTGGCTAAATGATAAAAACTATCAAATTTTGCACACGTCAGGCTTGCGAGTGTTTCACGATTATTCATCGCTAAAACGTGGCGGACACACCAATCCGCAAGCGGTGATTGACATGGAAGTCAAATACAGCGGACAAGAGCCGTATAAATGGCTTGGGCGGTATTTACATTTTTTGGTGCAAAAACATTGACACACAAAAAAAGCCAATATAACAATATTGGCTTTTTTAAATTTTAATAAACGTTGTGTTAAATTATTTACCAAAAACTTGTAAACGTTTTTCAATCGGTTCAAACGTTTTTTCACCTGCTGGTACAACGGTATTACCAAACACCATTTGAGCGATTAACTGCCAGTTGCTGTCCACATTCCAAGTTTTTGCCACGTCTTTTTCAATCACAGGGGCATAATGTTGTAAGTTTGCACCGATATTGACCGATGCCAACGCATTCCAAATTGCATATTGGTGCATGGCGTTGGCGTGTTCCGCCCATACTGGAAAACTTTGAGCATACGCAGGGAACTGTTCTTGTAAACCTTTGATAACCGCTTGGTCTTCAAAGAACAATACCGTGCCAGCACCCGCTTTGAACATTGACATTTTGTCAGCGGTTGATTTGAATTTTTCTTCGTCATTGACAATCACACGCAACGCATCTTCGGTCATTTGCCAAAGTTTTTGGTGTTCTGCACCAAACAATACGATAATACGAGTTGATTGTGAATTAAATGATGATGGTGTGTGCTTGATGGCGTGTTCCACAATGCTTATAACTTCGTTATTTGACACAGGTAGTTGGTCGTTTAAGACATAGATAGAACGGCGAGTTTCGGCGATATTTTGTAATGCTTGTAATGACATGGTCATATCCTTTTTGGTTAAAGTAAATTTAAAAATGTACGGCTATTATAAAATATTTTTTGCAAAATAAAAGCAAAATTATGTATTTTCTTTGTAAAAATTATTAACAGTTTGGTTTTATTTTAAATAAAAAATTAATAATAATTTGTCAAAATTTAAAACTTTACTGCGTAATGTTGTGAATACAGGTTCTTAATCAAGGCTTATCAAAACCTTTGTACCAACGTCCACTTTGTCAAACAAGTCTATCACATCAACATTTCTCATTCGCACACAGCCATGCGATAGGGCAACGCCCATCGGTTCGCTGTCTGGCGTGCCATGAATATAAATGTAACGTGAACGAGAGTCGCACACGCCGTCTATATTTTCGCCTTGATTAAAGCCTGATTCACAGCCGTCTAACCATAAAATCCGCGATAAAATCCAATCTCGTTGTGGAAATTGTTTGGCAAGTTGTGCATCATAGATTTCGCCTGTAAACTGACGAGCGACAAAGACGCTGTTGACGGGGAAGTTTTCGCCAAATTTTTCACAAATTTGGTGTTCGCCCAATGGCGTGCAACCTGAGTTTTGTTGTTGTCCTACGCCGTTTTTGGCGGTGGAAATGGGGTAGGTGAGTGTGGTCGTTTCATCTAACAAAAGATAAAGTTGTTGTTGGTGAATACTGATTTTTATTAATGGAAAATTCATAAATGGATTGTGATAAATTGTATGGATAAATAAAAATTGGGCTACGGTTGTAACCCAATTTTTATCGTTTTTTGTTAAATTTTTGGCGTTTCCAGTGACCAATGATTGACAAGCGGATAACGGCGGTCTTTGGCAAAGGCTTTTTGGCTGATTTTTGTGCCGATGGGGGCTTGACGGCGTTTGTATTCATTGCGGTCTACCATTGTTAGTACACGCTTGACGATGTCTTTGTCAAAACCTGCTTCAATAATCGCATCAAAACCAAAATCTTCATCAATGTATAATGATAAAATTTTGTCAAGTTTTTCATGGTCGTCCAAAAATATGTAACGGTGTATTCGTTTCAGGACGGTTAATCAGATGTTCAGGAATGACAGGCGTTTCTTCTAAACGATTGCGGTAGTTAGCCAGTTCATACACTTGGGTTTTATACACGTCTTTTAACACATCAAAACCGCCTGCCATATCGCCATACAGCGTGGCATCACCGACTGCAAGCTCGGTTTTGTTGCCTGCACTTAGCACCAATTGCCCAAATTTATTTGACAATGCCATTAACATCGTACCACGAACACGAGATTCTATGTTAATCTCGGTGATATCGGCTGGCGTGTGGCTAAAAATCGGCTCTAACGTGTGGTAAATGCCGTCAATCGCTGAATGAATCGGACACACAGTAAACGATACATTGAGGCGTTGGGCTTGGGCTTGAGCGTCTTGAACGGTGATAGGGTTGGTGTGTTGGCTTGGCAAGGCGACCGCATAAACTTTGTCCGCACCCAACGCATCAACGGCGATAGATAGGCTTAACGCAGAATCTAGCCCACCTGACAAACCGATTAACACGCTGTTAAAACCAGAATGTTTGACATAATCACGCAAACCTACCACCAAGGCTTGATACGTTTCGGCAGTTGCACCCAGTGCAATCGGCATTTTCTTTTGTCCCGACACTTTGATTTGTTTGTCATCAAGGCGAATGGACGCATACAGCATTTGCGATAAAAATCTTGGGGGCCTCATGTGCGATTTTACCTGTCGCATCAACCACCATTGAACCGCCATCAAATACAAGGTCATCTTGTCCGCCCACGCTATTGACATACACGATTGGCAAATTGTTTTCGCTGGCACGTTTGGCAAGTAGGGCTTTTCGCTCTTCTTGTTTGTGCTGTTCAAATGGCGACGCATTGATACAGACGATAATGTCCGCACCTTTTTGTTTTAAAGTTTTGGCAGGGCTTTCTTGCCACAAATCTTCACAAATTAACAAACCAATCGTTAAGCCTTGATAATCAAATAATACTTGATTTTGACCTTTGTTAAAATAACGGCGTTCATCAAATACGCCATAATTTGGCAAATGTTGTTTGTGATAAAAGCCTTTTTTCTGTCCGTTATGCACAATCGCCACCGAGTTAAACGTGCCGTGCTGGTCAATGTGCGGATAACCGACCAACATCACAATGTCTTTAACGCTGTACAAAATCTCAAAGGCGAGCTTGACACGATTTGCCAAACTTGGGCGTAACAACAAATCTTCTGGCGGATAACCGAGCAAGGCAAGCTCTGGAAAAATAATCAAATTTGCCCCTTTGTCCCTTGCGGTGGTGGCAAGTTCTACCATTTTTCGGGCGTTGCCTAATACATCGCCGACCATAAAATTTTCTTGGGCGATGGCGATTTTTAGTCCAGATTCGCTGTTTTCATTTTTTGGCTGAGGTAGCTCAGTTTTTTTGGCTTTTTTTTCAACGTCTGTTGATAAATTAACATCTGTTGATAAGTTTTCGCTTGGCTGGCTATCATTATTGTATGAATTTTCGTTTTGAATTGACATGATTTTTCCTATTCATTGTTATATATCATTGATGGGGAATAATTATTTTAAAATGCCTTTCTATTATAAAGAATTAAGCAATCTTATCAATAAAAAAATCGCAACTCATCAGATTTTTGCAAAAAAATTAGCAAAACTTTGCTTGACGTAACTGCCAATCATTGATGTAATATGTCAAATTTTTTGAATAAGGTTTGCCATGTTTTCTGTATTTTTTGTCATGCTTATCATTATCGGTTGTACTTGGGTGTTTATGAAACTCATGTACCCACGCCCACCTAAAGGCTACTATAGACCCAAAGTAGGCGACAATCTTACGCCGAGACACTGTAACTACTGCGGACACAGTTTGGCAGAATGGCGTGGTATTGTGGACGGTGAGCATTTTTTTTTGCAATGATGAACATCAAGCCGACTTTAAGGCAGGTAAAACTTACCAACCACAAAATTAATTTTTAACAAAAATAAACAAAGCCTTGAATAAATAAATTTTAGCCTTATTAATAAGTTTAAGCAATTTTAAATCCATTTACCCAAAAGGAACAATCCTATGACAACTATCGCTAAAGACAGCGTTGTATATTTTAACTACACCCTAAAAGATGACGAAGGCAACGTACTTGACCAATCTCAAGGACAACCTTTGGCATACCTACATGGCTATGGCAATATCATTCCGGGGCTTGAAAAGCAACTACTTAACAAAAAAGTAGGTGACAAATTTACTACAAGCATCGCCCCAGAAGAAGCCTACGGCGAGTACAGCGATGAATATGTACAAGAAGTGCCAAAAGCCAACTTTCAAGGCGTGGATAACATTGAAGCAGGTATGCAGTTCCAATCACAAACTGATGACGGTCATGTCATGCTAGTAACTGTGCGTGATGTACAAGATGACATCGTGATTGTTGATGCCAACCACCCACTAGCAGGTAAAACTTTGCATTTTGATGTAGAAGTCGTAGAAATTCGTGAAGCGACTGCCGAAGAATTGGCACACGGTCATGTACACGGTGCTGGCGGTCATCACCACTAATTTTATCAAATTTGATAAATAAAAAAGAACGTATCATTGCGTTCTTTTTTTGTTTGTAAGGCTTATAAAATATGCTCTTCCCAATAATCTTGCACCGCTTTATCACTGGCATACACCTTTGCTACAATCGCATCGGCAGGGGCATTATTTACTTTTTTTACCAATTCCACCCACAACTCTGGCGTACCCAATTCCAAAATCACGTTAAACAACGGATTTAAATCTCGTTGTAACAACGACTGGTCAATCATATAACACGCAAACAAACAGCTTTTTGGCTCTTTGTCCGCCAATGCACGATACGCCATACCATCAAGCAACACAGGCACCGTGATTTTAAACGCAGGTAACACTTGCATAGCAAGGTGTGCGGTATTTGGCAATTTTACCAAAGCGATAAATTCATTAATCAGATTTTCATAATACGCCTTGTCATCAGATGATAACTGTTTTTTTTGTTGGTCTTCCACCAGTTTTGCGATACGCACAGGGTCAATCAAATCATTTAATTTTAAAAATTGTTGTTGGGCAGGGGAGAGCGTTAGGGTCATGATGATTACTTTAAAAAAAAGGTTATTTTGTATGATGACTATTTATTTAGCCACAAAAAAACCCATTCAAAAGAATGGGTTATCATATATTGCTTGATTGGCTCTCCAACCTGGGCTCGAACCAGGGACACATGGATTAACAGTCCATTGCTCTACCGACTGAGCTATTGGAGAATGGTTAATCAATCAAGTGGTGCATATAATACGGATTTTGAATGGCGTTGTCAAATGTTTTTTTAAAAAATTATCAAAAAAATGCAAAAAAATCTTGTTGTCAAAAATTTGCCAAACAATGACGAAAAAAATGCAACAAAAAAGCCCTTTTTCATCAAAAGGGCTTTTGTATATGGCTCTCCAACCTGGGCTCGAACCAGGGACACATGGATTAACAGTCCATTGCTCTACCGACTGAGCTATTGGAGAATAAAGCGGTAGAATTTGGTTAAACGAGCATTTCGTTTTGTGGTGCGTATTTTAGCACAAAAATATCAGCTGTCAAGCGTTTTTGTTAAAAAAAATTTTAAAGTAGCCTAAATGTTTGATCTTTATCATAAATTTTTTATAATTTTAACATAAATAAAAAGTTATGTTATAATAAGCGTTTTTTTATTGATAAATTTTTTAAAAATATAAAGGGTAGGGCTATGCCAAACACATCTCGTATTGATTCAAAACCACAAGCTGTCCCCGTTCAGCATGAATTAACCATGTCTATTTTGATGACACCTAACTATGCCAACTTTACGGGCAATGTGCATGGGGGTGATTTGCTAAGAATGCTTGACCAAGTGGCATATGCCTGTGCTAGCCGTTTTAGCGGTAAACACGTGGTTACGCTGTCGGTAGACCAAGTGATTTTTCGTGAGCCGATTCATGTGGGTGAGTTGGTAACGTTTTTGGCAAGTGTCAATTATGTGGGCAAAACGTCTATGGAAATCGGCATTCGTGTCCATGCCGAAAATATCCAAAACCGTACCATTCGCCACACCAATAGTTGCTATTTTACCATGGTTGCGGTTGATGACAATGGCAAACCGACAGCTGTACCAACTTTGGATATCCAAACAGAAATACAAGCCAACCGTTTTAAAGCTGCCGAAGTGCGTAAAGCATATCGCATAAAACAAAGCGAATTGTCCAATACCGACTCAAAAAAATAAGTCAAACCAAAAGGGCTTGAAACTGCTTCTTGAAATCTAACCAAATCTACTTTATAATATCCAAATGAACAGATTAATTAATATCAACGAAGCATCAAAACAACTTGGCGTATCTATCTCAACATTACGCAGATGGGACGAAAGTGGTGTACTTATTGCCCAAAGAACGCCAAGGTGCTAGAATGACCCTAATACGTGGACACATCATCGCCCTAGACCCAACGAATAAACAAGCAACCTACTTTGCAAAGGCTTGCGGTGTGGCTCGTCTTGCCTATAACTGGGCGTTAGCCGAATGGCAAAACCAATACGAACAAGACAAAAAATACAGTGACGAATGTTTAGCAAATAGCATAGAAATTGATGAAACCAAACTTAACAAACCATCACAAGGCAAACTTAGAAAACAACTAAATAGCATAAAAAGACAACAATTCCCCTTTTATGCTCGAAGTAACCAAATGTAGCCCACAACTTGCCATCATGCAACTAGGAGACGCATTCAAACGCTTTTTTAAAGGTGAAAGCAAATACCCACAATTTAGAAAAAAAGGCGTAAATGACAGATTTAGCTTATCTAACGACCAATTTAAACTATTGACATCAATAACAAATCTTTATCAAAGTCCCTAATCTTGGACTTGTTAAAATGCGTGAAAACTTGCGTTTACAAGTAAATATTATCCGCCAAAATCTTTAAACAAGGCGAAAA
>CAKMOY010000094.1 GCA_927911235.1 uncultured Moraxella sp.
CTTGCCCTAGGTGAAATTGGGTGCGATATTCTCGGTAGTAACTCAAAGTCAGCATTGAGCTTGGTTTTCTAGGCTGATTTCATTTTTCCTGCCACCTTTTTTGTGTTGTTCGTTGTATGCTTCTTGTAGTATGGTGAGCATATGAGTATAGGTACTTCTTTGGATGCCAAAGTAGCGTTTAAATTGTGCGTCACTGAGTTTTTTCTGCTTGTTCGGGTATCATGCTTTTGCTGTTTTTTCTAAAAATCAGTATTATACCAAATCACTATTAAGGTTTGGAAAGAGGTCTAGTGTATTGTGCTAAATAATGCTAAAATAACGGCAATTTTTTGAGATTTTGACAACTTTTGACAACCTTAACTTTGGCAATGGATAATTTATGCTAACCCAATTGACATTACAAAATTTGGCATTGGTAAAAAATGCCGAAATGCAAATGCACACAGGTTTTAACGTGATTACAGGTGAAACAGGGGCGGGCAAGTCCTTGTTGTTAGACGCATTACAGCTTTGTGTCGGCGGTCGCACTGATGGCGGTCTGATTCGGCATGGACAGCCAACAGCGGACGTTTTTGCCGAATTTGACATCAGCCATTTGCCACAAGTGCAAAACTGGATTGACGAACAAAATTATCAAGTTGATGACAATATCTTGTTAATCCGCCGTCAATTAGCCAATCAAAACGGCACAATTCGCAGTAAAGCATGGCTAAACGGCTCGCCAATTAGCATGAATGAGTTAAAAATTCTCGGCAATTTTTTAGTAAATATCCACAGCCAACACGCACAGCACAGCCTTTTGCGTCCACAATTTGTCAGCGAATGGCTAGACAGTGCCACAGGTTTAACGGCTTTGGCTAATGATGTGCGACAGGCGTTTTTGCATTATGAAAAACTCAAAACCCAAGCCGAGAATCAAGCGAAAGATGAAAAATTACGCCAACAACAAATAGAAATTTTAACCAATAAATTAGCCGATATTGAACCAATTATTCATATTAACTACAAAGAAATTGAAGCAGAATATGATGAATTGTCCAATTTAGAAAATTTGATAGAACAAGCGTCTTTATCGGTCAGCTTGTTAAACAATGACAGCGATGAGCCAGATGTTATGCGACTGTTGTCCCGAGCGATAAAATTGTGCGAAAATCAAGCCGACATTAGCCCAACCTATGCCAACTGTGTAGAACAACTGTACCAAGCCCAAAGTTTGGTTAGCGATGTGGCAAGTACGCTTGCCGACTATGCCGAAGGACAAAGCCTTGACCCAGAACGTTTGGTGATACTTGATGAACAATTGTCGCTATTTCATCGGTTAGCTCGCAAATATCAGACCACGCCAGATGAATTATTAAACGATGCGGTGCAATGGCAAGCCGAACTTGATGAATTAGAAAGCCGACTTTCGCCTGAAGCCTTAGCTGAAGAGATTGCCGTTTCTTACCAACATTTTTTGAGCCTTGCCAATGATTTGGATAGCAAACGCCAACACAATGCCAAACGTTTAAGCGATGGTTTGGTAGAGCGGTTAAAACTGCTTGCCTTGCCAAATGTACAAGCCGAATTTTGTTTTGAAAAATTGGAAAAACCGCAAAGCACAGGCGTGTCCAGTATTGAACTGTTGTTTAGTGCTAACGTGGGTATGCCTATGCAACCGATTCACAAAATCGCATCAGGCGGTGAGTTATCTCGCTTGGCATTGGTCATGCAGGTGATTGACGCTCAAGGCATTTGCCGAGAAACAGAAGAAATGCCTTTACACCAAAATACCAAACAATTATTGGTTTTTGATGAAGTAGACGTGGGAATTAGCGGTGGTACGGCTCAAATTGTGGGCGAATTGTTGCGAGAGCTTGGCAAAGGGCAACAAATTTTGGCGATTACGCACCAAGCCCAAGTCGCTTCGCAAGCCCATCAGCATATTTTGGTATATAAAACCCAAGACGACCAAGCCCAATCACATTTAACGATTTTGGACGGTGAAGCACAAGTGAATGAATTGGCAAGAATGTCGGGCGGTATCAATATTACCGAAACCACGTTGGAACACGCTCGCAGTCTATTAGCCAATGTGCAATAATTTTTTAGATTAATTTAACAAAAATTGAAGTCAAACAATGCCAAATAACCCAAATTTTACCCATCATTTTTTATTAGCCACGCCCAACATTGACAGCGGTATTTTTGAAAAATCACTGATTTATATCTGTCGCCACGACAAACAGGGCGTGCTAGGCTTGATTATTAACAAGCCCAATCCCTACACGCACATTAGCAAGCTATTTGAAGATTTGGACATTGCCGTAACCCAAAGAGAACTTCGCCACAAACGCCCCTTGATGAGCGGTATGTTAAATCCTGAAGTCGGCTTTGTGCTACACACAGGACAGCCGATTTGGGCTTCGTCCTTTGTGGTGAGCGAAAATATCTGTATCACCACGAGCCGAGATATTTTGCACAGTATCGCCACAGGGCAAGGCATGAGCCACTTTGAGCTGTGTTTGGGTCATGCCAGTTGGCAAAAAGGACAGCTAGAAAGCGAGATTGCCAACGGCGATTGGCTACTTACCCCTGCAAGCCAAACGGTTTTGTTTCAGACCGATTATGACAAACGTTGGCAAACAGTGAGCGAGCAATTGGGCGTGAATTTTGATATTTTTAGCACCGAAATTGGGAGAGCATAAAATAGGCAAATATCAATGGAAAATTCACAAATAAAAACCATCATGGGACTGGATTTTGGCATTAGCAAAATGGGCATTTCGCTTGGCAATACGCTCACGCAAACGGCGACACCGCTTATGCAGTTTAAAATGGATAATGGCAAGCCTGATTGGCAAAAATTGTTAAACATTATCACCGAATGGCAAGTGAGCCAAATTGTGATCGGTTTACCGCTGAATATGGACGGTACGGATTCTGAGCTTGGTAATCGTGCCAAAAAATTCGCCAGACGGCTCAATCATCAGCTTGAAATGGCACATATCCCCTGCTCTGTTATCATGGCAGACGAGCGGTTAAGTAGTCGTGAAGCCAAAAATCTAGCGTGGGAATATGGCTTAATCAAAAATGAAAATGAGCCGATTGATAGTATTGCTTCGGCGATTATGCTTGGCAGTTGGCTTAGAGAAAACTTTTTATGACCGAAACTATTCAATCAGCACAAGAAAATTCACAAAATGGATTTTCCCCCATGATTATCGGCTTAATCCGCCAAGCCCAAACGTTAAACAAAATCAGCATTTATCTGATTTATCTAGCGATTGGCTTATTTTTGATTTTTGGCACGCTCAAAAGCTTGCCAAATTTTCATGATAACACATTGATTTATCAAGGATTTTATTATTTACCGTATGGTTTTATTGGGCTGACTATTCCGCTATCTTGCTATGTGGCGTTTATTTTGTATCGTTATCGGTTGAGCCAGCCGAGCATGATTTTCACCTGTCTTGGCGTGGGTTTTGGGTTATTTTTGGTGAGTAGCTATGTCGCCTTTGCGTCATGGATTGGCGTGACGTTTATGTTTAAAGCCAATTTGACACGATTTTTTAAATTTATTCATGGCGAAGCTTTGCCAACACGCAAATAAATCATTAAAAAAATTAAGAGAAAAAAATGACAAATATCCAATCAAATCATGAACTTGATACACAAGGGCTTATCTGTCCAGAGCCGATTATGCTCCTTCATAAAGCTATTCGCACCGCACAGCCTAGCGAGATTATCCACGTCATCGCAAGCGACCCTGCGACCACACGAGATATTCCCAATTTTTGTAGGTATCTTGGGCATACCTTGCTTGAGCAACAGGACGTGATTAATCCACAAAATCATGCCGAACCAGACCCTTATGCCAATGTTTATCATTATTGGATTCAAAAAAAAATCTGGCTAAAAGATACATTTTTACAACACAATTTTGCTAAAAAATGGACGGAAAAAACTTGCCAAAAGTTTAATTTTGTTTTAATGTGGTACACAGTTTTTTTGTGAATAAAATCTGATTTTATCCACTTTTTTTTACTTTTCACACTTATTTTTAACATAAGGAATTTATCATGGCGATTAGCTTAACCAAAGGCGGAAACGTAAATCTTTCAAAAGAAGCCCCTACTTTAACCAATATGACTGTCGGTCTAGGCTGGAATCCACGTGCGACAGACGGTCAAGCGTTTGACCTTGATGCGATTGCATTTTTTAGTAAAAGAAGACGGCAAAGTGCGTGCGGACAATGATTTTATCTTTTTTAACAACTTAAAATCAGTAGACGGCTCGGTAGAACACACAGGCGACAACCGCACAGGTGAAGGCGATGGCGATGATGAAACCATCAAAGTAGATTTGACAAAAGTCCCTGCCGATGTAAACAAAATCATCTTTTGTGCGGTCATCTATGACGGTCAAGCCCGTAACCAAAACTTCGGTCAAGTAAGTAATGCCTATATCCGTATCGTAAACGCACAAGGCGGTAGCGAAGTGGCTCGTTATGACTTGTCAGAAGACGGTAGCACCGAAACGGCGATGATTTTTGGTGAGTTGTACAAACACAATGGCGAATGGAAATTCCGTGCAGTCGGTCAAGGTTTTGCTGGCGGTTTAGGACCTTTGGCAAGCTCATATGGCGTTGCGGTTTAATTAAAATTGTGAATAAAATATTAATAATGTTTTAATTTTATAAAATCAATGAAATAAAAGGGTTAGGCGTTGCTTGCCCTTTTATTTTATACGATTTTTAAAATAATTTTTTAAATATATGGAAATACGATGGCAGTAACATTTAATTTATTGGGCGATAACGAACCCTTTTTACATTGTAACCTAAAGCAAGGTGATATCGTGCATTGCGAAGCCAATGCCATGGTGATGATGGAGTCCAACCTTGAACTCAAAGGCACATTACAAGGCGGTATTATGCAAGCCTTAATGAGACGTTTTGCCAATGGTGAATCGCTGTTTCAACAAAAAATTGAAGCGGTGCGTGGCGAAGGCGACTGCCTACTTGCCCCAACGCTTGATGGCGATATGCAGATTTTGGACGTGGGTAATGTGCAATACACCCTAAGCGATGGGGCATTTGTCGCTTCTAGTGGCAACGTGGAAATCAAAGCCAACATTCAGCGTAACCTTGGCGGTGCGATTTTTGGTGATACAGGCGGTTTTATGGTCATGCAAACGCATGGACACGGGCAAGTTGTCGTATCTGGCTTTGGCTGTTTATTTGAAATTGATGTTACCCCTGATAAAGATGTGTTGATTGACAACGGTCATGTGGTGTGTTGGGATAGCCGTTTACAATATAGCTTGTCAGTTTCTACCAGTCAAAACAAAGGCTTTTTGGGCAATATCATCAATTCTGTTACCAGTGGCGAAGGCATGGTATTAAAATTTTCTGGGGCGGGCAAGGTCGTGCTTTGCTCTCGCAACCGTGATAATTATCAAGGCTGGCTACAAAGCGTGCTAGGCTCTGGCAATGCAGGTAGTACCAGTAGCGGTAATAGTGGTGGATTATTAGGCGGTCTTTTATAATTTCTTCACATTTTTTTTACAATAAAATTTTTTATCAACAACAGGGAGTTTTCTCATGGCGGTAAGTTTACAAAAAGGTCAAAAAATTTCTTTGGAAAAAGAAGCAGGCGGTGCATTAAGCCGTGTCAAAATGGGCTTGGGTTGGGACGTGGCAAGTTCTGGCAAAGCAGGCGGTTTTTTGGGTGGCTTGTTTGGTGGCGGTGGTGGCAATGACAGCATTGATCTTGATGCGTCTTGCATTATGTTTGACACCAACAAACAACCGATTGATGCAATTTGGTTCGGTCAGTTACAATCCAAAGACGGCAGTATTCAGCACACAGGCGACAACCGCACAGGTGCTGGCGATGGCGATGATGAAGTGATTAACGTGGATTTATCTCGTATTCCTGCCAATGTGCAATCGCTCGTTTTTACCGTGAATAGCTTTACAGGGCAAACTTTTGAAAAAGTTGCCAATGCGTTTTGCCGTATTATCAATGCCAATAACAACAGCGAAGTTGCCCGTTACAATCTATCGGCACAAGGCAGTCATACGGCGTTGATTTTGGCAAAAGTCTATCGTCATAATGGCGAATGGAAAATGCACGCCATTGGCGAAACAGCAAGCGGTCGTACGTTCCATGATTTAATGCCAGCCATTATGCCACACGCTTAATCGCTTTATTTTGACAAAAACCATCTTAAACTTAAATTAAGGTGGTTTTTTGTACAAAAAAACATTCAACGAGCGTTCAGTTTTTGCAATAATTTAGCAATAATATATTACCATTTCTATATAAAATTGTGAGTACAAGTAACTTTTGCTATGCTATTATAATTGCAAATAAAGGCAAAAAACCTTTATGAAATCCAACTTTTTTTAAAAGGAATACTAACATGAAAAAATTTGCTCTAACTTCTCTAATCGCCATCGCTACCATGACTGGTGCGGTATCTGCTAATGCAATGACTCCAAAAACCGTCAATTACACTTGCCAAGGTGGCAAGTCGTTAAACGTAAAATACAACTTTAACTCAGAAATGCCAACCAAAGCAACTGCAAAACTAAATGGTGCAACTCGTGTATTGGCTTACAACAAAGCTCACTCTGACTCTACTGGTACGACTTTTGGCGGTGGCAAAGGCTATATGATTAGTGCGGACTATATGGACGTAAATAACTACAATCAAGTAAGCTTAGGCACAATCACTTCACCATCTGGCAAAATCATTTATAAAGACTGTAATCCGAACTAATTTTGAACTTAAAATAAAAAACCAACTTGAGAGAGTTGGTTTTTTGTTTTAAAAAATCAGTCCTTAAAATATTCTGTAAAATATTGACGTAATTTGACTAATTTTGGCGGAATGGCAAAGTTACAATAGCCTTGCGTTGGGTTTTTGTTAAAAAAAATCTTGATGATAATCTTCCGCAGGATAAAAAATGTCCGCAGGGCGGATTTGTGTTACCACGTTAATGCCTTGATTTTGCAAAGATTTTACCACATTTTCACTGATTAACTTTTGTTCATCATTATGGTAAAAAATCGCTGAGCGGTACTGACTGCCGACATCGTTGCCTTGACGGTCAAAAGTCGTTGGGTCGTGAATGGTAAAAAAGATTGCCAAAATCGTTGCCAAATCCACTTGCGTTTCATCAAAACTGACGTTAATCACTTCAATATGCCCTGTGTCGCCACCGCACACCGCTTCATAGTTGGCGGTTGTCGCCTGTCCGCCCATGTAGCCTGATACCACGTTTTGCACGCCTTTGACACGCAAAAATACCGCTTCGGTACACCAAAAACAGCCGCCACCTAATGTAATCGTTTGCATTATTTTTTCCTTAATTTTATTGATTAATTGGTAGTTTTTAAAAAGTAAGTTTTTGTAGGGTGGGTTACACTATCGCTAACCCACCCTACATTTAATAAAATAAAATTTCCAAAACTTATAGTTTTTACACTACCGATTAATTTTTGGTTTTGATAAGATAAATACCCAGCAACGCACTGATGATAATCGGCAACATCACCATGATAAAGGGCGAAAATCCTGTGCTTAGACTGATAAATCCGACCAAATCTTGGATATAACTAAATAAAAGTCCAATTAATAACGCCACCACAATGCGAAAGCCCAAACTTTGGCTACGCATTGAGCCAAACACAAAGGAACAGGCTATCAGCACCAGCGACAACACCGCAAGGGGCGACAGGGTTTTTCGCCAAAACGCCACTTCGTGGGGCAATGAGCGTCTGCCATCTTTTCCAAGTAGTTGGCGATGCTCAGCAAGGTTTGTCAATGACATATCGTCTGGGCGCAAGGTCAACAGATAAATAGAACTCGGCTCTATTGGCAATTGGGTAAAAAACTGGGGTAAATGTTTAAGCTCGCTTGTACCGTCTGGGCGGATTGTCATTTGTTGTACGTTTTGCAGTTGCCAGCCTTGTTGCGTGGCGTTAGCATGATTGACAAATTGTCCGCTTTGGGCGGTGATGATGTGGCGGATTTGGTTGTGATTTGTATTATCCGAGCTATTATTTTGGGCGTTGTCCAGTTGCCAAATTTTGATATTTTGCAACACGCCTTTGGTGTCGGCATAGCCGATATTGACGATTTGGCTTGCCGTTTTTTCCCAATAACCGTTTAAAGAACTTGATACAATCGGTTGTTTGTTTTTGATTTGGTGAGCCAAACTGTTGGTTTGTGGAATGACAAATTGGCTTAACAAAATCCCTGCAATCACAAACAACAACGCAGGCTCAAGCACCCACGCCACAATGCGAAAACGGCTTAAACCAGACGCTTGCATGACGGTCAATTCGCTGTTATTGGCAAGCAAGCCCAAACCAATCACCGCACCGACCAACGCCCCTATCGGCATGTATTGTTGCAAGGCTTCTGGTGCAGTCAAAGCGATATATTTAAAAGCGTCAAAATAGCTGTAAGTGTCGCTGACATCTTCAATTTCTGCTAAATAATCAAATAATAATTTTAACAACAATAAACCAACAATCGCCCCCAAAATCGCAAAAAAGGCTTGTTTGCGGACATAATGTTTTAAAATGGCATTTTTAAACAGTGGGTTTGTCATGTTACACGCCCCCATTCAATGAATTTATCGGTTTTGCTTTGCGATAGCGAAAATGGTGCAGAACTTGCTGTTGCACATTGAGCCACAGACACGCCAGCATGGCAAAGCTGATAAACCACGCATACGACCAAATACTTAATTTTTGTTTGCTAATATTGGTTTTAAGTGAAATAATGCTCACCGCACACGCCACAAAAATCAAAATCGCAGGCAACAAGCGTAACCAACGCCCTTGTCTGGGCTGTACCTGTGCCAATGGCGTAGCAAGCATACAGGCGATAATCATCAAAAACGGCAAACTTAAACGGTAGCCAAGTTCGGCTTGGGCTTCAGGTTTATTTAGATTGTTTAATAATTTGACGGTCGGTTGGCTGGTGATGTTTTCTTCAGTGATTTCATCGGTTTGTGGTTTTGCCATGCTGATACGGTATTGCTCAAAACTTGTTTGGTTGTATTGTCGGCTGGCGTTGTCCACTTCGTAACGTCTGCCATTGTACAAATCCAATCTGGTAAAAGGGTCGTTGTTATTTGTCAAAACTTGTTGGGCTTTTTTGGCGGTGATAATGACATCTTGTGTTGAATTATTCGGCGATTGTTGAATAATATAAATGTCGTTTAATTCTCGTTTGTCTTTGTCCACCGAGCCGACATAAAAATGATAATCGCCACTGCTGATAAAAGTTTGCGGTTTTACCATGTCAAAGGCACTGCTTAAAGACTGGGTTTGCCAAATTTTTTCGGTCTGTGCCACGCCATACGGCTTTGCCCAAAGGCTCACGCCAGCTTCCACCAAAAACAACACCAAAATCAACGACAACATCAAGCGAGTTATGCGTCCACGACTTTGCCCGCTTGAAAACAACACGCTCATCTCATTGTCTACATACATTCGCCCAAGTACCAACATCAAGGCGACAAAAAACGACAATGGCAAAATCAATTCCAAAAAAGTTGGCATATTGTAGCCAATAATACTAAACAAAAATCCGATATTTAGTCTACCTTCTGCCGCCATGCCAAAATAACGAATCAAACGACCGCCAAGCATTAGCACCATTAAAAACATCAGCACAATCAAGGTTGTACTTATTACTTGTCGGGTCATGTATCGCCGTAAAATCACTGCCAAAGCCTTTTTCTCAAAACCAAACTGCTATATTAAAATAAAAATAGGCGGATATCAAATCCACCTATCAAGAATTTGTTTCACAATGTTTAAAATATCCAAAAAATGTGATTTTTGTGAAAATTTTAACCAAAAATGGCATTGAGTAACACATAGCCGATTGCCGCCATAATCGCCGCCGCAGGCAAGGTAATCACCCACGCCAAGCCAATCGGTTTCATCATCGCCCAGTTGGTATTTTTATTTACCATACCAATGCCTAACACCGCACCGACCAAAATATGCGTACTAGACACGGGCAAACCTAATGATGACGCACCCATAACGACCGCAGCAGCCGCAAGCTCCGCCGAAAAACCTGATGCTGGGTGCATTTCGGCAAGTTTTGTACCAACGGTTTGAATGACTTCTTTACCAATAAACCAAAGTCCCACGATTAACGCCACACCAAAAGTTATCATCACAGGGGCAGGCACGCTGGCTTGTGAAGCAATGGCATTGTTACGAATCACGTCCAAAATCGCCACAAAAGGCCCTACCGCATTGGCAATATCGTTTGAGCCATGACTAAAGGCGAACGCTGATGCGGTAAATACTTGCATCCAGCTAAACATGATAAAGGTCGCTTTACTTAAGTCTTCTTTGTGTTTGCCACGAATGGTTTTGGTATAAACAAAAGCAGTGAGCCAAATCAACGCCCCAATCATAAAAATAATCAATGATGACTGCAAGGTGCTAAAGCCCAATTCGGTATTTTTTAAGCCTTTGAACACCACCATCGCTGTCATCACCATACCACCGACAGATGCAATGATAGGCACCCATGTTTTTAACGCTTTTAGCGTGTCTAGGCTTTCTCGCTCTTGTTCAATGTCGTATAAATTTTGATAATAAGGCGTAACCAGTTCATCACGGTTGCAGTCTTTTTCTTGGAGCAATTCGTGGTCTTGTAATAGTTGGGTGGTGTAGGTCAGTTTTTCATGCTCATTTAGGGCTTCAAGTTCTTCTTTATGTTGTTGTTTTAATTGTTTTTTCTTGTTTTTAACGGTTTTGATTTTTTCTTCCATGTGGTCATTATACGACAAGATATATTTTTTTCACATGACCATAAATCAAATAAGAAATCACCCCACCCAACACAGGCGATAATACCCAAGAAATCGCAATTTGGACGATTTGATTCCATTGAACGGTAGAAAACGCAAACGCCATACCGCCAAAATCAATCCCCAATACGATAGAACTACCAACAATACCGCCAATAATGGCGTGCGTGGTAGAAACTGGCAAGCCTTTTTTGGTGGCAAATAACAACCAAAACGCCGAAGCCATCAACGCCGACAACATCACATAAATAAATTGATTGGGCGTAATGCTCAATCCGTCCATATCCACAATGCCTTTACGAATAGTATCCGTAACCGAAGCCCCTGCCAGCACCGCACCTGACACCTCAAACACCGCCGCCACCGCTAAGGCTTGGGTAACGATGAGCGTACCTGCCCCAACCGATGTCCCAAACGAGTTGGCAACGTCATTACCACCAATGTTAAACGCCATAAACACGCCAAAAAAACGTGGCAACCAAAAATAACAAAATCTGCTGTTGCAAGGTATAATCATACCCCCACCAAACAAAATAAATCCCCACAAATAACATCAATAAACCAAAAATAAATTGCCCACCATTGGCGTGGTTTGTTTGTTTGGATTGGTCTGAGCGTTCGTATTCATAAAATGATGGTTCTCAAAGAAATGTTAAATTAAAACCGCTAAAATGATAATAACCTTACATTTATTTTAACACATTTACACAAAGGGTATAAATAATATGCTAAACTTAATTGCAATTTTATTTATCATCAAAAAAAGGAAAGTATATTATGGCAAAACTCAATTTAAGTTTGCAATTAGCAAAAAAAGCCCAAAAAAATCAGCCAAAAATAGCTGTAGCGTGTACCTAATTCATGATAACAAACAATTATTACAAAATCATGACAACAAAAACACTTTAACCGCACCACTACAAAACCTTATCAAAGCCAGTAATTTTGGCGGTAAAATCTGTGAAACCGCTATCAGCTTTGGCACAGATGAATCCCCTAGCCTTTTAATTGTCGGTGTTGGAAAAGCTGACAAATTAAACGGCACAGCCTTACAAAAAATTGCCAAAACCATCTACACCACATTAAGCAAAAACCACAAATCGGCGACCATTTATTTGGATAACAGCCTTGACAGCGTGCAGTTTGGACAATTGGCATTGGCATTGTTAAACGCAAGTTATACTTTTGACACATACAAAAGCAAAAAAGACGACAAAGTCTTGTTAAATCAAATCACTTTGCAAGTATTAACCGATGAAAAAACAGGCTCGTTAGAAGCGTTTGAACAAAGTTTAGCCTTGCAAAATGCGATTTTTATCGGTCAATCTTTAACCAAAGACGTGGCGAATGAACCACCAAATGTGTGTTTTCCTGCGTACATGGCAAAACAAGCCAAAGATTTGGCAAAACAATATCCAGACCTTTTGACGGTCAAAGTATTGGGTGAAAAAGACATGGAAAAACTCGGCATGAACTGCTTTTTGGCAGTCAGTCGTGGCTCGGCAAAAGAAGGTCAGTTGGTGTTATTAGAATATAATGGTTTGACAAAAGGCAAGAACAAAGCCAAAAAATTAGAAAATCCGATTGTCTTTGTTGGCAAAGGTGTCACCTTTGACACAGGCGGTATCTCGCTAAAACCTGGCGAAGGCATGGGCGAAATGAAATTTGACATGGGCGGTGCAGCGGCAACGCTTGGTGCAATGAAAGCCTTGTGCGAAGCTCGCCTGCCGTTGCAAGTGGTCGGTGCGTTGGCGTGTGCCGAAAATATGCCATCAGGCGATGCCACTCGCCCCGGCGACATCGTCACCGCCATGAACGGCACAACGGTAGAAATCCTAAACACCGATGCCGAAGGTCGCCTTGTGCTGTGTGATACGCTAACTTATGTTCAGCAATACAAACCAAAAGTCATCATTGACATGGCGACTTTGACAGGGGCGTGTATTATTGCGTTGGGTCATGTGCGTACAGGCTTGTACAGTAATGATGAAGACGTGATTTTTGACCTTGAACAAGCGAGCGAAGACGCTCACGACCGTGTTTGGCATATGCCACTTGATGAAGATTATCAAGAACAGCTTAATTCACATTTTGCTGATGTACAAAATATCGGCGGTCGCCCCGCAGGGTCGGTTACGGCAAGTTGCTTTTTATCACGTTTTGTCAAAGATGTGCCTTGGGCTCACCTCGATATTGCGGGAACGGCTTGGATTTCTGGTAGCAAAGCGGAAGCGACAGGTCGCCCTGTGCCATTGTTGTTAAATTATTTAAATCGTCAAGTGTGGTGAGTGTGAAAGTTTTTAGGTATTGTTAATTAGCCATACATATCAAGAAAATCGTTCGTGTGTGAGACATATCATTTCGCAAGATGTAGCGAAGTGTTGAGACATGAACGGTTTTAATGATACAACAGCAAATTTTGCAGGTAAAAACAGGGCGAAAAACGTATAATTTTCTAATAATGGTGAAGTATTTGCCAATGTTTTGTCTGTGGAAGATGATGAAGTTTTTGGGATTTTAAAAGGTAAAGGCGTGGATGGTGTGGCGTTTCAAAATGCCTTGCGTGATGAATAAAAATAATGGGGCTGTACTAGATTAGCTATCATGTTATACTAAAAATATGAAGCTAACACATTGTAAATTAAGTAAAAAAGTACAGAAAAAAACTACTTGAATTTTTTGTACTAGAAGTAACTGTTTGAGCAGCAGCTGACTTTGGTCTTTTAAAAC
>CAKMOY010000095.1 GCA_927911235.1 uncultured Moraxella sp.
GATTATCCATTGCCAAAACCAACTGCACCAACGCCACTACCCACACAACCAAAACCAAGCGTGCCAAAACCAAGCGTTTCACCCCAAGCAAAACCACAAAGCCCAACGCCTGTAAACGTTGCCCCTGTAACCTCAAAACCTGTACAAGCCACGCCACCAAAGCCAATATCTGTACAGCCAACACCGCAATCAATAGCAACACCACAACCGCAATATTTGCCAAGCAGTCAGCATAGTATGCAAGCGTTTTATCGTTTATTGGTTGAAAAAATCGCCCAATCTGCCAAAACCAAAAACCAACCCAATCAAGTGATGAGTACTATTGTTTTAAAACCGCATGATGGCATTAGCCGAGCGTTTGTTGAGCAAATTTTTGCCAGTTTTTCACAAAAAAGCACTGATGATAGTGTGGATATGGTATCGTTTGGTTTTGAATGGTTAAAACCTGCCTTACAAAAAGTAGGCGTGATAATCGCTGATGACACCGCCTTTGAGCTACGCACCAAAGCCAAAACGACAGCCGATGATGTCAATGCTTTGGCAAATGGACAAGTAAAAGTTGAACAAATTCAAATAGATATTGATTTTAAATGGTAATGATAAAGTAATGTTTCATCAGAACTCCTTGCTAAATGGCGTAAAGCCCAGCCGTATTTATTTGCCCCATGATAAAAAATATTTGTCAGGCACGTTGTTAGATTTTTTTTGTCAGCATTTTTCGCATATTGGTGCGGACGAATGGCAAAATCGTTTTGACAAAGGATTGATTTTTAATCAAAACAATCAACAATTATCCGCCAATATGCCATATTTGGCAGGACAAACTTTATGTTATTATCGTGATGTTGGCGATGAGCCTGTGATTGCGGAGCGTGAAAAAATTTTGTGGGTTGATGAGCATCTGATTGTCGTGGACAAACCATACTTTTTGCCTGTGATTCCGACAGGTCGTTTTGTTAAACAGACACTTTTGACACGCTTACGCCTAAACCCTGATGTACAGGGCTTTGGCATTGATGTGAATGTTGAAAATATTTCACCGATTCACCGTTTGGATAAAGATACCGCTGGCGTGATGTTGTTTTCGCACAATCCTACGACACGTTCATTTTATCAACAGTTGTTTGAAAAAAAAGCAAGTGCAAAAAATGTACGAAGCCATTGCAAAAACTCGGCAAGATTTGATTTATCCCTATGAAATTCGTTCAAAATTGGTGCGTGGCGATGACTTTTTTTTGACAAAAACAGTCGCAGGCGAGCCAAATGCCATCACCACCATTCATTTGGTGGAAAATCTCACAGGCGATTTGGCAGGGTTTAGCCGTTATCATCTGTATCCTTTGACAGGAAAAAAACACCAGTTGCGGGTGCATATGCTGTCGCTTGGTATGCCACTGCTGAATGACAATCTGTATCCTGTCGTTGCCAAACAAGGCGACAGCGATTTTAGCAAACCGTTAAAACTACTTGCCAAACATATCGCATTTACCGATCCAATAAGCGGACAAGCACGCACGTTTTACAGCACGCTTACATTATAAAAATTTTACAAATCACGCTATTTTAAAGTTTTTTTTCACGATAAAATACGCTATTTTTCAAAATTTGAGTGATTTATGCGAATATTCTTTTTTGCCGTTACGATTATTTTATTACAATCAATGACTTACGGTGTTGTCAAAGGCGTGCAATGGTGGGCGGGCAGTCGTACAGCAACGCAAAAACGTACCATCATGATAGCGTTTTTTGCCTTTAGTAATGGCTTGTTGTTATTAACCATGCTTGGTTTGTCAAAATTGGGTTTTCGTTTGATGGCGACTTGGCAAGCCTTGATGTGGTTTTTTATCATGGCGATGTTGGCAACTGGGCTTATCAATGCGGTTGTGTCAAAGTTTTTTGACGCATTTTATCGTAAAACTTTTTACCAAAAATTTGGGGGCAAAGCCTTGATATTAAGCCTGTTTTTGGCAATTGTCAGCACAGCGATTTACAATGCCTATACGCCAACGGTGCGACATATCAAACTAACCGTCAATCAATCCCTTGCTAAACCCATCAAAATTGCGATGGTGGCGGATTTGCATTTGGGTGTATTGGTTGGCAATCGTCAGCTTGACAAATTGACAGCGATTTTACAACAACAAAACCCCGAACTTTTGTTAATCCCCGGTGATGTGCTGGACGATGATACCGAATATTATGACCGTGAAAATATGCACCTTGCCATGTCAAAACTGGTGAAAACCGTGCCATTGGGCGTATATGCCACGCTTGGCAATCATGATGTGTACGGTCATCAGCAACAAATTGAAAATGCCCTAACCCAAGCAGGCGTGCATTTGCTGACCGATAGCATGGCAACAGTGGACAATCGTTTGGATATTATAGGTCGTCCTGATGATTTGATAGCCGAGCGAAAGGCGACTGCTGAGCTTATGCCAAAAGAGATTAACAAACCTGTGATTTTGCTAGACCATAGACCTAGCGAGATTGATGACAATGTTAAATTACCGATTGATTTACAAGTATCGGGGCATACCCATAACGGACAGGTTTTTCCTGCTAATTTTATTGTCAAATACCTAAATACGGTCGCTTACGGACATAAGCAAATTAAGGTCTAATAGACAAAATTCATGCTAAAAAACAGATACCCCTCCCTAATAGACATTTTTCATGCTATTTTGATAGAAGGGTTATCTGTTTTAATTTTATCCTAAAAATCACCCATGACCTATCATAA
>CAKMOY010000096.1 GCA_927911235.1 uncultured Moraxella sp.
TAAACAAAACATCAAATCAATTTACTACTATAATTAATTTAATTAAATATATGCATATTCATGAAAGCATGAATACAGTTAAATATTTTAAATATAATAAAAATATACATTAAAATATTTAAACAATATAGACATAAAAAAATCCAGAATATCGCTGTCTATGTGAACCCATGAACTGTGATGTTCAAAGGTGGGTTTCGCAACCATTCTTAAGGTTTCCTGATACACCCAAAAGGTGCAGGCATACACAACAAATGATTAGAACGCATACCCTAAAGTAAATTATCAGCTCAGGTATTATCATAGACTGGCGAATATTCCAGACAGCTTTATTATACAAAAATTGTCATCATTTTGCAATTTTTTTAATGCAATGGCACAACTTTTAAAATCTCTTCAAAGGTAGTTATCCCTTCGGCAACTTTTTTTGCCCCTGCTAGACGTAACGGTTGCAAGCCGTCTTGATAGGCTTTTTGGGTTAAAGTGTTCAGATTTGCCCCTTCGCTAATCAGCCGTTTTAGCTCATTATTTAACACCATAATTTCGTACAAACCCACACGCCCCATATAGCCTGTATTTCGGCATTGCTCACAGCCGACTGGGTATGGTATCATCTCTGGGGCTTGGGCTTTCCAAGGGGTTGTGAGTTCATGCCAAGTTTGTTTTTCAATATCGCTAATCGGTTTTTGGGTTTTGCAATGTGGGCAAAGCGTTCGCACAAGGCGTTGAGCCATCACGCCCAAAATCGTTGCCGATGTCAAAAACGGTGCAACGCCCAAATCATGCAAACGTGTCAAAGAACTCGGTGCGTCATTGGTGTGCAAAGTGGACAACACCAAATGCCCTGTCAAACTCGCCTGCACCGCCATGTCTGCCGTTTCGGTATCCCGAATCTCACCTACCATGATGATATCAGGGTCTTGACGCATCAGCGAGCGAATCCCATCAGCAAAATTTAAATCAATATTAGCTTGCACTTGCATTTGGTTAAAGGCAGGTTCTACCATTTCAATGGGATCTTCAATGGTACATACGTTCACTTCATCAGTCGCCAATTGTTTTAAGGTACTATAAAGCGTGGTCGTTTTACCAGTAACCTGTCGGGCCTGTTACCAAAATAATGCCGTTGGGCTGAGCGGTCATTTCATGCCATTTTTGCAAATCACGCCCAGTTAAACCAAGCTGTTGAAACGAACGCACCAACACATCAGGGTCAAACACACGCATGACCAATTTTTCACCAAACGCAGTCGGCATGGTAGACAGTCGCAGTTCGGTTTCCAATCCTTTTGGCGTGCGAGTTTTTAAGCGTCCATCTTGCGGTTTACGTTTTTCGGCAACGTTTAAACGTCCCAAAATTTTAATACGAGCGACCACCGCCGTCATAATGCCCGCAGGCATTTCATACACGGTGTGTAACACGCCATCAATGCGAAATCGCACTTTGCCAGTTTCTCGGCGTGGCTCAAGGTGAATATCACTGGCTCGCTGGTCAAAAGCGTATTGTAGTAACCAATCCACCACTTTGACGATGTGATGGTCGTTGGCATCAGGATTTTCAATATTGCCAAGTTGTAACAAGGCTTCAACATTGGTTACGTCCGCTTCGGCACGTTTTTGGCTGTTATTCGCCCCTGCGATGGCTTTGGTTACTTGATAAAATTCTTGGCGGTAGCGGTTGATTTGGTCTGGGCTAATCAGCACCGTTTTGATGGTTTTTGGTTTGACAATATGTTCAATGTTTTGTCGCCAATCAAAAAATAACGGCTGGTCTGTGCCAATCACCACGTTATCATCATTGACCGCCACAGGCAAAATATACTGTGATTTGGCATATTCAAACGACATAATGGCGGTAACAGACGGCACATCAATTTTTAATGGGTCAATCCGCACATAATCCACTTTGGCAAAATCAGCAAGCCAGCGGTTTAACTTATCCAAAGTCAAAGGCTGAGCGGTTTTTTTATCGGTCAAATTAAAACCAGCAATCACTTGTAAAGGGTGCAAATTTGGGCGATTGCTCGTTAAAACCAAGTTATAATCACGTTGGTCAATATGCCCTGCTTTTAACAATTCGTCCAAACACCAACGAGTGTCAATCACGATAGAAAACTGTTCTGATAACATGATTTGCCTTATGTTTTTGTGGGGTTTTTCTTAAAAAAATGTTAAATTAACCTTGATGACTTGCCATAAAGTCTTTGACACGCTGCGATTTTGGGTTATCAAATACTTCACTTGGTGTACCGATTTCTTCAATTTTACCTTGATGTAAAAACACCACTTGGCTTGACACATCACGAGCGAACCGCATTTCGTGGGTTACGATTAACATGGTGCGACCTTCTTCTGCCAAAGATTTCATTACCGCAAGCACTTCATTCACCAATTCTGGATCAAGGGCGGAAGTCGGCTCGTCAAACAACAATACTTGCGGTTTCATCGCCAACGCACGAGCAATGGCGATACGCTGGCGTTGTCCACCAGACAAGTTTTCTGGATAAGCGTCTTTTTATCCAACAACCTACACGTTTTAACAAAACTTCTGCCTCGCTAATTGCTTGACTTTTAGGGATTTTTTGGACTTGGGTTGGACCTTCAATGATATTTTCTAAAATGGTTTTGTGTGGCCAAAGGTTAAAACTTTGAAACACAAAACCAATTTTTGAGCGAAATTTTTCTAATTGTTTTTGCTCGGTTGCGACTAAATCGCCTGTTTTGCCTTTTTTGAGTTTTAATTCTTCACCGCTCAAAAAAATCTGCCCTTGCGATGGATTTTCTAGTAGATTGATACAGCGTAACAGGGTTGATTTGCCCGAACCACTAGACCCTAAAATACTGATAACATCGCCGTCATAGGCGGTTAATGATACGCCTTTTAATACTTCTAAATGCCCAAAATTTTGTGAATATCGTTGAGTTGTAGGGCGATGGGTTTTTGTGATTTTGACATTTCAGTGGACATATTTTTTTCCAAAAAACAAATAAAAGCAAAATAAAGAAATTAACCGCTTATTTTCGCTTAAATTGGCAAAAAACGCAAATTTTTTATTCGTTAAATTGTTGAAGTTATCACAAATTTGACGGTTTTTTTATGCAAAAAATTATAGTACAATGCTAAAATATTTATTTTTAGAAATAATATTTATTAAAGACAGGCTAACCCACCCTACAAATTTGCTCTAATATAGACATTATTTCTTAAAAATTTGATTTACAAAAATTTTAAGGAAAAATCATGACAGATTATATGCAAAATCTTGGCAAAAACGCCCGTCAAGCGTCCGCCTTGCTCGCTCGTGCCACCACCGAACAAAAAAATAACGCCTTATTGGCGATTTTTGAACAATTAAAAACCCAAAAAAACCAAATTATGTCAGCAAATCAACAAGATTTGCAAAATGGACGAGAAAAAGGGCTAGATACCGCCTTGCTTGACCGCTTAGAATTGACCGACAGCCGCTTTGACACCATGTTACAAGGCTTAAAAGATGTGGTCGCCTTGCCAGACCCAATTGGCGAAATCACTGACATGACCTATCGTCCTAGCGGTATTCAGCTTGGCAAAATGCGTGTACCGCTTGGCGTGGTCGGCATGATTTACGAAAGCCGTCCGAACGTAACCATTGAAGCATCTAGCCTTGCGTTGAAATCTAGCAATGCGATTATTTTGCGTGGCGGTTCGGAAGCATTTTTTTCTAATCAAGCCCTTGCCAAATGCGTGCAGGACGGACTTGAGCAGGCAGGCTTGCCAAAATCGGCTGTGCAAGTGATAGAAACCACCGACCGATCGGCTGTGGGCGAGCTTATCACCATGAGCGAATTTGTGGACGTGATTATCCCTCGTGGCGGAAAAGGCTTGATTGAACGCATTAGCAATGAAGCGAAAATCCCTGTGATTAAGCATTTGGACGGAAATTGCCATACTTATGTTGAGCAATCTGCCAATTTTGACATGGCGATAACAGTATGCGTGAATGCCAAAACGCAACGTTACGCACCTTGTAATACGACCGAAACTTTATTGATTGATAACGCTATTGCCAACGATTTTTTACCAAAAATCGCCCATGCCTTAGTCAATCAAGATAACGCCATGCAACTGCGAGTTTGTGAACAAAGTTTGACAATTTTACAAAATGAAGAAAAACTACAATCTCATATTAGCAAAGCTACCGAAGAAGATTGGGATACGGAATATCTTGCACCGATTTTGGCGGTAAAAATCGTGGCGGATATGAATGAAGCAATTGCCCACATTAACCGACACGGTTCGCACCATACTGATGCGATTTTGACCAATGATTATGCCAAGTCGTTGCAGTTTTTGCGTGAAGTGGATTCTAGTAGCGTAATGATCAATGCGTCCACTCGTTTTGCCGATGGTTTTGAATATGGGCTTGGGGCGGAGATTGGTATTTCTACAGACAAAATCCACGCTCGTGGGCCTGTGGGCTTGCATGGCTTGACATCGCAAAAATGGGTAGTGTTTGGGCATGGAGAAATTCGTCAGTGAAAACAATAAAACCTAGCGAAATTTTAAAACAATATCACCAAGATATTTACACCATTATCACGGCTCACAGTGCCACCAATCCACGCATTTTTGGTTCGGTGGCACAAGGTTTGGACAATGTATTACAACAGGCAATTCCGCTATGACTTTATTAACCTAAACTTTATCCATACAGTAATTCGGTTTTTGTACAGTAGAATGTCGCCGTTGCCAGCCCGATTTTTTTCTAAAAAACCCAATTGCCAAACACAACAAATAAATCAAAAATGAAATGGTCGTGATATATGGCGAAATCGGCAAGCCCGGTCCAAGCGACAACAAAATTCCACCCACGCCAGCGACCATCGCAAACAGCATAGACAAACCATAAATCAGTACAGGACGAGCCGTAACTTGCGAAGCTGCCGCTGTCGGCGTTATCAGCAACGATAACAACAACAACGCCCCAACCAGTTGCACACTCACCGCCACCACAAGGCTTAATATCAACATAAACAACAGCGACAGCCATTTTAAAGAAATGTGCTGTGCGGTGGCAATCTGTGGGTCAATCGCTGAAAAAAACATTCGCCGACCAAATATCGCCATCACCACAAACACAATGCCAGCGACAATCAGCATCGCTTGCAAATCCGCAGGTGTTACCGCAACGATTTGTCCTGTTAAAAGCCCAAATTTGTTTGATGAACGCCCTTGATACAACGATAAAAACAACACGCCAAGCCCAAGCCCAAACGGTAGCATAATGCCGATAAGCGAGTTGCGATTTTTACCATCAAGCCCCATGATTGCCAAAATCGTCCCCGCAATCACCGAACCAATCACCGCCCCCATCGTTACCGAAGTACCAAGCCACAAGGCACACGCCGCCCCTGCAAAAGAAAGCTCTGCCGTGCCATGCACTGCAAACGCCATATCACGAGCCTGTATCATCGGTCCTATCAAGCCTGCCAACACGCCCAAAATCATCGCTGCGATGATAGATGAATAGACCAACGGCAATAATTGAGCAAAATTGTCAAAATTAATCACCATATCAAGCGATGTAAGTAACATGAAACCCCTAATTTTATTTAAAATAGCTAAAATATTTTTTATTTGTATTGCTCAAATAATTCATGACCACCGACCATCGCTTGATTGTCTTTTAACAAAATAACTTTATTTGTCAAGGGAATAATCGGTGCTAACTCATGGCTAATCATCAAAATCGCCGTGCTATGACACTGCTGACGGTGCGACAAAATATCACACACGACATATTGACTTGCGACATCAAGGCTTAACAACGGCTCGTCCATCAACAACAAATCAGGCTCGGCGACCAAGGCTTGAGCAATTCGCATACGTTGCTGTTCACCGCCTGATAACAAATGTAACGGAATATCAGCAAACTCATGCCCGCCCACTTCGTCAATCGCTTTGTCAATCAGGTATTTTTTTTGTTTTTGGCGATAGATAATATTTGCCAAAAGTTTTTTTTTTGGTCAAAACAACCAAACAAATAATAACCGCCATCAAGTCCCAGTTTTACCAAATCTCGCCCGCGAATTGGCAGTTTGGGGTCAAAGTTTTTCAGTTGTGGGACATAGCCGATTTTTATTTGGTTTGCCAAATTGATTTTGCCATTTGTCAAAGTGTTTAAACCCAAAACACTGTGAAATAGCGTGGTTTTACCTGTGCCATTTGCCCCAAGCAACGCCACAAATTCCCCCGTAAAAATGTCAAAATTGACATCTTGCCAAAGCAAGCGTTGCCCCAATTTCATGGTGGCATTGCTCACGTTTAACAATTTTTCACATTTTTGGCAAGATTTATCACGATAAACCAAAGGTTTGGTTTGTGCTGTTTTGACAAAATGATTGCGTAAATCCATAACAACCTTATTTTGTGCTACTTGCCGTTGAAGCGATGGCGGTTGAAGCTGTCGCTATGCTTGCGGTCGCAGGTGTGTTGTGAACGGCTTTGGCAAAGTCATCAATGGTTTTTGTCATAAAGTCAATGTAATTATTCACGCCCGTTGGGAAAGTTTCGTACACCGAAACAGTTGGCACGCCTGTATTTTTGGCGATTTCAACCAATTGTTTTGATGTCGCATCTTCGGTTTGGGCATTGACGATTAACACTTGGGCTTGTTTGTTTTGGAGCAAGGTTTTGGTGTCATTTAGCACTTTCACCGACACGCCTGCGTCCGTTTCTGACTGCTCAATATAGGCGGTTGGCGTGATATTTTTAATCCCCATATCATCAAGCAAATAGCCAATCACAGGCTCGGTGGCAAAGGCGTTGATATTTTTGCCATTACCGACCATTTTGGCAGTCGTTTGTAATGCATTGATTTTACCAATAAAATCTTTGGCATTTTGCTCATAAGTGGCTTTGTGCGTTGGGTCGCTGTTGGCAAGCTGATTAGCAACCGCTTCGGCAACTTTTTTGGCAGTATCTAACGAAAAAAAGACGTGTTCATTAAAATCACCATGATGGTGATGATGGGCGTGGTCATGGTCTTTTTTATGCTCATGCTCGTGTTCGTGTTTGTCTTCATGCTCGTGTTCATCGGCAGGTTTTAAGCCTGACAAATCCACCGCATTGATAATCACAGGTTTATTATCCACCGATTTGGCAAGGCTGGTCGCCCAGTCATCATAGCCACCGCCATTGACTAGCACCAATTTGGCTTTGCTGATGTTTAATTTATCCTGTGCGGTGGCTTGATAGTCGTGTGGGTCTTGGCTTGCGTCATTCACCGCAATCACCACGTCCACATTTTCACCGCCAACCGCTTGAATAATAGAACCCCAAACGTTGGTAGATGTATAAGCGGTGATTTTTTCGCCTGTATTGGTTGTAGCGACAGAAGCGGTTTTCGCTTTTTTACATTTTAAACAAAAAACTTTACAAAGGTGCATGATGTCAATTTTCACACAAACATACAATAAAACATTGGCGTTATACAACATTGGGTAAAATTTTTTGG